>JAPOVR010000001.1 GCA_026708005.1 Actinomycetes bacterium
GCCTTCTTCCGCATGTCGCCCATCGCGGCGCAGCGGCTCGACCCTCAGCAACGGCTGATGCTAGAGACGAGTTGGCGGGCCCTTGAAGACGCTGGGATGGACGCGGACCGGCTGAAGGGGAGCCGCACCGGCGTCTATGCCGGTATAAGGAACTACGACTACCGGGCGCTTGTCCTGCGGGCAAGCGAGACCGCCGAGCCGGCAGCGAGCCTCTACTCGGTGACCGGCACTTCCTTCAATACCGCCATTGGGCGGGTCGCGTTCGTCTTGGGGCTGCGGGGGCCGGCGATCGCGCTGGACACCGCCTGCTTGCCTTCGCTCGTGGCCGTGCACCAAGCCGTGATGGGGCTGCAGCGCGGTGAGGCCGACCTCGCCCTCGCGGGGGCGTGCACACGATCCTTTCCGGACGGCTATTCGAAATGCGCGCGAACGCGGGGATGCTCTCGCCGGGCGGACAGTGCCACCCCTCGACGCCTCCGCCAACGGCTATGTGCGCGGCGAAGGTTGCGGCATCTTGGTCCTCAAGCGCCTCAGCGAGGCGGAAGCCGACGGGGACCGCATCTGGGCGGTGATTCGAGGCACGTCGCTCAACCAGGACGGGGCGAGCGTGGGCGTGAAGCCGTACGTGATCGGGGGCCACAGCATGGGCGAAATCGCCGGAGCGCAGGCGGCGGGCGTGTTCACGGTAGAGGACGGGCTTTGCTTGGCGGCGTCGTTCGAGAATTCTGAAGCCGTCCCGGCCGCCATCGACATGGCTCCGCCGTCGCTCACGCTGATCGATAGCTCGACAGGAAGGCCGGTGGGGCCGGGCGAGCGCTTGGACGAATTGTACTGGCGGCAGACAGACGAACCGTCGGTGTCCCGCGACTGCGTTCCCGCTTTGGCGCGCCTTGGCGTGCAGGCGCTGGTGGAGGTCAGGCGGCCAGGTGAACTGGGGCTTGACTGTACTACAGTCGCTTGACTGTAGTACAGTACGCTGGTACGCTACTGGCTCCGCGAGCAACCGCGCGGATGCCACGCGCATGTCACACCGCCCTGTAGGAGGGAGACACGTGGGCACAACCGAAGAACGCATCAGGAAACTGGTCGACGAGAATCTGGAAGTCGATGGGCGCCCTTTGGGCCGGCCCCTGGACATCAATTCCAGCCTGAGGGACTCGGGTGTCTCGTCAGTGGACTTCGTCGCCTTCGCCAAGTTGGTGGCCCACGCGTTCAACACCTCGTTTTCCGCTGAAGACTTTCCGCTGAAGACTACGCCAACATCAATTCCGTTGGCGAGTTGATCGCGTTCCTCGATGCCCGACCGTCGTAGTCTCGGCATCTGAGGTAGCCGGCCGGCCCCGGAACATAGAGCCGGGACGCCGCTATGCCCACTCCTATCGCCGAGGACTGGTGGCGGCTCTTCCGAACAACTGACGGCGTTGAGGTCAGCCACGTCGATCTGAGACCCGACGACGCCCGAGAGACGGAGGCGCACGCGCGGCTCGACGAGGGCGAGCGCGAGCGCTGCCGGAGATTCCAACACCCCGGCCCGCAACGCCGGTTCGCCTTGTGCCGAGCGGCGTTCCGGCCGATTCTAACCAGGCGGCTCGGGTGCGGCGACGAGCGCCTTGCATTTGGGGCCGCCCCATATACAAAACCCTATGCCCTCTTGGACGGAAGGCCGGCCCCCATCGCCTTCAACGTTAGTCATAGCGGCGACCACGGGCTCATCGCCGTTGCGCCCTTGGGCGCCTAGGCATCGATGTCGAAGAGCGCGTCACCCGCCACGGCTTGGACGGCCCAATCGCGGCCGTGCTGGGCCCGACGAACGGACGCAGCTGGCGGCGGCGGACGGGGACGAAAAGCTTCGCTTGTTCTTCTACTTTTGGACAATCAAGGAAGCGTTGCTCAAGGCCGCTGGGACGGCCCACGGAATAGAGGGACGGCCCACGGAATAGAGATGTCTCGGTTCCAGGTGCCGCAAAATATGTGCAACGGTGAGGCGACAGGCATCTTCCGGTTCCCTCATCTGTCGACCGCTACCTGGCGGCTGGAAAGTCTTGGCACCAAGGATTTTGCCGCCGCCTTAGCCTATGATGTGATGCTAGACGCGTAACGGGTGCGTAATCCCGTCCCCACGAACGGAAGGGCCCCGACGAAAGACCAAGACTTGGCAACTGATTCAGACACCGTGTGGGAGATACCCGAGCCGCTCTCCACCTTGGACGTCCGAATGGACGACGGCACGGTGATTACGCTACGGCAGCATGGGAATCCGGCAGGCCCGCGACTTGTCCTGAGCCATGGAAATGGGCTCGCGATCGATCTCTATTTCCCGTTCTGGTCGCTCTTGCTCGATGACTTCGAAGTCATGGTCTACGATCTCAGGAATCATGGGTGGAACGAAGTCAGCGCGCTGGAGAACCACAATGTCCCGACGTTGGTCAGCGACCACGACCGTATTCTTGAAGCGATTGACGAGCAGTACGGGAAGGAACCGAAAATCGGCGTCTTTCACTCCGTTGCGGCACTGACGAGCCTTATGTCGCCTACGAAGGGGAGCGGGTTTGCGGCTCGCGTTCTGTTTGACCCGCCTGTGTGCAGGCCCGGGGCCGGCCATGCGGAATTCGAAACCGCGGCCAAGCGCCTGGCCGCGGCAGCGCGACGGCGCACATCCCGATTTCGCTCTATGGAACAGCTGGTGGAAGTCCTTGGCTTTGTCCCCACCTACGAGCGCTTTGTACCTGGGACTCACGACCTCTTTGTGAGGGCAACGCTCCGAGAATCTCCGGATGGACAGGGTTACGAGCTTCGGTGTCCTCCAGAATATGAAGCCCAAATCATTGACTACGCCAGCATCTATGGCGTGCTCGTAGATTTCGGAACACATGTCTCTCCAACGAAGGTCATTGGGGCCGATCCCACGCTGGATTACTCGTATCTTCCGACCGTCGACCTTAGCAACATCGTGACCATGGACTACGACTTCCTGCCCGACACGACGCATTTTCTCCAAGTGGAACAACCGGAGCAATGTGCCGCGGCGCTGCGCGAGTTCATCGAGTCGAGCGCACACTCCTGACCGAGTTCCGGTTTGGAGTGGAACCGGATTGGTGTCGGGCAGGTCGGTGCGCCGCATTTGGTGTCGACCCATGAAGTCGTCGTGTTGATGGATTGGTTGGATTAGAGCAAACTTGGCGAAAGCACTGAGGTTGGGGGAGAGTCATGGCGACGACGGGCGCACCACCGGATGCTACGGCGGCTGCTGCTTGGCGGCAGAGCGGAGAGTAAGCGCGCGGAGCCTCTCAAATAAGCCCCTTCGATTGGGAATAAGTAGCTAGGACTTGTACAGACGCTGATGCCTGGGATGGCAGGCTGGGCTCGGCTGTGCCCGACGACACCAGGAGATCCGGGGCGTCGAAGACCTTCTGATCCGGCTCCGCGAGACACTGGTCGGCGCCGTCCAGCGTGAAGCTGCCTGATCTCGATGGTAAGGTCGCACACCGCCTGCTCGAGTCGCTGCTCCAGCTTGACCTCCGAGGTCGCAACCCGATCACGCAGACCCCTCATCTGCAGGTCGAGCTTCTCCACCGCCGGGCCGCCGGGCCGCGACCGCCCTGGAGATGATGAGAGGGACTCGCTGATGGCTTGAGTGAGAACGTCGAGCCGCCGGGCAAGCTCGTTATGGCGGTCAGTAACAGCGTCCTCCCACTCCCGCCAGGAGCGCTCGCGGTCATCCTCGCCGGTCTGCGGCTGCAACTCTATGAGGCTGGTGAGCCGGTCAAGCCTGGCGACCAGTTCGTCATGGCGGTGGGCAGCGAGGTCAACCAGCTCCTCCGGCAGCCAGTCATGGGGCGCGTTCAGCTCATCGAACACGTCAGCGTCCCCCTCCTTAAACGGGCTGGGCTGCCAAAGCTGTGCCGACTCCTCGCCGTGTTCTGACTCCTCGCCGCCGCCTTTCTTGAAGTTCGGGAGCATCTTCGATAGCACATCGGCCCGGGCACTTATCACGTCCGGCACCGTGCTAACCCGGAACTGGGCGATCGCCTCGTCCGTGTACTTCCCGATATATGTCATCGCGAGAATTTGCCGATCATCCTCTGTCAAGTTCGGGTGGTACACAGCGATATCGGCTAGGACGTTGAAATGATTGTCGAGGCGCCAGGCAGTAGACATCTGCTCGCGGATCTCGCGGAGCTGGGCGGCTATCGAGCGAGGTGTGCTAGGTGCCGGTATGTCGATGCCAAGCGCGGCAAGCAGGGGCGACCCCGACCCTGATGATGGGGAGGCTGACTGACTGACTGGGCCGACCAGCTCCTCCAAGTGGTGCGGCGGATCGTCCGGGAGGAGTTGGGTCGTGACTGACGGCCTTGTCCCGTCCGTTCTTGCCGCACTCTCTCTGGTGGAGCACCGCCGCTTGAACGAGCTTGAGACGGTTGTGGAGCGGGGCTGGCCGCGCTTGTGGAGGCCGGTGCTGCACTGCTGGAGATCCGGGAGAGCAGGCTGTACCGTCGGGACTACCCGACCTGGGGGCAGTACTGCCAACAGCGGTGGGCTTCACCCGTTCTCGCGCCCACCGCCTCATCGACGCTGTCCAGATCGTGTCGATGTTGCCCATGAGCAACGCGGCAGCCACGGTTGCTAACGAGCGTCAGGCTCGTGCTTTGGCTCCGCTCGGGGGCGACCCGACCGCGATGAGGGAGGCGGTGGAGGAGGTGTCGGCCAACGGCGCGCCGACGGCCGCGTCGCTCGCGGACGCGGTAGGGCGTCGGCTGCCTGGCCCGAAGACGGCGGAGCGGTTGGCGCGGGAGCGGGGTGAGGCGGCGTTGGCCAGTGATAGGTGCTGGCACACGGGGAAGAAGCCGGGCGATCAGCGGCACGGCAACATCCTTTTCTGGGCCTCGACGCTGGAGCGGGAGCCGTTTCCGCCCTCAAGGGGAGCTGGAGGTGCCGTGGTGGTCGCAGGAAAGCTTCGAGCGGGCCGTGCACCGGTTGCACGAGCTGACGAGCGACCTGTCGGAGAACGGATGGAAGGAGCACCCGCGAGACCCTCGACGAATGCATCAACCAGGCCTATGAGAGCCTCTTCTCCCGCGGCGGGCGGATCACGCTCGACGTGCTCGTCGAGGCGGCGCTCGCGATCGGCGGCGCTCAGCAGGAGCTTGAGCGCATCGCCCATGAAAAGGCTGTGCGCAACGAGAAGCGCGAGCTGCGCCGCCGCGCGAAGCGCCGCCTCGCCATGGGCAAGGACGACGAGACGCACGAGTCGATCATCCCCGGACGGCAGCGCCCGTTCTAGGTTCTGCCGCGCCTGAAGGCGCCGGCGATGGTCGCGCTGCCGGAGGCAGGCGCGGCGAGTAGCTGCCGGAGGCAGGCGCGGCGAGTACGACTACGAGCCCTACTGGGCAACCACCGACCAGGATCTGGGCGAGTACGACGAGATCCTGCGCGAGAACATCGACCAGGCTATCGCCAAGCACCGTGATCGCGTCATCAAGCGCGAGTTCCTGGCCCCGCACCGGGACGGCGTGGACGCGACCACGCTCTAAGCCTTAGAGCGCGCGTCCGACAACGGGGCGCCACCCGCCAGGCCGGCCGCGCCGGCCCGCGACCAGGAGCCGGTGAGGGCGTGAGGCCGTCCCGGGCCGTGCTCGCCGAGCTTGACCCGATCGCTCGGGAGGAGTGGGGTGCGAACTTCTGGGGCGAGCTGCGCCGCGAGCTTGGCCCCGAGTGGTGGGCCGCCACCCAGAGCGACGTTATCGCCGCCGTCGAGCGGCGCGTCGCCCACCACACCCGGACGGCCGAGCGGCACACCGAGAAGGCGGAGTTTGTAAGGACGTGCCTGGCCCTGATGCGTAGCCGGGGCACAGACCCCTCGGCGACGTCGGCCCGGGACGCCGCGCTCTCCATCTACGGCGGTTGGACGGCCCACGCCCAACAACTATCACCCAACTCAGGGAGGAGGGCACACACGGTGACAGACACCCGGACGCCCGCCCTGTCGCTGGCCTGGCGGCTGAGGCGCTGGCCGAGCAGGCCACCGCGGTGTACCGGCAGGCCGGCAGGGAGGCGTTGGGTGACGAGTCGCTGTCGGCGGCCGGGCACGGGGGTCTGCTGGCCGGGAGGAGCACGCCTACCAGCTGCACCTCCACGTCGAGGCGGCAGCCCGTGAGGCAGCGGCCCTGGAAGCCGCTCAAGGGCTGGCCGCTGTTCCGGCGCCGCCGTGGGAGACCGACCCCAGGTACTGGCGCAACGTCGTCGAGCAGGTGTGCCGCGGCCCCTACACCCAGGCCGCCGCCCTGAACGGGCGGGCGAGGCAAGCGGCGGGGGTCCCGATGAGCACCGACGTGGGGATACTCGCCCGCGCGCGCGAGCTTGTCGAGCAGGGGTGGTGTCAGGGGACCATGGCCAGAGACAAGAAGGGCAGAGCCGCGGACTGCCTCGGCGAAGCGGCTGTGGCGTTTTGTCTGTGGGGCGCGCTGGAGCGGGCCGCCACGACACGCTCCCCGGCGCAGCCCCGGATGTCCTGCTGCCCGTCCGCATCTACAACCAGATCCGTGAGCTCACAGGCGGCGGCCTGCACGTCTTCAACGACCGGCCCGGCCGCACCCGGGGCGAGGTGCTTGGGCTACTCGACCGGGCGCTCGATGCAGCCAAGGAGAAGCCGGCCTGATGGCCGGGATACGCAAGCGGCGGGGGCGGTGTGTGTACTGTGGCCGGCCGGGCCCGTGGCCTGGCCTGCCGGGGCCACCAAGACCTGCCCAGGCTCGACCCGCACTACCAGGGAGCCTTGGCTAGGAGGGTTTGGCGGAAGGGCTAGCGAAACGCTGTCTGGGGGCGGGCAGCACGAGTTTGGCGTGAACTTGGGGTGGTTGGCGGCGGGTTGTCCGCGGCCGGGGCGCTCGCAGGCCCTTCCCGCGGCCTTGTGGGGGCGTCTGGGGCTTCCCACAACGCATCAGGGCAGGCTAGCGCCTGCCGGGTTTGGCCTGTGGCAGGTGGTTAGGCTGCGAGCGGGAGGGCTCGCGCCCTGGCCAGGGCGGCCGAGAGCGCGGCGAGCATCGTTAGGTCGGTGTGGAGCTGGACGCGGTCGAGGCCACGGACGCGAAGCGGCGTGAGGCCGTAGTCGTGCTTCAGTCGGCCGAATTCGCGCTCAACGGAGGAGCGGCCCCGGTAGAGGTCACCCCAGCGCTGTGTTTCGCGGGGGATGAGCGGATGCAGCCTCGAGGCCTTCCGCCAGAGGCTCTTGGGTTGGCAGTCCCCGGTGGGGCAGCGCCACTTCGTTCGCTTGTTCTTGAAGTCTGTCCCGGCGAATGTCCAGGTGCCGTGCTCGCATGTCGGCGGAAGGTGTTTGCCTTGCTTGACGGCGGTGGTCTTGCGGAGAGGGATGACCGGCAGGACCCCGGCCTGGTGGCAGGCGTCGTAGACAGCCTCGAAGTCGTAGCCCTTGTCGAACGTGACTGTTACTGGCGTGAAGTTGCGGGCCTGGACAGCGCTGAGAAGCCTCTCGACTTGGCTTGACTCGTTCGTTCGGGCGGTTGTGACGTGGCAGGCGATCGGGAGATCGGTGCGGATGCAGACGACCATGTTGTTCTTGTATCCGTAGAAGCCGCCGTGCTTGCGCGTGGATGTGGCGGAGCGGTGGCCCCAGGAGGCGTCCGGGTCTGAGAACCGCTCCCGTTCCGGCCCGTTCTTCCTGAGGTAGCGCTG
>JAPOVR010000140.1 GCA_026708005.1 Actinomycetes bacterium
GTGGTTTCTGCCGCGGCTGTCACTCTATACGCTCGATACATCTATACTATCGAGCGTTTAGGTTCCGGTAACGCCGGCTAGCGGAACCTAACCTAGCGGTACATGGTGGCGTCGACGATCTCGTAGAGGTCGATCAGCTCGCTGACCGTGTTCGCCAGGGTTTCAGGTTCGGCCCTCTCCAGCTTGTCCAGGTCGTCAGCGGGTTGCTTGCGGAGGATCCCGGCGGCCTCGTGAAATAGCATCTCGCATTCGTTTACGTACATGCACGCGCGCGGATCGAACATCGAGCCGTCGCTGGATGCCTGCGCGTCGCAATGAGCTTGCTGGACGAGCCAGCGAAGCGCGATGCGCTCCGCACGGTCGAGGTCACGGTCGAATGGCACTTGAAACCTCCTACGGTCGGAGCGGTCGCGGCGGCCAGCGCCACCGCATGCCGCCGACGGTAGCCAGGGCTGCGGCTGGCTTACGTCCGCGTCCTGCCTAGCCGCGCCGAAACCAGCGGCGGCGTGAAGCCTCGCGGGCCTTAAGCTCGACAACCCGGGCCCGGCTCTCGAACAGCGCCGCCCGGAGCCGATCGGCCTCGCTGGCAAGACTCGAGCTCCCGGCCAGCTCCCGGCCGTGAGAACCCTAAGCCGCCCGATCTCGACGGCCTGCTGCTCGACCTTGCACCACTATCGAGCGGATAGCGTCCGGTGATAGCAGTTACCGGAATCTATATCCAGCCGGAACGAATGCCGGGAGCCATTCCGCCCGGTTCCGTCCGGGCGTCCAACTGTCCGATGCACCCGGTTGCTTCCGCCCTGGCGCGCAACTCCGGTGCGAGCGCCAGGATCGCGTCGAGCGCCGTCTCATGCACCAACGCGCTCGTCTCGGCCATCGCGGCAACA
Organism: Actinomycetes bacterium; assembly: GCA_026708005.1. Classification (GTDB taxonomy): domain Bacteria; phylum Actinomycetota; class Thermoleophilia; order Gaiellales; family Gaiellaceae; genus JAPOVR01. The sequence goes on from JAPOVR010000140.1 coordinate 888, forward strand.
TTGAACGCGCCCGCCGGCTGCCGCTCGACAAACGCCGCGATCTGCTCGACGGCCGAGAGCTGCGAGGCGTGGAACGCCGCAAGCTCCGGGGGCGGCACGATCGAGCGCAACTCCGCGAGCGGACCTTCAAGCGCCGCAGCCATCTCCGCCCACGTCTCAATCTCGCGGACGTCAACCGGCGGCTCGGCTGCCACCTCGGCGCACCGCGCGAAGTACGCCTCGACCGTCATGGTTGGGGAAGGCGCGGGCGGCTCGACGCCGCCGCAGCCCGCGCCGGCCAGGGCCAGGGCGGCGAGCAGGACGGCAAGGCGCAGGGCTGCCACAGCGAGAAGTCTCGCACGTCAGTCGGAGGAAAAGGGAGGGGAGGGGGATATTCCTTCCCGGGGCGGGCGGTCGCTTAGACGGCGTTCTGTGGGCTTCTAGGGGCATGCCGGGCGGGCATGGGGGGTTGGTGTGGGGGCCCGGCCGTGCCTGGGGTCTGGTGCTACCGTCGCTGGAAATGGACGAGGAGGTGGCTGGTGGAGGGTGTGTTTTGGAAGGCTGTGGCTGTGGCCGCGCTTGTGTGTGCGGTGGTGGCGTTGGTGTTGGCTGGTGTTGCGTCCTGCGACCGGGACGAGACTAGGCGGGTTGACGTGAATCTGAATCTGCCCGATCTGGTCGGGCTGATGGGCGGCGGGCCTGGGCCCGGCGTGGGCTCTGACCCTGGTAGCTGGGAGGAATAGGGTGATGGGGCGGTGAGCGATCCCCGGCCGGACATGTTGGTGGAGCCGGGTTCGGAGTAGGGCAGGTCTCCCCCTTCGCGTGGGCTGTTCGGCTGGCAGGATTGTCGGCCGCTGCTGTCGAATATCTGGCTTCTATGCCGGTCAGCGGTCGCCGTCTGTTGCTTGTGGTTTTGGGTTTGGTTGGGGTTGTTGTTTGGCCGGCGGGTTTGGGTGCGACGACTGTTGGTGGGGATGAGCGGCCGGTTCCGCGGGCGACGGCTTGCACGATCATGGGTACGCAGGGCGACGATACGTTGGTTGGTACTGTCGGCCCGGATGTGATCTGCGGGCTGGGCGGTGATGACATCATTTATGGGTTCGGGGGCGATGACATCCTGCGGGGCGGGTCGGGGCATGACGTCCTTTATGGGGGTGTCGGGGACGACACCCTTCGGGGCGGCAAGAGCCGTGACATCCTGTATGGCGGGTCGGGTCGTGACACCCTGCACGGGGGGAGCAGCCGTGACATCCTGTATGGCGGGTTGGGGCGTGACGTCCTGTACGCTGGCCTGGGGGATGATCTCCTCTGGGGCGGCGGCGGCAGTGATGTGCTGCGTGGGGGTCCTGGTATGGACACCCTTGTCGGCGGCGCCGGGGATGATGATCTCCGTGGCGGGCCTGGCCGGGACTGTCTGCGCGGCGGGCCCGGCGATGACGCTCTGGCTAGCGGGCGCCTGGACTGCTCTGCGCCCGCCGGTCAGATTCCTCCTGCCGGGTGGCTGCTCGTGCGGCCGGGCGGGGCGACCCCCGTCCCTGGCCCGAAAGACCAGCAGCTCGCCGAGGCAGCGACGCTGAGGCCTATTGATTTCCCGGCCGGCTGGTACCCGCTCCCAACCGGGCCTGACGACCCGGGCCTGGTCTCCTGTGTCACGGCCGGCCTCGACCTGCGGGCGGTGACGGTAACCGCCGAGGCCCGGTCGGCGATCGGCGACGCCCCCGGCCACCGGGCGGCCGCGGTCGTCCGCTCAACCGTGACGGTGTTCCGGAACCCGAAGCAGGCGGCCAAGGCGTTCAACAAAGCCACCGCCGTCTACCCCGGCTGCGCGCTCGAGGCGCTCAACAACGACAACGGCGGCGAGCCGGACCCGGCGGCCAGCCTCGACACGGTCGAGCCGCCCCCGCTCGGCGACAAGGCCGCCGCTTGGCGGATCCGGGTGACAGCCGACGGGCGCCAAGCAGTCCACGACCACCTGCACATCCTCGCCGGCCGCGTCTACGCCACCATCACACTCCACAACCCCGGGGAAACACCCACCAACCCCGAACTCACCCAACAACTCGCGGCTGCACTCATCGAACGAGCAACCACCCGACAACAACGGCCACAAACAACCCGCCCCAACTAACCCAATGTTCAAAACTTGCTCCCGCAGCTGATGGCAGCCATGCGAGAGGCGGCTGCCTTCGAGGACGTGTTCGGCGAGGCCTTCGGCGGCGAGACCGTCGAGGCGGACAGCAACAGCGACCCGCCCAGCGCCCCCTAGGAGGTTTGGCGTAGTACGCGTGTGGGGGTTGCGCGGTTGGCTGTGCCGGGCTAGCGTCGTCGGGAGGTCTTTCCAGAGGGGGGCTATGCGCAGGCTGTTACTGGTTGCTGCCGCGGTGGCTGTGGTGGTGGCCGCCGGCTGCGGCGGCGGCGATCCCGCCGTGTCTGATCTGGAGGCCCGCCTTGGCGCGCTTGAGGACCGGGTCAAGGCGGCTGAGGCGGTCGGTGAGGAGTGGGGCGCTGGGCTCGAGAAGCGACTGGCTGCCTCGGACGCGGTCGGGCAGGCATGGGCCGCCGGGGTCGAGGCCCGCCTTGCCGAGCTGGAGGAGTTCGCCGAGGAAGCGCCCGCAGAGCTGCAGGAGCTACTCGAACAGATCAGCGAGCAGATAAACGCCATGACCGACGCGTTCGCCCAAGACGTCCTCCCGCAGCTGATGGAAGCGATAAGCGAGGGCGTCTTCGAGGACGTGTTCGGCGAGGCCTTCGGCGGCGAGATCGTCGAGGCGGACAGCACGAACGACCCGCCCAGCGGCCCCTAGCTAGCGTCGGCGGTGAGGCCCGCCGCGTTCATGCTCACGCTCGTCGTGGTGGGCGCGCTGACCGTGCTCGTCCTGGTCGCGCTCGTGCGTCTGTGGTACTAGGGCAGCTCACCGTGTGTAGCGTCGCCGTCCGGTACAGCCGAAGGGGCATGGTGAAGGAGACCCGGGATCGTGTTCCGCCCCGGCGACGGTATTTCGCCAATCCCTCCTAGGGGCGGCTGTTCCCGTCGGTGGGCCGGGATATGACCCGGGGTTGGTCGGGCTTATGACTCGACGGTGCGGAAGACCTCGATGCGGTTGTCGAGGTTGATCAGCAGGGCGATGAGTTGTTGGATGTCTGTGGCGGTGATCTCGTCGAGGGTCTGGAGTCGTTGTGCTGGTGTGGTTGCCGGCGTGTCGGGGTTGCGGCGCTGGAGGAGCGGGCCGATCATCTCGCTGTTGTTGTCGAGTTGGTAGTTGTCGCGTGCCACGGATATCGCTTGGGCGAGGTCGGTGTCTGTGGGGCCGTTGGCGACGAGTTCCTCGATCAGGTTGATGATGGTGGCGAGGCTTTGTTCGAGGGTGTCTGGGGCGCCGGTCGCTTGGATCACGATCTCCCAGGCACCGACTCGGCTGCGCGGCGTGATTGACATGCCGACCGCGTAGGTCTCGCCGAGCTCTTCCCGGACGGTGGTGTCGAGGAGGTCGTTGATGATGTTTCTGGCGACGTCGACGGCGACGGCCGTTTCGAGTGTGGCTGGCACTCCTGTGGCGCTGAACGCGATGTAGAGGCCGGTCTCCCCGGAGTCGGCGTCGACGGGGATCGTGATCCGCTGGACACCTGCCGGGAAGCCCGGGTTGTGGTCGACGAACGAGTCGGGTTCCCCGGCGGGCAGCGTCCCGATGTACCGGGCCGCCAGCTCGGCGACGGTGTCCCGGTCGACGTCGCCGACGACGGCCAACACGAGGTCATCGACGTCGTTCAGCCGCATCTCGTACAGGTCGAGCAGGGAAGCGGGCGTGGTCGCGTCGACCTGTTCCTGGGAGGCCACGATCGTGAACCAGGGGCTGTCCTGGTAGTAGGCGGCCCACAGAGCGATCACAGCCTTCCAGACCGGCTGGTTAGCGGCGGCCGTCAGGCGCGTCCGCATGCTCTGGATCTGCTCGTTGGCCGCGACCTCGCTGACCCGCGGCTCGGTCACGTACAGATGCAGAAGCGAGAACAGATCCTCAAGATCCTCGGGGCTCGCCGAACCGGAGAAGCCCTCCGTGAACTCGTTGATGTAGGCGCCCACCCGCGCGGTGGTGCCGGCGAGGTACTCGTCGAGCTGTGTCGCCGAGATCCCGGCGACGCCGCTGGCGGCGACAGCCGCCACCGCGTGGCGGCGCACCGCGGAGCTGCCGACCGGCAGCAGCGACCAGCCACCCAAGCTTTGCGCCCTGATGTTTACTTCGTTGGCGGCGAGATCGCTGGGCGCGAACACGACGGTCGCGCCGTTATCGAACACCCACTCATACGCGCCCTCGAACACGTCCAGCGCCTGCCCGCTGGCCGCGGCGACCGGGACGGGTGCGACCAGCAACGTCTCGACCCGCTCCTCCGGCTCCGGCGGCGGCACCGGAACGACCGCGTCGATCGCGGCATCCAGCTCGGCCGCGGTCGGCACGTTGGCGGGATCGTCGCCGAGGGACACCACCAGCGGAGGCGCGTTCTCCAGGATCCAGCGCAGGTGCGCCGTCATCTCCTCGACGGTGAACGTGTCCAGCAGCGCCCCGAGCCGGGCCACCCGCTCAGCGGTCGACTCGATGCTCAACCCCCGAACGAAGTTCAAGACATACCGGTTCGCATAGGCGGCACTCTGGATCGTCTCGGCCCCGTCAAGCAGGGCTTCGAGCGCGGTCTGCTGGCCGTTGATCGCCTGCTCGAGCTCCTCGGTGGTGAACCCGTAGTGCGCGGCCCCCTCCAGCACCGACAGGTAGTCGGTCGTCGCCTGCTGCAGATCCGGGCCACGCAGATTCGTGCCGTACAGGCGCAGCCCGCGCGCCTGCTGCCACAGGGACATGAACGGCTCGCTTGCCTGCGCCATCAGACCGGCACGGAACGCGGTGTCGAGGCGTATCTCGAGCATCTGCGCGAGCACCGCCTCCATGTAGAGCAGCCGGGCGCCGCCGACGGTGTCCGCAGGCCACGCCGGAAGCTGCCAGTCAAGCGACATCGACACGAACCCGAAATCGGGGTCGGTGACAACATCGGTCAGCGGCTCGTCAACGAAGTCCGCGCTAAACGCGTGCCGCACAGGCTGGGCCGGCAACGGATCATCACGCCCCTCCAGCCCCCCGAAGAACTGCTCGACCTTCTCCTCCATCTCCGCCACGGGCAGGTCGCCGACAACGACGACCGCCGCGTTATCGGGCCGGTACCAGGTCTCGTAGAACTCGCGCAGCTGCTTCGCGGTGATCGCATTGTTCGACTCCTCGCTGCCGCCGATCAGCATGCCCTCATAGACGCTGCCCGTGTAGTAGATCGCGTTGAGGAAGCCCCCGATACGCCCATTCGCGGACTCGTCGATCAGCCGGTACTCGTCAAGGACGATCCCCCGCTCGGCCTCCACCTCCTCCGGCAGAAGCGTCGCAGCCGACAGCCACTCAGACAGCACCTCGAACGCGAGATCGAGCGCCTCGGGATCGTCGAGATGGAAATCGAACATGTACACCGTCTCATCGGCGCTGGTGTACGCGTTCAGATCGGGGCCGAAGTCGGTACCGATGTCGCGCAGAGCCTGGATCAGCTCGTTCTTGGGGAAACGCTCGGTCCCGTTGAACATCATGTGCTCCAAGAAATGCGCTATCCCCTCAGCGCCCTCCGGGTCAAGCACCGCGCCCGCGTTCACGACCAGACGCATCTCCACCGAATCGGCCGGCGAGTCATTCGACCGCACGTAGTAGCGAAGGCCGTTGTCGAGCGTCCCGACCAGCACATCAGGATCCACACCCAAAAGCGCCCGGTCGGCCTCGGCGGGCTCGTACACATCGAACGCAGCCGGATGCGCGATCACCCTGGAAAACACCTTGCTGCGCCAAACCGCCTGCGCCCTCGACCACGACTGGTTAGTACAGACCCGTCCCGACACAGAGAACACCCTGCGCCGCTCGTCGAACTTGAACTTCACACCCAGCGCCGGCGTCCTCACCCCAGCCCCGTCAACGCGATAAGCGGCCAGGCAACGACCGTCCGAGCCCTCAACGACCTCAACCACAACCCTCGCCGGGTCGCCAAGCTCACCGCGGGAACCATCCGCCCCCTGGAACACCCCCGTCGCCCCCGCGACCGGCGCAGCAACCAACCCGACCACGGCCACCAACAACCACAGCATCCAGGCTCGACCAACCCGTCCAGGCCCGCTAAAGACACCGCTCCTCATCCAGCCGCCTACCCTACCACCCAACCAGCACACCCCAGCCACAGAACACCCCCAAGGCCTCAAACCAACCTCACCCACCAAGTAACGCCAAACCCTCCTAGGAGGACGTACCCCGCAGCCAGGGGCCATCCCCCTGGCCCCTGTCATGTAGCTGAGTGTCTGTCTGGTGGTTGCGGGGAGGAGCTGTCAGTCTGGCCAGCGGGGACCTGTCTGCTATCCCATTCCTGCGTCAGCCGGACCTGCTCAGCGACCTCAGGATGGTCGGCTAGCCATTCCTGGAGGGCACGGTCAGCGGCCTCGGCGTCCGGCGGCGGGGGGTCTTCCTGTCGCTTGCGTCTCAGTTTGCCCCATAAGGACATCAGGGCGGCCCAGACTAGCGCCTGGCCCGCCGGCGGCGGGCCAGTGGTGCCCCTATCTTGGCCGGGTGTGTCAGGTCGGGGGTGGGTTAGTGGTTGGTTGCGAAGACGGTGTGGATGGTCAGGGCCAGCTCGAGCTCGCCGCCGGCG
>JAPOVR010000133.1 GCA_026708005.1 Actinomycetes bacterium
CTATCAAGACACCAGACCTGGCACCAAATTCTGGCACCGATCTCACCTGATCTCAGCCCACCTCGATAGACGCACGCACCGGGACGCACCACCCGTCCCTGCCGCGGGGACAGCCCTGGCGCCGAACCGGGGAGCACCCCACCCGTCCCGGCCACCGTATACCCGCTCTGTGGAACGGCCCGGCAGCCAGGACGGAGGATCCGTCACCCTACAGCCCCACTTTCAGCTGTTGGCGCACACGTATGCGGGCCCAGACATTACTGCGCAGAATCACGCCTCGACTGTGGTGAAGAGCCAGCAAGTCCAGCCCTTGCGGTGCCAGCAGGGGCTGGTCACTCGGCGGGCGGGTCTTGGTCTGTGAGCTGGGAGAGGATCGCGTTGTCTTTGCGCCCGCGCACACCGCCGGGCTCAAACCGGAACAGGCGGTGCTTTCCTTCAAGGCAGCCGTGACGGCCTCTCGCGCACCCTTGGGACAAGGCCGATCTTGTGTTCGAGCCTGCGGGGCAGATCTCGCCTGGGCGGCGCTCGCGCCAGGCGGCGTCCCCGGCCCGCCTGGCAGCGACTAGCGGCATGGCAATGGCGCTGACGGCGTTCACCAAGCCTGCCAGGACAAGCTTGCTACCCAGCTCTGTCACCACCCACCGACAACGACCGGCGAACAGGCAGCGGGTCCGCACCGGGTCCGCGCATCCCCGGAAAACACGGACATCCCCGGACAAGATTTTCCCTGTCCGCCCAGGATCCAGCACCACAACAGGCCCGCTCAACTAACTGTGCGCTTTTGTGGGCTATCCTCCCCCGGGTGGTGGGTGGGGGGGGTATACCCTCCGAAGCGGCCGCCAGGGTGCTCCCCCGCGAGGCTCGGCGGCGGATCGGGGATCGCGCACCGCCGCGTGCCCCGGACTATCCCATCGGGGATCGCGCATGGCTGGCGTGCCCCATCGACAGTCGCGGTGCCGTCGGACCGAAAGGCGCCGTCAAACTCCAGGCGGCGTCCGAACTCCAGGCGCCGTCGGCATGCGAGGAGGCCCCGGGCGCATCGAGCGCGGAGGCGCCGGGCGCATCTAGAGTCCACCTACGCGAGCAAGCGATCCAGCGAGCGGAGGCCCGATGCGCATCAAGTACATCATCCCGTTCCCCTTCGACGAAGAGGGCATTGCCGCGCGTGCCGCGCAGATCCCCACGGACGTCCTCGGTACGGGCACGGAGGTCGAGTGCGTGCCCGTACGCAATTCGATCACGATGCTCGACTCCGAGTACGAGGCGTCCCTGTTCGAGGCATACATCACCGAAGCCGGTCTGACGGCGCAGGACGAGGGCTACGACGCGGTGGTGATGGACACCGTCTCAGACTCCGGCCTCGGTGCCCTGCGCTCAAGGCTCACGATCCCTGTGCTCGGACCTGGGATCGTCGCGTACGCGGTGGCGATCATGCTCGGGAAACGGTTCTCGATCGTGACCATGTGGGACAAGTGGAACTTCTTCTACGAGAAGAACCTCGCCATGTACAACCTCAAGGGCAAGTGCGCCTCGATTCGCGCGGTCAACATCCCGCCCGAGGTCGAGAGCCTCTTCGCCGGCAAGGAAGAGGAGATGTTCCAGAAGCTCACCGCCGAGGCGCAGCGGGCCATCGACGAGGACGGCGCCGACTGCATCCTGCTCGGCTCGACCACGATGCACCAGGCGGGCCAGTACATGCAGGAGCACCTCGAAGCGCAGGTCATCAACCCAGGGCCGGTCGCGATCAAGATGGTCGAGGCAATCGTCCAGCTCGGCCTCTCGCACTCGAAGGTCGCCTATGCGTCGCCCGCGACGCTCCAGGACGAGAAGTACTTCTCCCTGATGGGCGTGAGCGATCCACCGCCCGAGCGCTAGCGGGAGTCAGTCAGGCTTCGTCTCGCCCAAGCCTCACCCCGTCGAGGCCTTGCCCCATGGGGTTAGCTGCGAGCACCCCTAAGCTGGTCGGGGACGGGCAGCTCCTCTTTGCCTCCCGCTGGGCTAGCCGCGAGCCTCGTGCCAGCGCTCGAGTCGCCGCATAGCCTCCTCCATGTCTGCGGTCGAGCCCGCAAACGAGAAGCGCACGTACTCACGGCCGCGGACGGGATCGAAGTCGATCCCCGGCGTCGCGGCGATCTGGAGCTCGCTGAGCCACTCCGCGCAGAGGGCCTTGCTGTCGTCGCAGAGGTGCCCCACCCGCGCCCAGAGGTAGAAGGCGCCGTCGACCGGCGCGCACTCGTCAATTCCCGCGCGCGGCAGCCCGTCCAGCAGCACGCGCCGGTTCTGGGCGTACCGATCGACGTTCTCGGTGAGCTCAGCGTGGCAGTCGAAAGCACGGACGGCCGCCACCTGCGAGAACGTGGGTGCCGAGATGTAGAGGTTCTGGGTCAGTCGCTCGACCGCTCCGAGCAGGTTGTCCGGAATCACGAGCCAGCCGAGTCGCCAGCCCGTCATCGAGAAGTACTTGGAGAAGCTGTTGATCACGACCGCGTCGGGCGTTGCGGCGAGCGCGGTGGGCGCGTCGATCTCGTAGGTGATGCCGTGGTAGATCTCGTCGGAGATCAGCCTGACGTCGTTCGCCCGGCACCACTGGGCGAGGCGGCTGAGCGCGGGGGCGTCGAGTATGGTTCCCGTCGGGTTCGACGGGCTTGCTGCGACGACGCCGCCCAGCGGCATGGCCTCCTCGAGCAGCTCGGGCGCGAGCTGGTAGCGCATGCCCGCGTCGACCTCCACGTCGACCGGCTCGGCACCGAACGTGGCGAGCATGTTCCGGTAGCACGGGTAGCCGGGCGAGGCGACGGCGACCCGGTCGCCCTGATCGAAGCACGCGAGGAACGCCAGCACACACGAGGCGGATGCCCCGGCCGTGACGACAATGCACTCGGGCGGGACCTCGAGGCCGTAGGTATCGGCGTAGTGCTGGCTGATCGCACCCCGCAGCTCGGGGGTGCCGAGCGCGCTCGTGTAGCCGAGCGGGTCGCCGCTGACAAGCGCTGCCTGGGCCGCCTCGACCACGCCGCGGGGAGCGCCGGTCGACGGCTGGCCAATCTCCAGGTGCAGGATGTCGACGCCGGCAAGCTCACGCTCCTCGGCTGCCCGCATCACCTCCATGACGTAGAACGGCTCGATCTCGCTGCGCTGGGCGGCTGGAAGCGGCACGGGGGCATGATGCCCGATGGCACCGTCGGCCGCACGCGCAGAGGCACCGCAGCCCCGGCGCCCGCGTGCCGCCCTCCCCGACGGGTTGGATGATGCCGGGCCGGTGGTCGCGAAGCCGCGTCTGCGCACCGCCCGATCCAAGGCACGTTCCATCCCGGCTAGGCTGCAGCAGCAGGAAGCAGAGGGGCGCCCAGGAGGCCATGTGATGGTTAACACGACTGCTGTTGCAGAGGCAAATAGCGCTGCGATCGAGCGGGTGCTCGCGAGTGAGCCACGGCTCGTGGGGGTGCGACCCGCAGGCGAGGTCGTGCCAGGCCTGGCTGCCAACGAGATCCTCCATGCAGCGCCGCCCACGACCTGGGAGGAGATGTGCGATCTCCTGCGGGGCGGCGTGATCGGAGCCGCTCTCTTCGAGGGGCTCGCCGAGAGCCGGGACGATGCTGCCGCGAAGCTCGCGAGCGGCGCGATCACAGTCGCAGCCGCGCAGGACTCCATGGCGATGGCTGGCGGCGTTGGCACGATCCCGTCGTCGCTGCCGGTGATGGTGCTCGAAGATCGGGCGCACGGAAACCGTGCCTCACACTTCCTGATGGAGGGCTTCGGCAAGACGCTCGTCCTCGGCATGTACGACGCTGAAGTGGCCGAGCGGCTCGCGTGGTTTCGCGACGAGCTTGGCCCCGCCATGGACGCGGCGATCATCGAGCTTGGCGGCATCGAATGCCGGGAGCTCATGGCCGAGGCCCTGTGCCGAGGCGACGAGCTGCACAACCGCAACGCCGCTGCGACGTCGATGCTGGCCGAGCGCCTCGCGCTTGGCTTCGTCCGGGCGGGTGTCGATGCCACCACCCAGGAGCGAGCCTTCGCGCTCATGCGTGAGAATCCGCAGTTCTTCGTGCCGGTGCCGCTCGCTGCGGCGCGGCTGGCGCTCGACGCCGCCGACGGCATTGAGGGCTCGAGCCTGCTCACCGCCTGCGGCGCGAACGGTACGGAGGCGGGCATTCGCGTCTCTGGCCTGCCAGGTGAGTGGTACACGGCACCAGCCGAGGTGCCAAGCGGCGTCCTGTTCGAGGGGTTCGTTCCTGAGGATGCCGGGCCGTCGTGCGGCGACTCGCTACTCGTCGAGTGCTGGGCGCTCGGCGCCAGCGTCCTGGCCGCGGCACCCGCTCTGTGGCCGCTGGTGGGAGCGGATGCCGAGCACGCCCGCGAGATCACGGAAGCGACCCGTGCGGTCACGCTGGCCGAGCACCCCGACTACCGGGTGCCCGCGCTCGGCGGCGCAGGGGCGCCGACGGGCGTGGACGTGCTCGCGGTGGCCGAGAGCGGCGTCAGGCCGGTCGTCGACATCGTGATGGTGCACCCGAGTCCCGGCCGAGGCGCGATCGGCTTTGGCTTGACGCAGCCGCCGCTGGCCTGCTTCGAACAGGCCGCTGCCGCTTTCGCCGCGCGCTACGGCTAAGCGGGGCGCTCGCTCCATCGCTCTGAATGCGCGCACGGGCTCCCTGAGAGCGCCCTTGGCCGCAGGGCTACTCGGCGAGGAACTCCATGAGCAGCGCGGCGGTCTCCTCGGGGCGCTCCTCGGCCAGGAAGTGGCCGCAGCCGAGGCCGTGGCCCCGCACGTCTGTCGCCCACTCGCGCCAGGCCGCGGCGATGTCGCCCGACTTGCCGCGGGCGCCCCAGAGGACGAGCAAGGGACAGGAAAACGTGCGCTTGCCGCGGTCTGCGAGCTCGGCCTCATAGTCGATTGCCATGAGCGCGCGGATGTCCTCCATCGTCGTGTGGATCGCCCGCGGGTCGCTGAAGGCCCGCTCGTAGGCCTCCATGGCTTCGTCGGTGACGAAGGACAGGTGCTCGTCGCCGCTCCAGCTTCTGAGGTGCCAGCGCAGGTAGAACGACGGGTCTGCGCCGACGAGCCGCTCTGGGAGGTCGTACGGCTGAACGAGGAAGAACCAGTGGTAGACGCTCATCGCTGACTCGCGCGTGAGCGTCTCCATGACCGCGCTGATCGGCACGATGTCGAGGAGCGCGAGCCTGCTCACGCGGTCGGGGTGATCGAGCGCGAGCCGATGGGCCACCCGGGCCCCCCGGTCGTGCCCGACGAGGTGGAACCGATCGAAGCCAAGCGCCTCCATGACCTCGATCTGATCGAGCGCCATGACAGCTTTCGCGTAGGCCGCCTGCCGGTAACCTCCGTCGGGCTTCGAGCTGTCGCCGTGACCTCGCAGGTCGGTGCAGACGACCGTGAACCGCTCGGCCAGCACGGGGGCGACGCGGTGCCACATCACGTGGGTCTGCGGGTAGCCGTGCAGGAGCAGGACCGGAGGCCCGGTTCCCCCGCGCAAGTAGGCGATCTCGGCCTCGCTCGTCTGAATGCGGCCGGGCTCGAACTGCTCGAACATGCTGGCAGCCTAGATGCTCGGGCCGACTGGGACGGGCCATCGGACGGGCCGTCGCCACGCGAGCCTGCCGAGCACGTCATGATAGAGACATGGAGTCGGGACGTCGGTCGTTCGCTCAGCCAGACGAGCGGTCTGAGCTCGCCGGTGGCTGGGTCACTGTCGAGACGGTCGCCCTGGGCGGCCTCGTCGCGCACCGCACAAGCCATGCGCCGGGGTGGCGATGGTCGGTGCACTCCTCACCGGAGGTCGGGGAGCCCCGCTGTCCCAAGACGCACGTTGGGATCATGACCGAGGGGCGGCTGTGGGTGGAGCCCGCCGAGGGCGCCGGGTTCGAGGCTGGCCCCGGCGATGTCGTCGTGATCCAGCCTGGCCATGACGCGTGGACCCTGGGCGACAACCCTGCGGTCATGGTCGAGCTCGTCCTCTAGGAGGGTTCGGCGAAACTCGGGAGGCCGTTTCTGATGCGGGGTTGCCATGAGACGGTCTGAAGGCGCACCCCAAGACCAAGCGGGTTCTACCCCGCAGCCACGGCGAAGGCGAAGCCGGGAAAATCTCCTCCGTACCTTGTCAAAATAGATGGATTGGCCTGCGAGCAAGTGCAGGAGATCGGTCTTTGCGTCGCGCGACGCCGCCCCGACGCTGACCATCTGTACGGGTGGGCGTTGTTTACCAGGGGCTTGGTGCAAGAGGCTGGCCTCGCGATCCATCCGGACTATGCCTGGGACCGTCATGTGAACATCGCCGGCTGGCCCAGCAACCGAAGCGACTGCATCAAGATCCAGCAGCTTCTTGCAGAGAAGTCAGTGGGTTGCCGCCTGTGCGAGCCGATCGCTGCCTAGGCCAGGCTCGAAACCGAGCCTCACCTAGTAAAACGAGAGCCCCAGCCGCCTGTCGTCCCGGTGCGTAGTTTCGCCGATCGTTTCGCCGAACCCTCCTAGGTATAGCGCGAGCGAGCTTGCCCCAGCTCGGCGCCCGCGGCATGGCACCGTTCGGGCCGATGCCGGTGGCGGCTTCCGGGCGAGGGAGGCTGGTGGGCCTGACGGGGAGTGGATCTGCCGCCAGCCGGCTATGGGCCAGCCGGTTGACCTCTGAGTTCTGGGCTTCCGTAGGCCGCGATGAAGTGGCGCTCGACGCGGCCCGTCGCAAGCATCGTGCCGACAGCCACGAGCCAGAGGAAGAACGCGGCGCCGACGATGGGATGCACGATCGTCGCGGAGTCAATCCAGATGAACTGCATCGCGACGCCGGTGACGGCCAATGCGGGCGCGGTCGTTCTCAGGGTCCCCCTAGCCCGCCACTGTGACCGGGCTGCGATGAGGAGAGCGATACCGGCAGCGGCGAAGCCGATCTTCCCGGTGAGCCAGCGGAGGTAGGAGATCGCCTCCACGAGTGTCGGGATGTCGCTGGCGAGGACACCGTCGACCCAGGTGGCCTCGGGTGTGGGCAACAGCGCAATCAGGATGGCGCAGACGCCGGAGACGGCGGTGATGGCGCCTGACGCGATGAGCAGGTACGCGACCAGCGGGGCGACCAGCCGGTTGCGGATGATCCAGGTCCTCGAGAGATACCAACCCGCGGCGAGGAGCGTCACGCCGGAGACGAATCGGGCCGCCCCGCCGACGCCGTAGATCACCCTGTTGTCTCCGATCGCCTGCAGGGACTCGAAGAGCGTGGGCTGGTCGGGATCTCCCAAGACGCGCATCGCTGCCATCACCACGGTGACCGCGGCGGTGGCTAGGAGAAGCATCCCCGCCATGCGCGCAGCGCGGTCTGCTCTTGCCGGCGCGATGGAGGAATCAGAGGGCATGTCAACCCCCTTCCATCCAGGGCATAGCGATCGTCGTCGGGGTCGTGGGCTTCACTGCAGTCATGCTCTCGTGGAAGGCAGCGGGTCTTGGTCGCGGCAGGACGCGAGCCCTGATGCGGCCAGGGATCTTCCTGCTGCCGATCGTAGCCGTGCTTGCCGTGGCTCTCGCGGCAGCCTGTGGGGAAGGCTCGGCGCTCCCGC
>JAPOVR010000068.1 GCA_026708005.1 Actinomycetes bacterium
CCCACACTGACAACCACCCACACTAACCTGCCCCCTGAAGCCGGCCCACCTCCAATGTGAGAGTGCGGATCGGGGGTGAGGGACGCGGTGGCGGGTCGGCGGCAGGCGCCGGAGCAGATCATCGGCAAGCTGCGGGAGGCCGGGGTGGCCTTGGCGCAGGGGTAGTCGATGGCGGGGGTTGGTAGGGAGCTGGGGGCGACGGGTCGGGTTTTGGTCGTGTTGGTGCTAGGGGGGATGCGGTGATATGTGGGTCAACCGGGCCAGGCGGCCAGGCGGTTGGGGGGGCGAAGACGCGCGGCCGCCGGGGGGCGATGGCCGGCGCGGTGATCGCCAACCAGGCCTCTGGGGGAAGCGGCCGAAGGGACCTTGTGAGCGCGACGCGTCGGCTGGGGGCCGTCACGCAGACGCCGGCGGGGTTTCTCCGCTCTCTGCGGCCGCTTGGCCCATGCCAGTTCTCGCCTGGGCTCTCTGTACCTGGCGATCGCGATCAACGAGCAGGCTGCAGCGGAAGGAAACGTGTTGGGCGGGAGGGCGGCTCGTTCCTGAGGGAGCTCATCGTCCGCAACCTGGGCCGCGTCCTATTGGACTCTGGTGTGTTGGTTGGCACACGACGCGGAGTTGAGCGGTTGATGGCGGCCGGTTGCCGTGCGGAGCCACGAGCTGTAATGCATATCTTGGGCTCGCGTCTGACCGGGTATGGCCGGGCTGTGCCGGGCCACACGCCTACCGGGCTCGGCCGCCAGGTTTCGGCCAGTCCCTGCCAGGCGGTCTTGGTCTGAGGCCGGACGCAGACCCATTCCACTGTTGCCCTGTTTCGCTCACCTTCGTCACCGTTGTGGAGCAGCGTCCCTGCAGATTCGGTGCGCAAGGCAGTTTCCGCCCAGCGAGGGTGATCCGGGGCCGGCCGGGCATTTGTCTGTTCCCGGGGCCCTGTCCTTACGGACAGGCGGCGGAGCAGGAACAGGCACCGTCCCGCCGCCGGCTTCGCTGTGCCCGTGAGGCTGGGGAGTGCCCCGGTAGACAATCCCGCTTCCTCCGACTCTCTGCTGGTCGCTCCACCCCGGATAACCCCACCTCCTCCGGGCCATGCCCGCTGTCCCGGCTGTTCCCTTCGGCGGGGAACAGACAGGGAGGAGCAGGGCGGTGTCCCGTATGTCCCGATTTCCCGCAGCACTGTTGGGTCTCGTCATGTCTGCTCCTTCTCGGGCTGTCGCGTGAGCAGGTTGGCCACCTCGGTCGCACCGGTGTCTGCAAGTTGCCAGAGGGTCGCGTTGTGTTTGCGCCCATGGGGGCAGCCGGGCTCCTACCGGAACAGATCGAGGCTGTCCTTCAAGTGTCTATGACCTCCTGCTTACGCGCCTTCACACCGATGGCGACCTCACCTGATGTCCTCCGGACGCCGTCAGCGAGCAGCCTGGCGATCTCGCTCTCAAGCCGGCGGAAACCATCCCCGCCACGGCGGCGTCCAAACCCCTCCCTGTCCCCAGCCAACCCAACGACAGCCTGCCCAGAGACGCCACTGCCATCGCTCTCCAGATCGATCAGCGACAACTGGCCGCTCACACCTCACCACCAGCCGCCCTAACCAGGCGCCCCCCACGCGACACCACAACCCCGACCCACAAAGCTGGATGTGACAGCAGCCCGAACACGGTTTGCTTTCCGCCCGCCGAGTCAGCCCCTTCCACCGGGACCACAGCGAACAAAGGCCCAGCCAACAGGTTGTCCAGCACCACTCGACTCTGCGGGGCAACCACTCCCACCTGCGGAGCCGCAGCCGCCATCACACATCATCCCGGCACCGTGACCCGGCGCGCAACCCAGGACCGCCACATCCAGGCAGCCCCCCACGCCAACGCCTCTGGAAAAGAGCCTAGCTAGATTATTCAGGTCGTTTCCATCATGGAAACAACGTCCGGTTTGTGTCCGAACCGAGTCCGCACATCCCGGCGAAACAGGGGCACCTTGAAACAAGATTTCCCCTGTCCAAACGGGATTCCGCACCGCAAACACCCCCGCGCATAATCGCGATGCTTCTGTGGCAGGTCGTTCGGAAGTCGTTTGCTTTTCTGGGCTACCCTCCCCCGGGTGGTGGGTAGGGGGTGGGTCCCCTGTTGCCGTGGCCGTGGGGTCGGTGCGGCTAGATCGTCGCGAGCTCGTGCCGTTCGCCCTTGACCTGTAGGTTGATGACGAGCTCGCCGCCGAGGGCGTGCGCGACCTTGCGCAGGGTGCTGAGTTTCGGTTCGTGCTCGGCGGACTCGAGGCGGGCGATCGCTGGTTGGCTCATGCCGCAGCGCCTCGCCAGCTCGGTCTGGGTGATCCCCTGCTCGATGCGGTAGCGGATCAGCCGGCGCGCGATCTGCTTCCACGGTTCCAGCTCGGCGGCGGCTGCGTGGTCGGTGTCACGGTCGAGCTCGGCTTCGATCTGATCCCACTTCTCCATCGTCATGCTGCTCCTTCCAGGCGTGGCCACGCCCTCGTGGCTCGACGGATCGCGGCAGGCAGATCACGGTCGCCGGTCTCCTGGACGCGGCGAGCGGGCAGAACCTGTCCCCTCTGCGCGCGTCGATGACCCGGTACTGCTGGCCAGCGAACGAGGTACGAAGCCCACGGAACCGCCCGTCTACGTGGCTGCTGCTCGGGAACAGGAGATCCGGGCCGAAGAGGGCGAGTCGGCCGACACCCTGTCTGACCTTGGCCGCGTATTTGGGGGGAAGGGAGCGCAGGAACCCCTCAACCTCGCTGCTGGCTCCGGTCTCCACTCCCCACTCCCGACCCCACCACCATATCACATATGGTATGTGTATATCGGGATGATACACCAAGATTAGGCAGGACTCCCTCCCGTGGCAGTCCCGTGCCTGCGCCAACCCAGCCGGCGCCGATCAGCCGAGGCAAGGCATGGACCGTGGCCGCACGCATGCGCCCGCCGGCGTGCCCTCAACAGCCGCGTGCAAGGTAGACGCGAACGATCGCCTCGAGGCTCTCGTCGCTCGGCACACCGAGCGCGCGGGCGCGATCGGCAGACATCCGCTGTGGCCAGCCGCTCACGATCGCCTCGACAACGGGATCTCGCTGAACACTGATCTCACCGAGCGGGCGGTCGGCGCCGAACGGCACGAGGGCGTCGACCAGATCCTGGGCCGTCACAGACAGGCCCGGGAAGTTCAACGTCCGATCGTCCCCAAGCGAGCTCGCAGGGGCATCGTGGAGCACGATCAGCCCGTCCACGGCTGTTCGCACCCCGGCAACGAGCGTGCGGGTCTCGAGCGGAACCGACAGAGCGTACGGCTTGCCCGCCAGCGGCTCTCGGAGGATCGAGCTGCACCAGGACGAGGCGGCAAGGTTCGGCTTCCCGGGCCGGATGATGACCGTTGGTAGACGAGCCCCTCGACCATCCACGAATCCCTTCCGTGCGTAGTCGTTTACGAGCAGCTCCAGCACGGCCTTCGTCATGCCATACGTCGAGCGGGGCGTCAGCTTCGTCAAATCGGTAACGACCGCGGGCAGCTCGGCACCACCGTAGGCGGCGAGGCTCGATGCGAAAACAAGCCGCCCGCTCACGTCCCGAGCACGGCAGGCCTCCAGCACGTTGAGGCCACCCTGGAGGTTCACCTGCATCGCCAGGTCGAAGTCCTGCTCTGCACTGCCGCTCACGATCGAGGCGAGGTGAAACACCGAGCAGTCGCTGCGATCGATCATCGCCTCAACCTGCTGCCGATCGGTGACATCGCCGACCACGCCCCTCAGCCGCCGACCGAGCCCGTTCGACCTCCGACCCACATCGAAGAGCACTACCTCGTCGATCTCCTCCGGTGCGCCCGATGGGCCAGCGAGCACGCCGCGCGCGAGCAGGGCCGCCGCCAGCGTGCGACCGAGGAAGCCTGAGCCGCCGGTGATCACCACCTTCATCGCTCACCCTCCGTCTGCGCCACATGCGAAGCCGGGGCTGCCTGGAAAACGGTGACCCGCACGAGGGAGCGCCGGTAGTAGGCCCATCCGGCGACCGCGCCTGAGCGGCACTCGACTGGCCAACGCACAAGCGGGCTGTTCCTCACAACACCGCATCGTTGCAGACCAACCGCAGGTCGACATCGTCCTCAGTGGTCCTTCCTGCGGCATGTCCTGTGAGCCGGCTCTACCGCGCCTCCTTCTGCCGAGTCGCCCACCGCGCCGACCGCCGTCGCGGTGCGGGACTCCGGGGTCTCCAAGACCTTCAGAATCCCGCTCGGCCGCCCGTGCACCGTCGAGCAGCGTGTTCCGCACCCTAGGCAGGCGCGGGCGGCGACCGAACTGCAGGCGCTCCGCGACATCTCGGTTGAGGTGCCCCAAGGCGAGTTCCTGGGCGTCATCGGGCGCAGCGAATCGGGGAAGACCACGCTCCTACCATCGTTTCGGAAATCCTCGCCCCAACTGAGGGCAGGGTCGAGGCGGCTGGCCGAGTCTCGTCGTTTCTCGGGCTCAGCGCCGGTTTTCACCAGGAGCCTACGGCCTCCGGGAACGTTGTCTTGGCCCTCTCGCTAATCGGCATCTCGCCGCAGCTCGCGAAGGAGAGAATCGATGAGATCACCGAGCTCGCCGACTCGAGGACTTCGTCCACCTCAAGCACAAGAGCTACTCCCACGGCATGATGATGCACCTTGCGTTCGCGACCGCGATCAACGCAGACGCCGACGTCCTGCTCATCGACGAGGCGTTAGCGGTTGGCGATGCGCCGTTCAAGGAGAAATGCTACCGGGACCTCTGGCGGGTGAAGGGCGAGGGAAAGACCATCGTCTTCGTCACCCACGCGATGAATCTCGTGACGCAGTTCTGCGACCGGATGCTTCTCCTCGCAGCGGGACAGCTCATCGCGGTCGGGGAGCCTCGCGACGTCGTGACGGGCACACCGGCACCTCAGCGATACGCGCCCGCCGGACACCCCTGCCCTCCCTCCGCAGACGGCTCGCGAGGCCGTGCAACCGGAGCGCTGCACTCGTCACGGCCGCTCGCCGCGCCCAGAACGGCGAAGACGCCAACGCGAGGTCGCGGCTACCGCGTCAACAAAGTCTGGGGCGAGGAGGCCCCCGGACGCCGCAGCACCACCGAGTATCGTGAGGGCAGCCGAGCCCCCGTAGCTCAGTGGAGAGAGCAGCGGTTTCCTAAACCGCGTGCGCACGTTCGATTCGTGCCGGGGGCACTATTCATCAGGATTTGAACCTCCTTCTTTTTCTCGCAGGTTTCCTAAACTTTTTTTCCGCCCGGAAGAAGCGTGACTGCCCCGAACCCCCGGACGCGCCGGATCTCGTGCTCTGCGCGACGCATTCGGGCTGGGCCGGCGAGTTCCTTAGCAAAGGCCTCTTGGTCGTCGCCGAGCAATCGGGGATTGATCCCGTACATCTGCCAGCAGGAGCAGCGCCTTGCCGCCAGGCTCATGTTTAACCGTTGATCCAAGCTGAGATGGTGCGCTCAGAGATGCCCAGAACTTGCGCGGCCTCACGCGCATTCCGGTGATGGAAGAAGATCAGCCGGCGGATGTTGGTTTCAAAGTCCTGCACGGAGATGCCCGGTTTCTAGAAGAGGCTAGCGAAACGTCTGTGCCGCTTGGTTAGGCGGTTTGCTGGGGTGTTGGCGGGCGGTACCTGGGCGAGAGGCTGGAAGGCTGTAGCTCGACGACCGGCCTGCTGGCCGGATTGTCGCTGGTGTCCAGGTCGGCCATGGCCCCGCCTTGCCGGTGATGCCCTTGCTCAGTAATGGCGGTTCGGGTCGGGTGATGGTATGGCGCCAGGCGCCTAGGAACAGCAAGAGAGCACCCCGTGTAGCCGTGGGCTGGCTACAGGGAGAAGGCCGACACGGCCGCTTTGTCGGCTCATGCTGCACGGGGTTCTTGCGTTCCCAGGCAGATCGCCTGATCCCTACGCCGCAAGGGGGCCACCTATGAGCGAGACGGAAACCGTCCGCCGGCGCCAGTCTCGGGAGCGGCTCCAGGCCGGAAACGAATTCAGGTACAAGTGGAGCAGCGTGGGTGGATGGGCACCTGCCATCGCTCGGACGTTTCTGCTACACGATCGGCGTGGTGTCCATCGTCGCGGGACTCTCGGTGGTCGCGGTCACCTGCGAAGCGCTTGCCTCAGAGGAAACCGTGGAGGCGTTGGCCCTCCCCTGGATGGCCGCGGGTGTGGGCATGGCGGTGTTCGGAACCGTGAGGCTGGTGAGCAAGTGAGGGCATGGTGGAAGATGACGCTCGTGGCCGTGGTGGCCGTCCTGGCTGGGTGCGGAAGCCCCGAGCAACCCGATCTGCTGCCTGCGCCGACGAGCCCGGAGGACGCCCAGATGTTCCGGGATCTCCCGTCCGACGAGTACCGGGACTACATGAGGGAGAGACAACGGCCATGAAGCGCTTGCTCGCAGCGACCGCGGTCCCGCTGGCCGTCGTGTGTGCCACGTCCTGCCAGCCGGCTGAGCCTGTGGAAGCCAGCCGCGACGACTGCCTGCGGGCGATCGTGCGCGAGTACACCGCGTACATGGCCGACCACGGCTGCCGCAGCATTCTCGGCAGGGACTACTGCACGGCGCTGCTGACCGGTATGGACGTCCAAGCCGAACGGGGCCTAGCTTCGGAGAAGATCGAGCGCGTGTTCGATGCGCATTGCGGATAACAGGTCACGGGTCTCTGCCACTGGTGTTGATTACGCTCCGGGGGTGGGCGAGCGATCGGTGCGCGATGTCCTGCTGGTGCCGACTTGGCCGGCGCACCCGAAGGAGTTCGAGAGGAATCCGCCTGCAGTGATGCTTCCCCCTTCTGGTGATCCCGTCAGGCCTGTCGTGCTCGCGGATGGTCTGGAGTTGACGGTGCTGCCGGCGGCTGAGGCCAATTTGGTGATGGACGCCCGCGAGCCGTGCGGCTATAGCCACCGCCCTGTGCGGCAGTTCAGTCAGGGCTACTCGTTCGTGCGAACCGTCGATCACACGTCGGAGCAGTACGAATCCCGCCCTTACAGGTGGAACGCTGACGGCCTTCTCTGGGAAGCGGTCGTGAACTCGCGCCTCATCCGCGACAACGGCTACTCGCCCGAGTACGCCGCACGCATTGTCGAGTTCGGGGACAGGGAGCCCGAGTGATCTCGGCAAGAGCCGGATGGGGCGCTACGTATCGGCTGTGCCCGCAGAAGCGCGACTGGCTGACCGCCGGAGAGGCCGCCGAGCTCCGCGGCCTGCTCACAGCGTTCACGCGGGCCAAAGACACGCTTCCGCACTGTGTCTTCCACGCGGTGAACCTCTCCGAGGACGCCATGCGTCTCGGCTACTGGGATCGCTTCCCGCTCTTTCCCGGTATCGGCCTCGAAGGCCTGATCAGAGCCGGCAATGCCCGGCTGTTTCGGGAGCGTCTGCCCCGGCTCGGCGACGACGTGGGCATCGACGGTGTCGACGAGTGAGTTGTCCTTTTGGGTCTGGTTGGGCCTTGGTGGGGGGGTGGTTGGTGGCGGGGGGTTGGTGCCCCTGGTGGTGTGGGGCCTGTCGGGTGTTGGGCCAA
>JAPOVR010000042.1 GCA_026708005.1 Actinomycetes bacterium
CCAACAACCCACACCCCCACCCCACAAACCCCCACACACACCAAGAGACAGGCCACCCTCACACTCCACAACCCCAGGGAAACACCAACCAACCACAACCCCACACAACACCACCAACACAAACCCCCGCACACACACCAAGAGGCAGGCCAGCGTCCGTGATGCCCGCCGCAGCAGGCTTGGTCTCCCTTAGCTGGCTGCTACTAATCCGGAGCTATCGCAACCTCAACAAAGCAAAGTTCAAGGTCATAAGCGAACTCGAGGACAGGCTCCCAGTAGCCCCGTTCGATCGCGAGTGGGAGCACGCCTACTCCAGCGATGGGCGAGCCTGACGTCCGCTCACACGAGTCGAAGAGCTAGTCCCGCTGATCTTCACGGGCGTCTATTTAGCGCTGATCGGTTTCTTCGCGTCTTGAGCGCCGGTGATTTGCCCTGGGGTTGGTCCACGCTTGATGTGAAGGTGTGGATCGCAGAAGGGGGGGACGTTATGGCGCCTCGGCGGCAGGCGCCGGGGTGGGTCATCGGCGAGCTGCGGGGCCCCCGGGGTGGCCTTGGCGCAGGGTTGGTTGGTGGTCCGGGTTTGGAGGGGGCTGGGGGTGACAGGGCTACATAGGCCGAGAGGACCCCAACATCCCCGAGAAACCCAGACCCCCGGTCGAAGGCTGGCGCCACACCCACAACCCAGCCCCCACCCCGCAAACCCACCCGGGTACCGTCCACCAGCACCCCAAACCACCACACCAAAACAAACCCCGCACAAACACCGGGGGTAGGTCGCTGTGTGATCGCCTACAGATCGTTTCCCGCGCACCCGGGCGCCGGCAACGCAGCCCAGGATTCACCAACCGCCCAGACAACTCGGCCAAGCCGACCCGGCCTCCCGCACCATGCCCCATGACTCGCACCGACACCTCCCACCGACTCGCCACCGCGCCCCCACCCACAACCCACACCCCACCAAGGCCCAACCAGCCCCAGAAGGGCAACTCAGCGCGCCTCGACGCCGAAGCTCACCTCGCCGTCGTCGGCTGCAAGCCCCGCGTCCTCGAGGAACGTGCGGCAGCGAGCCTCGAGAGCGCCAACCGTTGTGGCTACACAGTCGGCGCCGAAGTCGGCGGTGGTCGTGAACTGGACGGCCCGATACTCCGCAGTCAGATGCGACATCAGTGCGCCAGCGGCTGAGAGGGCAGCGCCCGTGTCGGGGATGACGACCCGAGGACAGCCGAGGCGCCGCGCGACGAAGGCCGAGTTGAGGCCAGCGGCTCCGCCGCCGCCGACGAGCGTCGCGCACGAGGGGTCGATGCCCTGATTGACGGTGATCGCCAGAATCGCCTGCACCATCGACTCGGTTGCAACGTCGATCACCGCCCAGGCCGCCTCGTCGATCTCCAAGCCGAGGGGCTCGGCGACGTCGGCGCGGAGCGCCGCGCTCGCCCGCTCCGTGTCAAGCTTGAGCGCACCGCCCAGGAAGTAGCCCGGGTCGAGGTGCCCAAGCACGAGCGAGGCGTCGGTGACCGTCGCGCTCGTCCCACCTCGCGCGTAGCAGGCGGGGCCTGGATCGGCGCCCGCGCTCTGCGGGCCCACGTGGAGCACGCCGCCCGCGTCGACCCACGCGATCGAGCCGCCGCCCGCGCCGATCGAGCGGACGTCGACCGACGGGAAGCCGGTCATGTGGCCCTGGTAGGCGCCTCCCACCCACGTCTCCTGCGTCCAGGGGATCGACTCACCTCGCACGAGCGACACGTCGTAGGTCGTCCAACCGGTGTCTGTGACGATCGCGTACTCGGTCGAGCCGGCCTCGGCCATCCGGCTCGTGAGGTTTCCCAGGTAGCGTCCCGTGAGCGGCTTCAGCGAAGCGTCGATGGCGGCCGACGACGCGCGGCGATACTCGCGCCAGCTCGGGTTCAGCTCGTGCGAGAGGGTGACCGGGACGCCGGGGAGGCTGCTCGTGAGCAGCTCGCCGAGCCGCAGCTCGTGGGTCGGGTTCACGATCGACTACAAGAGGCAGACCGCGACCGCCTCGACGTCGAGCTCGCGCAGTCGCTCGACAGTCGAGCGGGCGTCCTCCACGTCGAACGGCGTGAGCTCGCGGCCCTGGGCGTCGATACGGCCGGAGACCTCGAAGGTCAGCGCGCGGGGCAAGTATGGCTTTGGGTACTGGACCGAGTGGTCGAAGGCCCGCGGCCGGCTCCCTTCCCTCAAGAGCAGTACGTCGGGGTGGCCGGCGCTCGTCAGGAAGGCGGTGCGGGCGGTCGTTCCCGTCAGGATCGCGTTGATCGCGTGCCTCGTTCCATGGTTGAAGATGTCGCCGAGCGAGAGGAAGTCGCCGAGCGAGAGCCCGGCGTCCTCGGCCGCAAACGCGACGGCGGCAAGCACGCCGTCGATCGGGTCGGCGGGCGTGGTCGGCGCCTGAAACATCCCCAGGCGTCCGGCGTCGTCCTCGACAACCAGGTCGGTGAACGTGCCGCCTGTGTCGCATGCGAGTTTCGGCCGGCCCGATCCCGTCATAGCGAGCGCGCCCTATCCGAGTGGTCTCCAGTGCCGCTGCCCTCGTCCTGCAGCGCCCAGAGCTGGCTTGCCGCTCCCATCCCGTGTACCGACCCCCTCGGGGTGGTTTGCCAGGGCCGTCCGGGCGAGGCGACGCCGAGCGCTGGACGCTGGGCTCGACATCTTGAGGCTGTCTCCGATTGGCCTGTCAGCGGTCAGAGGATCGGCGCGCGAAGCACGACCCTTCGAGAAGCCTTTTGTCATGCGGGCTGCTGCCCCGAGCTCGATGCCGAGAGCCAGACCACGAGCCCGATGGAAACCGAATCGAAACGAGACTCTGGGAGCCGGCCTCAGAGCTTCCCCCAACCCCGCAGCAGGGGGGGACCACTGGCGACACCCTTGTAGCGATCTCTTGGCGCGCTGGCCGCTTCCTGGAGCAGCGTCAGAGTCGGTAGACGCGCTTCACGTTCTCGTAGAGCAGGTTCCGCTTCGTCTCATCGTCGAGCCCCAGATCGTCGACGCCTGCGAGCGAGTCGTCGAACTCGAAAACGGGCTTGTTGGTTCCCCACAGCACCTTCTCTCGCCCAGCGCCCTTGACATAATCAACGAGGTCTTGAGACCAGTCGCGCGGGTGGAGGCAATCAGCGCCGATGTAGACATTCGGGTGCTTCCAGGCCACTGAAATCATCTCGCGCTCCCACGGATAGCCGATATGGATCCCGATGATCCTGAGGCCGGGGAAGTCCACCGCGATTCGATCGATCGCGTCCGGGCGCCCGACGTTGCGCAGCCCCGCCTGGTAGGCGATGCCCACCTGGATCTGGATCGGCACATCGAGCTCGACGCACTTGGAGTAGAAGGGGTAGTAGACCCGGTCATCCGGCGAGAGCCGGAACCAGTGCGGATAGCTGTGCCCGCCAAGAGCCCCCCGCTCCACAGACGCCTCTAGCTGCCGCACGCCGGCCGCGATGTCGTGCGGATCGATGCCGGCTGTCCAGAGGAGCCGACCCTGAGTCTGGTCGACCAGCTCGTGGATGTACTCGGGCGGCACCCGCCACTCGCACGACTCCTGGGCGCACACGAGGGCCTTCTCGACCCCGGCTGCATCCATCTCAGCGACGATCTGCGACGCCGTCCACTCCTTGTCCCAGATTCCCAGGTGCACCAGCGATTGCTTGAGGACAGGGACGTGCTGGTACGTCTCTCTCTTCGTGTCCGGCGTGAACGGGAAGACGACAACGTCGATAGCGCGATAGTTCGGCATGGTGGATCCCTCCGCTCTCGAGACGATCGGGCCAGTACAGATCTGAAGGGGAAAACGGCCACGGCAAGGGCGAAGTCGAGAAGTTGCCGCGTCCTGACCGTAAGCCCTTCAACTCTGAGCACATGGCCGAATTGGGCAATGGTATCGATCGGATCGTCGGCCGGTGGAGTGCCACGCGCATTCGAACAGGGACTCCTGCACGCCCTGCGTATCCGAGAGCAAAGGCACGGGCTCGCCGCGGTGAGGCCTGCCAGTGGCATGGTGGCCGAGAGGCATGGTGGCCGAGAGGTTTCCGCGCCTGCCGTGCGACGGTAGGATCGCCGCATGAGCGAGAGATCGAGCGCAACGGCGAGCGTCCACATCGATAACGAGCGCGTGTGCGTGACGGAGTGGCGCTTAGCGCCCGGCAGCGCGACCGGGTGGCACCGCCATGAGCATGACTACGTCGTTGTCCCGCTCGTCACTGGCACGCTCCGGCTTGAGGGACGCGACGGCGCGGCCGAGGCTGAGCTCGAGGTCGGCAGGACGTACTTCCGCAGGGCCGGCGTCGAGCACGACGTGATCAACGCGAACGACTTCGAGTTCGCCTTCATCGAGACCGAGCTGAAGACGTAGGGGGCCGGCGGCCCGATGCCTCGGTGGTGCTGTCGAGAGACTGCTGTGCTAGCGTGGTTCGGTGCGTGGCCAACCTGCCGCTCATGTCCTGTTCCCGGACGAAAGCGATAAAAGCGACTGCGCTGCTTGTGCTGGTCGCAGCGCTCCTCTTCACCGCATCCGCAGGTGCGCGTCCGCATACGATCTCGTCAGTGCCAAAGCGCATCATCTTCCCGGCTGTCGGCAGCGTGAGCTACACGGATGACTTCGGCGCGCCGCGCCCGCAGGGCTACCACCAAGGCACCGACATCATGGCGGCCTGACGGGCGCAGGTGGTCGCGGCGGAAGCCGGTACGGTGAAGCTCTGGACGAGATCTGCCCGCGCCGGTTGCATGCTCTGGCTCTGCGGCAACAGCGGGACGAGGTACACCTACATTCACCTCAACAACGACCTCACCCCGCACAGCGACGACGATGGGGGCTGTGTGCCGGACGTCGCGTACGCGCCGGATCTCGTCGATGGCCAGGCGGTCAAGGCGGGCCAGCTGCTGGGCTTCGTCGGCGACTCAGGCGACGCTGAGAATGGCACCGACCACCTCCACTTCGAGATCCACTCTGCCACGCACGGGACGATCTCGCCGTACCGCACGCTCCGCCAGGCCAGAAAGCTGCTGTTCGCCGGGCCGAGATATCCTGCGCCGGAAGGGCTGGCGCTGCAGCTGAGGGGCACGGTGCTGCGGACAAAGCCGGTGAAGGCGGGTATGCGCCTCGCTGTGCGGGCGCGCGATCTTCGCGGCTCGGACGGCTCTCACTACCGGGTGAAGCGGCGCGTGCTCGTGTCCGTTCCCGCGGACACCACGATCATGCGCATGGGGAGCGTGCTGCACGGTGCCACCGGCCTGGCCAGCGCCAGGGCTAGCGAGCCCGTCACCGTCTTCACCGTGCCTACCCGGCCGACCCTGTCGAGCGCACTGGCCAAGGGCGGTTTCCTCGAGGCGGAGAAGATCGTGCTCGGACCGCCGGCGCGCGAAGGCGCGGCACGTCAGAATCCTGCTCGATCGACGGGGAGGTAGATGGTGGCAGAGGGCACGCTCACGCTGCGCAACGGTCTTGTCGTCAGCCCCGAGGGGTTGCTGCGCGGCGGCCTTGCCGCAACCGACGGTGTGATCACTCACGTTGGCGCAGACGGGACGTTGCCAACGGGCATGAACGACGTCGATGTCGACGGGCACGTCATCTTCCCAGGCGTGATCGATCCCCATGTGCATATCGGCGTCGGCGACAACTGGGGTCCCGCCAAGATGCAGGCCGACTTCGAGAGCGAGTCCCGCGACGCGGCGTTCGGCGGGATCACGACGATGATCACGACCACGCTGTTCGGGCGCGAGTCGCGCGTCGAGGTGACCGAGCATGGGATCCGCTGGGGCACCGAGCGATCCCTCATTGACTTTCGCTTCAACGTCGTGATGATCAGGCGCGAGGACCTCGACGAGGTGCCCGCGCTCGTCGAGCTCGGTGCGCGCTCGTTCAAGTTCTTCCTCGGGTACAAGGGCCCGCAGGGAGAGAGCTTCGGCATGGATCCCGACGGCATTCCGTGGGACTTGTTCTACGCGGGCTGTGAGGCGATCCGCGATGCGAGCCCGGCGGCCTTTCCGATGATCCACGCGGAGGATCCCGACGTGCGCGAGCTGCTGATTGAACGGATGCGCCAGAGAGGCCGCACCGACTACCTGCAGGCGTGGCATGAGGCGTGCCCGAACATCACCGAGCCGATGCAGCTCTACTCGGCCGCGTTGATCGCGAACGAGGTGGGCGTCCCCCTTTACACGGTGCATGTGAGCGCGGCCGAGAGCGTTGAGCTCATCCGTGATCTGAAGGCTCGCGGGTTCCAGACGCTCGGCGAGACTCTCAACGCGTTTCTCTACTACACGGCGGAGGAGGCGGACGAGCGGGAGATCGGGGCCTACGCGAAGGTCCAGCCGCCGATTCGGGGCGCGCGGGACCGCGAGGCACTCTGGCACGGGATCCTCGACGGGACGATCGAGTTCGTTGGCACCGACAGCCAGCAGTACTCGATCGCCTCCCAGCAGGGTGACTTCTGGGACGCGCGGGTGGGCCTGGGCCCGGTCATGGCGACGATGTTTCCCTCCATGTACACCGCGGGGGTGCTGGCGGGGCGCTGCACGCTCGAGGATCTCGCGCGCGTCTGTTGTGAGAACAACGCGCGTCGGTTCGGCCTGTACCCGCAGAAGGGTGTCCTGCGGCCGGGCTCTGACGCGGACATCGTCGTCTTTGATCCCGACGCGCTCCGCGTGGCACGCGCTGCCGCGTTGCCGAGCGCCTCGGGATATTCGATCTTCGAGGGCGAGCTGCTGGGCGGCTGGCCGCAGCATGTGTTCCTCCGGGGGAACCAGATCGTGCGCGACTGCCGGATCGTGGAGCAGGAGAACATCGGGCGCTACGTTCCTGCCTGACCGACGCGGCCAGCCGGAAGCGGACGGGTCTGGTCGGTGACTGCCGGGGCGGTGAGCGAGGGCCGCGGCGATCGGCGCTGGGCTTGGGGGCTAGGCTCGGCGCGGAGTGGCCTCGTCGGGGTGAGTGTGGAGCGGCTCGAGTTCCCCGCGCTGGGTGAGGAGTCTGCTGCGTGGCGGATCCAGAACCGGCTGGGCGGCCCAGGGTTGGGTGGCCAAGTGGTCCTCCAAGTGTCCACCGACGTCGTTCATGTCCGCACCGTCCGCCCGTACCTGCTGCTTGCTGCTGCCTACGGGCTCCGGGTTTCCGTCCCTGCTCGGCCAGGCACTCGCCGAGGAGCTCGCCCACCCGATCACCCAGAGGATCCCGGTAGCTCTCACCCCGGCCGCGGGAAAGAGGAGAAGAGCAACACCCTCGACGCCGGCCCTAGACACCAAGGCTCAGCGCTTCCAGCCCTGGGGGAACAGCTGTCGCTTCGCTCCGGAAGCGGCTAAAACAGCCGGATTCGTGGGTAACCGCCCAAAGTCCCTAACAGCAGACCCGCACGGATACAGGCGCATCCTGCGTTTCGCTTGACCTTCCTAGGTGGTGGGCCGACCCACGGCGTCAAACTTGTAC
>JAPOVR010000107.1 GCA_026708005.1 Actinomycetes bacterium
ACCCCGAGCCCGTGCAGACCCCAACCGCCCGGCCCCAAACCGACACACACCAGCCACCCCCACCCCGGGACCCAACCAGCACCCCCGCCCCCGGATCCCACCCAAGCAGCCACCAGCCCCCTCACCGGGACCCATAAGGAAACCTTATGGCCGCAGGAGACCCTCCTTTATTGAATACACCCATTAATGAATAGCCCCGTTTCCGGCCGCCGCCGACCCGCACACACAGAACCCATAAGGACCCCTTATACCCCCCTTGCAAGGCCTCAACCAGCCACCGGCCCAGCGTTTCGCCAAACGTTCCACCAAACCCTCCTAGCCCGGCGGACAGACCGTGCAGATCAACATGAAATCGCCCTCCTTGATCGGCGCCCTGCCGACAAGCGGCCCGACCATGCCCTTCAGAGACACGATCGGCATCACCTTCCGCGCGTAGACGAGATCCTTGGCCGCCAGCGGGGCGCTCTCGTCCTGCAAGACCGTCAAGGGCTCGAGATCGGAGAAGCGGCCGATCCGCTGCTCCATCTCCTCGACAGACATCTGAACTGTCTCCACGGCACGCCTCCCTACTGGAACAAGAACGACCGGAACAAGAACGACCGAGAAACACGCCGCGCGACCTACGCCGCGGAGCGCATCATCCACGTAGCGCCTTCATAAGCCACGCGGGCTGGCGTGTCACGCGGCCGTGTCCGCGCCCGCGTGCGGCATGCTCACGGGCCGCCGGTACGCGTTGCTCCTGACCATGGGGCGCGAGGCCGTAGGGAGAGGCACCGCGTAGACGACGACGTTCGAGGCGTCTCGGCCCTTGGTCGCTGTCGAAGCGACCGCCACAGGTGACGAGCGTGAGAACCGGCTCGTGAGCCAGGGCGGCGCCTGGGTCTTCTTCCTCCTCGAGTGAGACGCCTAGGCGTGACCCCTGACGCGACTCAGCGCGACCGCGGATGCGACGACCGCGAGAGCGGCCGCCGCGAGGATCGGGATGGGACCGCCCGCTCGATCAGAGCCTGCCGTGCAACTTCTCCATCCAGCCTCTCCATCCCAGCCGCGCCGTTGGGCTGCGCGGCCGACGGGCTCTCGGCAGACCCCCGAGAGGGCCTCTAGAGAAGGGGGCCTCTAGAGAACCGCCAGGTACCGCTCCAGTTCCCAGGCGTGTACCTGCACCCGATACTCCTACCACTCGCGCCGCTTGATTTCGAGGTAGCGCTCGAAGACGTGCTCGCCGAGCGCTCTGCGGGTAAGCCCAGAGTGGGCGAGCTCATGGATCGCAGCTCCGAAGGTCTCCGGGAGGGAGACGATACCTCGCTCCTCGCGCTCGAGCGGCGTGAGATCGTAGAGGTTCTCCTCCATCGGCGGCGGCAGCTGGTAGCGCTTCTCGATGCCGTCAAGACCGGCCTGAAGCAGGCAGGCGAAGGTCAGATAGGGGTTGCAGGCAGGATCGGGGCACCGGATCTCCGCGCGCGTGGCGTTCTCTTTCCCCGGGTGGTACAGGGGAATGCGGATCAGCGCCGAGCGATTGCGCCTCGACCAAGCGACGTAGACGGGCGCCTCGTAGCCGGGCACAAGCCGCTTGTACGAATTGACCCACTGGGCAAACACGCCGCAGATCTCGCGCGCGTGGGCCAACTGACCAGCGATGAACGCCTTGCCGTCGGCGGAGAGATGCCACTCGTCGTCGGCGGAGTAGAACGCGTTCTTCCCGTCCCTAGACAGCGACATGTGGGTGTGCATGCCCGACCCGTTCTCGCCATACAACGGCTTCGGCATGAACGTTGCGTAGACGCCGTTCTGCTCGGCGATCTCCTTGACGATCATCCGGTACGTGACCGTGTAGTCGGCCATCTCAAGAGCAGGCGCGTAGCGGATGTCGATCTCCTGTTGGGACGGACCGACCTCGTGGTGAGCGTACTCGACGGGAATGTCCATCGACTCGAGCGCCTCGATCGTCTCAAGCCGCCACTCGTCGGCGACGTCGAGCGTCGTCTTGTCGAAGTAGCCGCCATGGTCGAGTACCTCGGTGCTCTTGTCGCTGGCGAGGTAGAAGTACTGGAGCTCAGGCCCCACGTTGAACGCGTCGAAGCCCATGCTCTCCATGCGCTCAAGGGCCAGCTTGAGCACGTGCCTCGGGTCTCCCTCGTACGGCTCGCCGTCCGGGGTGATGATGTCGGCGATCATCCGGCCAACTCTCTTGCCGCCCGAGCCCCACGGCAGGAGCTTGAAGGTGGTCGGATCGGGTATCGCGACCATGCCCGATTCCTCGATCGGGTTGAAGCCGGTGATCGAAGACCCGTCGAGCCCCTGACCATCATCAAGCGCGGACTCGAGCTCGCCCCGGGTGAGCGTGAAGCTCTTCAGATGCTCCAGGATGCCCGTGAACCACACCAAGACGAACCCGATGCCCTCGCTGCCCGCACGGTCGAGAATCTCTAGGCGCGCAGCCGGATCACTTGTTGCTCTTCCCATCAGCTCTTCTTTCGCACAGGGACGCCTCCGATGCAAGAAGGCCTCAGACGCCCTGCGAGCGTCTGGGGCCTTATCGCCTTGTATAGAGAGGCCGGCGCACAGACCACGGCCTCTCGGCGCTCTGCGCCTACGCGGTCGCTGGCGCCAGCGGGCCGACGCCGAGATACGGGTGCCACCTCTCAGGCACGCGGGAGGCTGCGAGCGTCACGAACAGGACCGCTGAGGGTGGGCGAGGCTTCACGCGAGGGTACATCTGCGCCTCATCGGGGAGCCGGTCGCCCTTGCGGAGGTTGCAGGGCCCGCACGAGGCCACGACGTTCTCCCAGAGACTGCGCCCGCCGCGGCTGCGCGGAACAACGTGGTCGAGCGTGAGCTTGCCCGAGGCGCCGCAGTACTGGCAACGCCAACCATCGCGCGCAAAGAGCGCGCGTCGCGAGATCTTCCGCTGTGTCATGTGCGGAACCTTGACGTGGGACAGCAGCCTGATCACGTGTGGCCACGGGAACCGCTTCGACGCCGAACGCAGCGGCCTCGCCACCTCCTCGATCACCTCTGCCTTTCCCTTGAACAGGAGAACGTGGGCTCGGCGAACGCTGCAGACGTTGAGCGGCTCATAGCCCGCGTTCAACACGAGCACGTGGGTCACGAGGGCCGCCCCCAAGGCGCACGCCGCGGCCCGGCTACAGACCGCCGGCACACCGAGTTCAGTGTGAATCCAGCCCTCCTGCGCATTCCGTGCGGAATCGTAACGGCCGCGTCGCGCCCGCGGGCAGCAGCTCCTCGAGATCGGGAGGCAGGGGTCTCCTCGAGATCGGGAGGCAGGGGATGTCTCGCGTCGCTCCCGCGCCCGCGCGCACACCAGCGGCAGACCGCAGGCTCCCCGCCAGCACCGGCGCGCCTCAATCAGATTCGCGTAGGCCCGGTCGTGCTCAGGTCGCCATCGCGCGCTCGACGGCCTCCCGCTCCTCAGGTGAGAGCTCGGTTGACGTCTGCCCGTGGTGGAGATCCTTCACGTAGATCCGGGCGTAGTCCCTCCCTTGAATCGTGCTGACGACGATGCCCGTCCGGGACCCATCGAGGATCGCGAAGGCCGATGACTGATGGCCGCCGCTGTCCTCGTAGGCATCGAACCGCACGACCGCAGTCTGGGTCAGGGCATCGTCAACGCGCCGGTCGACTCGGGCGAGCCCGGCCCCGACCTCATCGACTGCCCGAAGGAGGTCGTCGATGCGAGCTTGCAACGAGACGGCGAAGTTGACGAGATCGTCGCGTGCACCACCGAGCACCACGGACTGCGCCTTGCGCACCCGTCTCAAGCTCCACCAGTACACGAGCGCGACCAGCAGGCCGACCCCGCCGGCGGCTACAGCGGCGATCGCGATCCAGGCAACAGTCGTCGGTGAGAGGTCCAAGGATCGTCTCGAGGGGCTACTAGCCGGCCGCTTTCACAGATCAGTCTCTGAGAGAGATGAAGATTGGATACTCGGCCGAGTTGTTATCGAGGTTGGCCTCGTTGGGCACGGGCGAGATCACAACCCGCAGCTTCGACGGCTCCGCGAAGTCAACCGTGTCCAGGTTGCCGAAGGAGACGATGCGCTCCTCATCTGGGCTGATGACATTGATGATCTGCTCGGGCGGGGTGATCACCTTCCCCGGCTGCTGCAAGGTGAGCTTCACCTTGACGTTCGTCTCCTGCTGATCCCCCGAGTTCCGCACGAGGACATCGAAGCGCAGATCGCTCGACCAGAGGAGATCGATCTCCTCGCCCGGGGCGAGCTGAATGTCGTCAGGCTGCACGGTGACCGAGACCAGCGCACTGCCGCGCAGGATCCCGCCCGGGGCGCCCGGAGCATTGGCCTGCCCGAAGTTCTGGACAAGGAACGTCATCGAGCTCGGGCTGTAGAACTCGAGATTCCACGCGAAGACCGACTCAGGCACGGCAATGCCGGTCACGTTCTCCCTGGCGAGCACACGGCGGGCAGGCGCCTGGAACAGGTCTTCGTAGAGCACGTCGCTCGCGATCAGCCTGTTCGACTGCCTGGCCAACATCAGCCCCGCGGCCTGATCCGAGTCGACCTCGGGGAGCTGCTCGAACGCCTTGCTCAGACCGCCAAGGCCGCTGACCCGGAGCTGCATCGCCTCGAGGAAGCCCTCGTGCGCCTTCCCCAGCCCCTCTGGAGCCTCCACGCCAAGGGCGCGCTGCACGAGCTGAGTTTGGCGGCCGCGGAATCCGTCGAGCTTGCCTTGAAGCTCTGACGGCAGGGCGCCGCGCGCAACGAGGGCATCGTGAGTCTCAAGACCGACCGTCGTCGAGGCCGCGGCAATCGCTCCCACGCTGTCCATGTACTCACGGAACCTCGCCTCCTTCCCGCCTCCGACAGCGCGGAGGACGAGCAGGATGACGAGGACGAGGAGGACGATCGTGCCGGCAAGCAGCGCGAGGCGCATGCCCAACGACCCGCCAGTTGGCCGACGAACGCGAACGGACGGCCGCGACCGCCTCGGGGGGCGTGCCGCCTCGGACATCCGTCCAAGCCCGACAGGAGCCGACTCGCGC
Source organism: Actinomycetes bacterium (assembly GCA_026708005.1). Lineage (GTDB taxonomy): Bacteria > Actinomycetota > Thermoleophilia > Gaiellales > Gaiellaceae > JAPOVR01. Next base: position 5,021 of record JAPOVR010000107.1, read on the forward strand.
GTCGACGGCTCGTCGAAGAACTCGAACTCGATGTCGTCGTCGGCGCCGGTTTTCTCGTGCTCGAACACCGTGGAGGAGACAGGGCTCTTGCAGACGTTGATCGGGCTTCGCACCCGAGTCTAACAGCCGCTACCCCTGTCACTGAGGGGATCGGTAGGCACGGCGTCGCGTGCCAGGTGGCCAGGCGGGCAGGAGATCCGCCGGTCGCGGCTAATTCGCGAAGCGGTGACACAAGCCGCGCTCCCGGAACCTCAGACCGGCGATCAGCTGATCCTGGGCCGCTACCGGCCCATCGAGCCCCTGGGCACAGGCGGTTCTGGAACCGTCTGGCGCGCACGCGACGAGGAGCAGGGCCGAGACGTTGCCCTCAAGGTCGTCGACGGCCAGGGCCGCGCCGCTCTGCGCGCGCAACGGGAGGCCGCCGCCGTCGCCCGCCTGAGCCATCCTCACTGCGCACGGGCGTATGCGATCGAGCGAGACGAGCGGCACGTCTACCTCGTCTCCGAGTACATCCATGGCAAGACGCTCCGCGAGGCTCTGCGCACCCAGACGCTCAGCGATCGAGACATCGTCGAGGTCGCAGCCCAGCTTCTCGACGCGCTCGCCCATGCGCATCGGCATGGCGTCGTGCACCGAGACGTCAAGCCCACCAACGTCATGCTCGAGGAAGGCGACTCGATTCGCACCCGGCTGCTCGACTTCGGTCTCGCGGTCATCGATGACGTCGACAGCCTGACCGCGACCGGCGACGTCCCGGGCACGCTAGCCTACATCCCGCCCGAGCGCCTGGACGGCCACGAGGCGAGCGGGGCGACCGACGTCTGGGGCGTTGGTCTCATCCTCTGGGAGGGCCTCAGCGGCCGGCACCCGTTCTCCACGAAGTCGCCGGTCGAGACGGCAGCGCTGATCGCCGACGGCGTCCCGCCGCTCGACCGCGAGCGCCGAGACATCCCGAAGGCCCTTGTTGCGGCCGTGGAGTCTGCCCTGGCCCTCGCCCCGGAGAAGCGCCCCGAGCCTGCTGCGCTTGCCTGGACGCTTCGTTCCAGCCTGGCTCGGCCACCTCGCCGGCGCGGGCAGCGGGTCCGCGTCGCCCGCGGCGTGCTCGCGGGCCGTCTCGTCCACGCCGGCAGTTCGGCGGTCTTCGTGGCGGCCGCCCTGACGTTCTTTCCCTTCTTCCCGCCCTCGTTCACCCTGCCGACGGCCGCCGCCGTCGCCGGTATCGCGTTTGCGCGGCCGCGGCTCGGACTCTTCTTCGCGCTCGCGATTCCGGTGTTCCCGCTGGGAGATGTCTCCAGCGGACTCGCGTGGGCATACGGAATCGGAGCTCTCGCGTATTTCGCCGTGATGGCGCGCGAGCCGTCGGGCGGCCTCGTGGCCGTGGCTGGCCCTCTGCTGGCAGCCGCGGGCGCGCTCGTGCTCGCCCCGCTGCTTGCTCTGCCTCTCCGGGGAGCCCTCAGGCGCGGGCTCGTCGCAGGTCTCGCTGTGCTGGCCGCTGTTCTCTCCACCAGCCTGTACGGTATGCCTCTGCCGTTCACGGGCGCGGCCGCTCCGCTCGGACTCGGCATCCCTGGCAGCGAGAGCCCGACGGCGGTTGCCTCTGCCCTCGCGGAGTTCCTCGTGGCCCACCCGGCGATCATCGCAGCCGCGTGCACGCTCGCCGTCGCGGCCGTGCTCGCACCGGCCGCGATCCGAGGGAGCGCGTGGCCGCTCGCGTTCGGCTGCGCGGCCGTTCTCGCCCTGCTCGTCCTCGGTCCAACCCTCGCGTTCGACGCGAGCGTCACGACGATGCCAACCATCGCGTACACCTGGCTCGCCTTTGCGGTGCTCGTGGTGCCCGTGGTCATCAGGCTCCGCCGGCAGTCGCAGGAGGAACAGCCCCGGCCCCGCACCGCAGCGTCCTCGCACAAGGCCCCGGAGCAACCGCCGAAGACGAGCAGCCCAATCGTGTCCGATGAGCCATCGCTTGCAAACGTCTGGGCACAGGTCGTCGAGCGCGAGACAGCGGCCGCGCAGGCACTGCGCAGCGAGGCGGCCGCTGCGTTGCGATCGTAACGTCTTCGACCCTGGCTCTGCGAGCCGCGAGCGTCTCCCCAGGCATGCGATACAGGGTGATCCAGCATCTACACTCGCTCGCAGGAGGTTTCCGCCGTCTCCTCAACCCGTGGGCGTAATGCGCGGCATCGAGCACAAGTTGGAGGCCCTCTTCGAGGGCGTGTTCGGGCGCGCCTTCCGCTCGCACGTCCAGCCGGTGGAGCTGGCCCGCAAGCTCACCAAGGAGATGGACGACGGGAAGGCCGTCTCGGTCAGCCGCGTCTACGCACCGAACGAGTACCTGCTCTACCTCGCTCCGGCCGACCGGGCCCACTACCGTGAGTACGAGCAGGCGCTCCTCGGGGAGCTCGCCGGCTACCTGATCGAGCATGCGCAGAAGGAGGGGTACTCGCTCCTTTCCCGGCCGCGTATCCTCATCGAAGAGGATCCGCAGCTCTCGCTGGGCGAGTTCGGCATCGCGACGCGCATGGTCGAGCCGACGACGCGGCACAAGCCCGCGAGCCCGGCGGCACCGCCCGCGCCGGCGCCCAGCTGGACCCCGCCGCCAGCCGCGCCCGCCACGGGAGCGCCCCCGGCACAGCCAGAGAGGAGCCCAGCCGTCGCAGCCATCGAGGTCAACGGAGCTCGACACGCGATCACCAAGATCCCGGTCGTGATCGGCCGCGGCCGCGACTGCGACATCGTCCTCGACGATCCCGGCGCAAGCCGACGGCACGCGGAGCTGCGCCGCGACGACGGTGGCTACGTGATCGTCGATCTCGGTTCGACGAACGGCCTAGAGGTCAACGGGAAGCGCATCGAGACCGCGCAGCTCGCGCCTGGCGACCTGCTTACCATCGGGCGAACGAAACTGCGGTTCGCAGGGTAGGTGGCCACATGGTCGAGCAGCTCCTCCTGCTCTTCCAGGCGCTCTTCCTCGTGCTTTTGTACGTCTTCATCTGGCGTGTCATGCGCACAGCGAGCCGCGATCTCCGCGTGCCCCAGGAGAGCTTCGTCCTCGCGGCCGGCGCAGGGATACCGCCAGCGGCGGCAGCGAGCGCGGCCGTCCCGGTGAACAGACCACCAGCCAGAATGATCGTGGTGCAGAGCCCCGCGCTCGCTGAGGGGCAGGCGTTCGAGCTCGACGGCCTCCTGACGCTCGGGCGGGCTGCCGACAACACGATCGTCCTCGCGAGCGACCAGTTCGCCTCGGCCCACCACGCACGCATTGAGGCTCCCGGCAACGAAGCCTGGATTGTCGATCTCGGGTCCCGCAACGGCACGTTCCTCAACGGGCAACGCATCGCGCAACGAAGCCCTCTGCGCCCGGAGGACGTCGTGCAAATCGGTGCCACCGACCTGCGAGTCGGCGCGTGAAGATCGGCCAGCACGCGGGCCTCACCGATACGGGGCGCACGCGTCTGCGCAACGAGGACGCCTTCGTGCGCAGCCCGCCGCTGTTCGTCGTCGCCGACGGGATGGGAGGTGCTCAGGCGGGAGCGCTCGCGGCGCACATCTCGGTGTCCGTGTTCGAGGGGGCTGCTGGCGCAGAGGTGCCCGATGCAGCGTCGCGGCTGCAGGCGCTGGTGCAGGAGGCGAACCGGCAGATCTTCGCCCGCTCACAGGACGACCCCTCGCTGACGGGGATGGGGACGACCACAACGGCCGCCCTGGTCGAGGGCTCACAGGTCGTGATCGCGCACGTCGGCGACTCTCGTGCCTACCGGATCCGAGACGGCACGATGACGCAGCTCACCGACGATCACTCACTCGTTGCCGATCTCGTCCGGGGCGGACGACTCACCCCAAACGAGGCCGAGCTGCACCCCCAGCGGTCGGTCATCACCCGCGCGCTCGGCACCGATGAGAGCGTGACCGCCGATCTGCTCTCGGTCGAGGGGCGCCCAGGCGACATCTTCATGCTCTGCACGGACGGTCTCACCACGATGCTCTCCGATCAGACGATCACGGACACGATCGTGGAGGCTCGCGGGGCCGAGGAAGCGGCAGAGACCTTGGTCAAGGCGGCAAACCGCGGCGGCGGGGAGGACAACATCACCGTGCTCCTCTTCGATCTCGTCGATGATGCTTGGCAGCCGGGCGAGCAGCCGCCAGCGCCTGAAGTAGATGCGGAGGCGAACACGCTCTCCGAGCTGGATGAGCTCCCGGTGCTGGATGAGCTGCTGCCAGAGGCGACACGGCCTCCGCACGCGCGGCGGAGACGACGCGTCCGCTCGTTCCGCATCAGCCGGGCGATGCTGATCGTCTCGCTGCTGGCCACCGTCGCCGCGCTGGCAATAGGAGCCGCGGTCTGGGGAATGCAGCGCGCGCACTTCGTCGGCGCAGACGCCGACGGGAGGCTCGTCGTCTACCAAGGCCTGCCCTGGAACATCACCGACGGCGTCGGGCTGTACCGGGAGATCTACGTGAGCCCGGTACAGGCGTACCAGCTCTCCAAGGACGAGCGAGCTGCGCTCTTCGACCACGCGTTGATCTCAGAGAGCGACGCCCGCGAGCGGATCGCGCCGTTCGAGCGCGAGATCCAGCTCCCGTGAGCCTCCGCAACCGCGAGCTCCTGAACCTGTCGGGCGCGAGCGTCCTGATCGCGCTCGGCTTCGTCAGCGTCTTCCTCGCTCGACAGGCGGCGCTCTCGCCAGCGTCGCTCTCCTACCTCGCCATCTTCGTCGGCATCTACTTCGCGGCGCACCTCGTCACGCGGATCGCGCTGCCCAACGCAGACCCGTTCTTCCTGCCGCTCGCCGCGCTGCTCACCGGCGTCGGCGTCACGATGATCTACCGGATCGACCCTGATCGAGCGCTGCGTCAGGGCATCTGGGTTGCGGTTGGCCTCGCCGTGTTCGTCGTGGTCAGCGTCTTCCTGCGCGATCACCGACAGCTCGAGCGGCTGAAATACACGCTCGGCGTCCTCGCCGTCATCCTGCTGATCCTGCCTGCGGTGCCAGGCCTCGGCCGCACGATCAACGGCGCGACGCTCTGGATCGATCTTGGCCCGTTCGTCTTCCAGCCGGGCGAGATCGCGAAGGTCCTGCTCGTCGTCTTTCTCGCAAGCTACCTCCGCGACCATCGCGAGTCGCTGCGCGGCGACGGCTCAGCTCGGCTGCCCTCGCTCAAGCACCTCGGGCCGCTGCTCGTGATCTGGGGCGGCGCGATGCTGGTCCTGCTCGTCACGAACGACCTAGGCAGCGGCCTCCTGTACTTCTCGGTCTTTGTCGCGATGCTGTACGTCGCGACGGGCCGGCTGCTCTTCGTCACAGGCGGCGCAGCCCTCTTCGTGCTCGGGGCGCTCGCCGTCTACCGCGCGACGCCCCACGTTGCCGAGCGTGTCCAGATCTGGCTCAGCCCCTGGCAGGACCCGAGCGGCGCCGGGTACCAGCTCGTCCAGTCGCTCTACGCGATTTCCTCGGGTGGGCTGTTCGGCAGCGGGCTCGGACGCGGCGTGCTGGTGGCTCCCGACGGGTCCACCTACGTGCCGTACCTGGAGACCGACTTCATCTACTCGGCCCTCTCCCAGGAGCTGGGACTGGTCGGCGCCTCGGCCGTTGTCCTGGTGTTCCTGATCGTCGTCTACCGAGGGTTGCGAACCGCGATGCTCGCTGACGACGGGTTCACGAAGCTGCTTGCGGCAGGCCTGACCGCGACGCTCGGTTTGCAGGCCTGCTTGATCACGGGCGGCGTGACCGGGCTGATACCGCTCACCGGCATCACCCTCCCGTTCGTGTCCTACGGCGGGTCGAGCATCGTCGCCAACTTCCTGCTGCTCGCCCTCTTGCTCGCGGTCTCAGACCGCGTGAACCGTCGGTCCTTCGGCAGCTGCAACGCCGCCGCTGCGTGGCCATGGCAGCGCGAGAGGACCGCGTGAACCGCGAGCTGCGCAGGCTGTTCCTCGTGCTCGCAGGCATGCTCGGGGCCGTGATCGCGACCGGCACCTACTGGCTCTGGCGAGCCCCCGATCTCGAGGCGCGGCAAGGCAATCCGACCCAGATCGTGCGTCAGATCACCAGCGAGCGCGGACTCGTGCTCACCAGCGACGGCACGACCGTGCTGGCGCGCACCAGACAGCGCGACATCGAAGGCCAGCGGTGGTTCGTCCGGCGCTACCCACACGGGCCCCTCGCCGCACACGCGGTCGGGTACTCCACGCTCGAGCGAGCGCGCACCGGCCTCGAGGCGTCGATGAACGAGCTCCTCACCGGGTCGGATGCGAATCTCGCGTCGCTCGTCGATCGAGCACGGTCGCGTCTGGCCGGTAGGCCCCAGGAGGGCAACCACCTCGTGCTCACGCTGGATGCGGCCGCCCAGGAGCAGGCGGCCAGCCTGCTGAGGGGACGTTGTGGTGCAACCGTCGCACTCGAGCCGTCGACGGGCCGGGTGCTCGTGATGGCCTCCGCACCGGCCTTCGACCCGAACGACGTTGCCCGAGACTTCAGCAGAATCACGACGGCGCGTGCCGCCTGTGAGCCTGCCGCGCCGCTCGTGAACCGCGCGACCGCCGGCCTGTTCGTGCCCGGCTCGACGTTCAAGGTCGTCACCGCGGCAGCCGCGCTCGACTCAGGCCGCTTCCGGCCCGGCTCGACGTTCATCGACGATGGGTACTGCATCCAGTACGGCCGGCGCGTCTTCAACTACGCAGACCAGGATGGGCCCGAGCGGTTCGGCCGTGTCACGCTCAGCAAAGCGATGGAGCGCTCCATCAACGCCGTCTTCTGTGATATCGGCAAGGAGCTCGATGCCGAGACACTGATCGACTATGCCAAGCGCTTCGGGTTCTACTCGGTCCCGCCGCTCGAGACACCCGAAACGGAGCGGCTGGCCAGCGGCCTCTACGAGGACGGACAGCTCTTCGACCCCCAGCTGCCGACCGGCGTCGACGAAGGCCGCCTTGCGTTTGGACAGGAACGGCTGCTCGCCACGCCGCTCCAGATGGCAATGGTCGCAGCAGCGATCGCCAACGGCGGAGTCCTGATGAAGCCCTACCTCGTCGAGCGCACCCTCAAGCCCGATCGGTCGATGCTCACCGAGACAAAGCCTGAGAAGCTCTCCGATGCGATCGGCCCAGCCACAGCCGCTGCGCTTGCGCGGATGATGGAACGAGTCGTTGCGTCGGGCACCGGCCGCGGCGCGCGCATACCGGGGCTGCCCGTTGCCGGCAAGACCGGGACAGGCGAGACCGCAGTCGATGGGGAGAACGACGCCTGGTTCATCGCGTTCGCCCCGGCCGAGGCTGCAGAGGTGGCCGTGGCCGTCGTCATCTCGCACGAGCCGGAAACCGGAGGGGCCGCCGCAGCACCCATCGCACGAACGATGATCCAAACTCTCCTCCGCAGAAGCACGTAGCCTAGAGAAATGGCCACATCCGACACCCTGATCGACACCGTGTTCGACGGCCGGTACCGCATCATCCGGCGGATCGGCTCGGGCGGAATGGCCGACGTCTACTTGGCCGAGGACGAGGAGCTCGGCCGGCGGGTCGCGATCAAGATCCTCAACGACCGCTACGCAACCGACGATCTCTTCATCGAGCGGTTCCGCCGCGAGGCGCAGTCCGCGGCGGGCCTCACCCATCCGAACATCGTCTCGATCTACGACCGCGGTGAGGCGCAGGGCACCTACTACATCGCGATGGAGGTCATCGAGGGGACCAGCCTCAAGGAGATGATCATCACCCGCGGGCGGCTCCCCGCCAGGCAGGCGATCGACTTCACGCGGCAGATCCTGGCCGCGCTCCGCTTCGCTCATCGAAACGGGATCATCCATCGCGACATCAAGCCGCACAACATCCTGATCGGACTCGAGGAGCAGCTCAAGGTGACCGATTTCGGCATCGCCCGAGCAGGCGCGCTGTCTCAGATGACCGAGGCTGGATCGATGCTCGGGACGGCCCAGTACCTTTCGCCCGAGCAGGCACGTGGGGCCCCGGTCACCGCCGCGTCAGATCTGTACGCGGTGGGCATCGTGCTCTACGAGATGCTCACGGGAAAAGTCCCGTTCGGCGGCGACTCTCCTGTCGAGATCGCCATGAAGCACATCAACGAGACACCCTCGGCTCCATCCGCGGGCGCACCGCGCGTTCCAGCCGAGCTCGATCAGGTCGTGTTGCGAGCGGTCGCGAAGAACCCAATCGACCGCTACCAGAGCGCTGAGGACTTCGACGACGACCTCGTCCGTGCTGCCAAGGGGCTGCCGGTGGCCCGCCAGACAAAGGACGCAGCAACAGCCATTCTCTCAGAGGTGGAGACGACACGCGTCAGCGACGGGACAGCAGAAGCCGGAGCAGCGCCAGCCGGGAGGGGGGGATCAGGCAGGGGAGGATCAGGCAGAGGGGGGTCTGGAAGATCAGCGCCGCCGCCGGCACGATCGGCGCCGCCGCCGGCACGAACACGTCGGCTGCCCCCCATCGTCTACGATCCCTACCGCGATCGTGAGCGCAGGCCAAGCGGGCTCATCCCGGTGCTCATCGTCTTCGTTCTGCTCGCGATCGCGGCCGTCGCCGGCTGGTACATCTTCAACGAGATTCGGGAAAAGGTCCCGGAGCCGACGAGCGTCACCGTCCCCCTCGTCGAGGGTCTGACCGAGGAGAACGCGGTCGCACGCCTCACCAATCAGGACCTCAGGGGTGTCGTCGACCGCGAGCCCAGCAGCACCGTCGAGCGCGGGAAGGTGATAGGCCAAGACCCGCCGGAGGGCACAGCGGTCGAGCCGGGCTCCCAGGTGACCATCATCGTCTCGGCGGGCATCCAGTTCGTGAACGTTCCGCGCGTCATCAACCTGACCGAAGACGATGCCCGCTTCGAGCTGAGCAAGGGAGGCCTCGATGTCGAGGTGAACGAGGGGTTCTCGCAGCGAGACCCGGGCCTGGTCTTCCGCCAGAGCCCGCAGGCCGGCGAGGAGATCAGAGCTGGCTCGACAGTCACGATCTGGGTCTCGCGCGGCCCCCAAACCGGAATCGTCCCGGATGTGCTCGGCTTCACGATCACCGACGCGCTGCTCACGCTCCGGGAGGCCGGTTTCGAGCCCACGATCGAGAACATCGAGAGCGAGCAGCCCATCGACACGGTGGTGGCGCAGAGCCCGGGGCCGGGGACGGACGTCCAGCAGGGAGCGTTGATCACGCTCTTCGTCTCGACAGGGCCGCCCGAGCCGGAGACCGTGACCGTGCCCGGCGTGGTCGGCAGCCTGCGCGACCAGGCGATCGCCGTTCTCACGGAGGCGGGGTTCAACGTCAGCATCATCGAATCGCTCGAGACCGATCCAGCGGTGCTCGGGACGGTGCTCGACCAGCGACCAGACGGCGGAGTACGCGCGGAGAAGGGGGCAACCGTCACGATCACGGTCGTCGCCGAGCCCCAGCCGGAGCTGGAGCCCGTGCCCGTTCCCAACGTCATCAACCTCGATCAGCCAGCCGCGGAGGCGCTGCTTGAGGCTGCGGGCCTCCAGGTGGTGACCGACACCACCGAGGTGACCGACCCCGCGTTCGACGGATTCGTCATTGAACAGAGCCCGGCAGAGCTGACCGAGGTCGAGCCGGGGACCCCGGTGACGATCACGATCGGGGTTGCGCCATCAGCGGGGCCGCCGCAGCAGCAGCCAGGGCTCGTTCCCGTTCCCAACGTCATCAACCTCGATCAGCCGACCGCCGAGGCGATACTCGTGGCTGAGGGCTTCCCGGTGCTGCTGACCACCGCCGAGGTAACCGACCCCGCGTTCGACGGATTCGTCATTGAACAGAGCCCGGCAGAGCTGACCGAGGTCGAGCCGGGGACCCCGGTGACGATCACGATCGCTGTGGCGGCACCAGCCGAGGCACCACCGCCGGAACCCGCGGAGCCGGGCGAATGAGCCCTAAGACGCAGGGTGCAGGCCACCGCGGGCAGGGTCCAGGCCTCGGATGAGCGGCCGGCGCGTCGCCGTCCTTCTCGGTGGACGCTCCAGCGAGCGCAACGTGTCGCTTGCCTCCGGTCAGTCGGTCATCAGCGGGCTGTGCAACGCGGGGCACGAGCCCGTGCCCGTCGAGATCGACGCATCGGGCCAGTGGCAGCTCTCGTCCGTCACAGCCCCCTCCGAGCTCGTGGGAGCAGCTACAGCAACCCCGCACGACGGCACGCCCGTGTCGGCCAGCGGGTGGCAGGCTCCCCCCCTCCCGCTCGGCCGTCACCCGCTCGAGGGCATCGATGTCGTGTTCCCCGTCCTCCACGGCCCCTTCGGAGAGGACGGAACGATCCAGGGCCTGCTCGAGCTGCTCGAGATCCCCTACGTCGGCTCGGGCGTTGCGGCATCGGCCATCGCCATGGACAAGGCGCTGTTCAAGGCCGTGGCCGGCGCGCAAGGCCTGCCGATCGCCCGGAGCGCAACGTTTGTCGCAGGCCGGGGCGAGGAGGTCGAGAACCCGTTCAGCCTGCCGGTCGTCGTGAAGCCGGCGAGGCTCGGCTCGAGCGTAGGCATCAGCGTCGCGCGCACGGCCGAGGACTTCATGGGCGCGGTCAAGCTGGCCCTCGCGCACGACGACAAGATCATCGTCGAGGAGTTCATCGACGGGACAGAGGTCGAGTGCAGCGTGCTCGGCAACGACGAGCCGGCTGCGTCCGCGGTCGGCGAGATCGTCGTCGTGGGTCGGGACTGGTACTCCTACGAGGCCAAGTACACCGAGGGCGGCATGAACCTGATCGTGCCTGCTCGCATCCCTGCCGACAGCGCAGAGGCTGTCCGCTCGATTGCCGTGCGGGCGTTCCAGGCGTGTGACTGCCGGGGCATGGCGCGGGTCGACTTCTTCGTGCGGGCAGACGGGAGCGTCGTCCTCAGCGAGCTGAACACGATCCCGGGGTTCACGGCGACGAGCGTTTATGCGAAGCTCTTCAAGGCGTCCGGACTCGACTACCCACAACTCCTCGACCGCCTCGTGGGGCTGGCGATCGAGCGGTTCGAGCAACGCCGCGCCCTGCGGTACTGACGCAAGGGCAGCTCGTGCCGCGCGGCCCGATTCGCGCTCGATCAGCCACCGAGACGGCGGGAGAAAGCTCGGTGCGCCGTTCGGCTCGACGGATCATCTAGAGTCGCTGCGTGGTTCTCTCCGACCGGACGATCCGGCGTCTGATCGCCGAAGGCCGCATCGGCGTCGAGCCGCTCGATGAGGGACTGATCCAGCCGTCGAGCATCGACGTGCGAGTCGACCGCTTCTTCCGCGTCTTCCGGAACGCTCGCTACGCCTACATCGACGTCAAGGAACCGATGGATGACCTGACCGAGCTCGTCGAGGTCGAGGGTGGCGAGGCGTTCATCCTCCACCCGGGGGAGTTCGTCCTCGGCTCGACGCTCGAGCGCGTGACCCTCCCCGACGACCTCGTCGCCCGGCTCGAGGGCAAGAGCTCGCTGGGGCGGCTCGGGCTGCTCATCCACTCGACAGCCGGCTTTGTCGACCCTGGTTGGGACGGCCACGTGACACTCGAGCTCTCGAACGTCGCCAACCTCCCCATCACCCTGTACGCGGGTATGAAGATCGGACAGCTCTCGTTCGTCCAGCTCACGGAGCCAGCCGAGTCACCCTATGGCAGTGCCGGCCTCCACTCGAAGTACCAGGGGCAACGTGGGCCGACACCGAGCCGCTATTGGCAGAACTTCCCGCGAGCCGAGACACCGGTTGCTGCGCAACGGCCCGCGCCATGATTCTCGTGACCGGCGCAACGGGATTCATCGGTCCGCGCGTCGTCCACGCGCTCCGAGCCAGGGATCTGCCGGTACGAGCGCTCGTGCGCCGAGCCGACCGCGCGACCCAGCTCGAGCGCTGGGGCTGCGAGCTCGCGCAGGGCGATCTCCGCGACCGCCAAAGCCTGGAGCGTGCGGTGGATCGGTGCAGCGTGGTCGTCCATCTCGTGTCGATCATCACCGGCAGCCCGGCCGACTTCGATCGAGTGATGAGTCAGGGCACCGCCGATCTGACCACCGCAGCACAGGAGGCCGAGGCCGGGCGTTTCGTGCTCATGAGCGCACTCGGGACGAGCGAGCAGACCCGGGAGCTCGTCCCGTACTACCGCGCCAAGTGGGCGATGGAGCAGGCCGTCAAAGGCGCAGACCTCGGGTGGGTGATCTTCCGGCCGGGCTTCGTGTTCGGAGCAGCAGGAGGCGTTCTACCCACGTTCCTGCGCCAGGTTCGCTACTCGCCGATCACGCCCGTAGTCGGCACCGGCGAGCGCCGGCTGCAGCCAATCTGGGTCGACGACGTCGCCGCTTTCTTCGCGAAGGCCGTCGATGCTCCAAGCGTGACGAACCGGACGTTCGAGCTGGGCGGGCCCGACGTCCTCACCTGGAACGAGCTCTATGCGGCCCTGGCCGCTGCGCTCGGCAAGCGACGTCCAAGCGTTCACCTCCCGGTCGGCCTCGTCCGGGCCGCAGCAGCCCTGGTCGAGCGGCTGCCGCAACCTCCGATCACGCGGGACCAGCTGACGATGCTCGAGGTTGGCGACAACGTGTGCGACCCGACCGAGGCGAACGAGACGTTCGATCTCGAGCCGATCGGCCTGGCCGAGATGGTGCAGCGGGCCACTGGGTGAGACGGCTCCTCCGTCCACGAACGAGACAGCCCGCCGGAAAGCGAGAAACCGCCCGAGACGGCGGCTTCTCGCCGGAAAACTCGCTTGTACTTCGTACGGGTGCTTATCGCCCCCTACGCGTGGCTATGGCGGTTCCCCTCAGGTCTCAGGGACACACCCTACGAACGAGTACCTCCACTGCCCGTACTACTGTCGTCACTCAAGTCCGGACCACCTCCTTTCCGCGGTAGCAGAATCATACGCGAGGCGCGCGGGGAACTCGAGAGGAAACGTGAGCGGGGCGGCTGGGCAGCAGGACGCGGCGCGCGAGAGACGGAGCCGAGCTAGTCCGGAACCTCGACGACGACGAGACCATCGACGACGCTCACCCTGAATGTGGAGACGGGGAGGTAGGCCGGCAAGGTCAACGCCTCGCCGGTGCGCACATCGAACTCGGCCCCGTGCCGCGGACACACGACCACGCACTCGTCGGCCTCGAAGTCGCCCTCCGCGAGCGAGCCGTCATCGTGGCTGCAGCGATCCTCGATCGCATGCAGCTCCCCGCCGGCGTTGAAGATCCCGATCCTGACCTCGCCCGAGGCAACGGCCCTCACGCTACCGGGCGGGAGCTCCTCAAGCGGGCAGACCTCGATCTCGGGCATATCAGCGAAGCATAAGGTCGTCGGCCCCCGACCACTCGGCAGGCAGAGGCGTTCCCTTGGCCTTATGGAGCGCAACCTTCAGCACGCCAAGGCCCAGAATCGCACATTTGAGCCGGATGGGCGTGAGCGGAACGCCTAGCTCGTCGAGCAGCACCTGCTTGTCGAGATCCGCGATCTCGCTGACCGTTCGTCCCTTGACGAGTTCGGTCAGAATCGACGTCGCCGCCTGGCTGATCGCGCATCCTCGACCCTTGAACCGGATCGCGTCGATGACGTCCTCAGCGAAGTTGACGGTGACCTCGACGTCGTCGCCGCAGAGTGGGTTGTGCCCGTGCGCCTTCCCGTCAGCGGGGTCGAGCTCACCGTGGTTTCGGGGGCTCTTGTAGTGATCGAGGATCAGCTCGCGGTAGAGATCGTCCATGCTGCGCTCCTAGCAGCGAGCTCGGCCGTGGGAACGCCGCAGGCGTGTGCGCGCGTTGTTGCTCTCGCGCCGCCAGACGCGTGCACGGCGGGTCGGGCGGGCAGGCAGGCGGCTCGACGATCGAGAGCTGATCGCACAGCGAGACCTCACGGGTTCTGACCACCCACTAGGCGAACGTCTTCTTGACCCTGCCGAGGCCCTCGACCAGACGATCGATCTCCTCCTCGAGCGTGTAGAGGTAGAAGCTCGCTCGAGTCGTGGCGGTAATGCCGAACCGCTCCATGAGCGGCTGCGTGCAGTGATGACCGGCGCGGACAGCGACCCCCTCGTAGTCGAGAATCTGCGCAACGTCGTGCGGGTGGATCCCATCGACGACGAACGACACGATTCCCCCACGGCGCTCGAGGGGCGGCCCCAGGATTGTCACACCGTCGATTGCCCCAATCCCCTCGAGCGCGTAGGCGGTCAGGTCGCGCTCATGGCAGCCGATCGCCTCGTAGCCGACCGAGGCGAGGTAGTCGATCGCAGCGCCAAACCCGACAGCCTGGGCGATCGGGGGCGTGCCCGCCTCGAACTTGTGCGGGAGCTCGTTCCAGGTCGTGCGCTCGAGCGTGACCGAGCGGATCATCTCCCCGCCCAGGTTGAAGGGCGCCATCTGCTCGAGCAGCTCGGCGCGCCCCCAGAGCGCGCCGATCCCGGTGGGACCGAGCATCTTGTGGCCGGTGAGCGCCAGGAAGTCGCAGCCGAGCGCCTGAACGTCGAGCGAGCGATGAGGAGCAGCCTGGGCAGCGTCCAGCACGCAGATAGCGCCCTGCTGGTGAGCCCAGCGGGCGATGTCCTCGACGGGGTTGACCGTGCCGATCGAGTTGGCCACAATCCCGACGGCGACCGCCTTCACACGCCCCTGTGATGCGATCTCGTCGAGCGCATCGAGCCGGAGCTCGGCCGCTTCGTCAACAGGAATAACGGTGAAGCGCGCCCCTGTTCGCTGTGCCACGTACTGCCAGGGAACGAAGTTCGAGTGGTGCTCGAGCTCGGTCACGACGACGATGTCACCCGGGCCGAGGTTGTCGAGACCCCACGCGTACGCAACGAGGTTGAGGGCCTCGGTGGCGCCTCGCGTGAAGACAACCTCTCGGGTCGACTGGGCGTTCAGCAGCGCACGTACCTTCTCCCGTGCACCTTCGAACGCCTCGGTCGCCTCAGCCGCGAGCTCATAGACCCCGCGGTGGACGTTCGTGTAGGACGTCTCGTAGAAGCTCCGCTCGATGTCGAGAACTGCTGTCGGCTTCTGCGCTGAGGCGGCGGAGTCCAGGTAGGCGAGCGGCTTGCCGTGAACGTGCCTCCCCAGGATCGGAAAATCGGCCCGCAGCCGGCGGGCGTCCAGGGACGACAAGACTGTTACCTCACTCACGTTCCTATCTTATCGCGCCGCCTCCACTCCCCCTCCCATCAGCACGGAGGAGGCGCATGCCCTTGAAGATTCCAGGAACGAAGCGCTCATTGTCGGTCAGCACGAGACCGAGGATGGCGATGGCCGAGCCCGCGAGCGCCGTCAGGATGATGCTGGCGCTCGGGACCGCAAGGTCGAAGAACGATCGGAAGCCCGGCGTGGCAAGCATAAGCCCATAGAGGGCCAGCATACCTCCACACAGGCCGAGGATTGCCGCGCCGCGGCCTCGGCCGGACGCCTCGAGCACGAGGATGAAGTAGAGCCCGACAATCAGAAGGACCGTGGCGGCCACCGTCTGCGCCTCGGTCGGCTGGAGATCGATAACCGACTGCGCGAAGAGAAAGCTCGAGACGACACCCAGCCCGGCCGCAGTCCCAGCCGGGACCGCGAAGCGCGCGGTCTCTCGCAGGAAATTTGGCTGGCGCCACGGCCCCGAGCTGGGCGCGAGCGCGAGGAAGAACGCGGGGAAGCCGACGGCGAGCGTGCTCACGAGCGTCAGATGCCGCGGCAGCAGCGGAAACAGCTCGTTGCTGATCCCGACCGTCAGGATCGCAAACGCCGCGAAGACGGACTTCGCAACGAACAGCTTCGTCACGCGCTGGAGGTTTCGGAGGATCTTTCGCCCTTCGCCCACCAACGCGGGGACCGACGAGAAGTCACCGCGAACGAGAACGAGGTCCGCCACGCTTTTTGCCATCTGCGTGCCGCTGCCGGGCGCAATCGCCATCCGCGCAGCCTTGAGCGCCGGCACGTCGTTGACGCCGTCGCCGACCATCGCGACGTAGCGGCCGGCGTCCCGCAGCGCCTCGACGACGCGGCGCTTGCCCTCCGGCGAGATCCGTCCGATCGCCGTAGCCTCGAGAGCGAGCCGCCGCAGCACGATCGGGTCGTCGGGCAGGTCGCTTCCGTCAACAGGGGTCTCGACGGGAATGCCGACGTCGCGGGCGATTGCCGCGACCGTCTCGGGAGCATCGCCCGAGAGCACCTTCAGCTCCACACCCTGCTCCGTGAAGAACGCCACGGTCTTGGACGCATCGGTGCGGATTCGCTCTGCGAGGAAGACAACCCCAAGCAGGGCGAGATCGCTGGGAGGGGGCTCGTCGAGCCCAACCGGCCCGTCGAGCCGCGACGCCGTCGTGCCGAGAGCGATCACGCGCCGCCCTGCCCGCTGCTCCGCGGCGACCCGCTCGGCGAGCCCGCCAAGCGGGAAGTGCTCAGGCGCGCCGAGGACGAGGCCGAGCGCCCCGATGCGGACCCCGCTCCAGCGGCGGCGCGACGAGAACGGCACGTGGCCCGACGGCTCCTCGGGACCGGTCGGCATGCTCTCCGCAACCGCCTCGATCGTGGCGTTACGCGAGGGGGAGCTGGCCGCATAGCGGGCGAGCGCCCGGTTGAGGAGCTGCTGGTCGACGCCCTCGTGGGGCACAATGCCAACAACACGGAGCGCGGACTCGGTGAGCGTGCCGGTCTTGTCGAGGCAGATCACCTCAGCTGAGGCGATCGACTCGATCGCGCTGAGCTGCTGCGTGAGCGCGCCGCGCCGCGTCATCCGGAGCGCCGCGACGGCATAGGTGAGGCTCGTGAGCAGGATGAGGCCCTCCGGGATCATCGTGACGACGGCGGCAACAGAGGTCGTGACGGCGTTTGAGGCGCTCGCCTCGCGCTCGAACAGCGCCGCGCCGAGCACGATCCCGAGGGGAACCATGAACACGACCAGCACGATCAGCAGCCGGTTCAGCGCCAGCTCCAGCGGCGAGCGAGGATGGCGAAACTGGCGGGCGACGTTCGCGACCCGCTCCGCGTAGCTGTCCGGCCCAACCGCGGTCACGATGAACGAACCCGCCCCCTCGACAACGAAGGCGCCAGAGCGCACCTCCTCGCCGATGAAACGAGCGACTGCCTCCGCCTCGCCCGTGAGGTTCGACTCGTCGAGACGAAGACCGTCGCTTGCCTCGATCCGCCCGTCAGCGACGACCTGGTCGCCGGCCTTGACCCGCACCAGATCGCCGACGACGAGAGCGGCGACCGGCACCTCACGCGGGTTCCCGCTGCGAACGACCGTCGTCCGCGGCGCGACGAGCGCTGCCAATGAGTCGAGGGCGATCTTCGCCCGGTACTCCTGGATGATGCCAATGCCCGCGTTACCGACGAGGATGGCCAAGAAGAGCGCGTCCTCGAAGTGCCCGAAGTAGAGGGTCAACCCGCCGAAGGTGACGAGGATCAGGTTGAAAACCGTGAAGACGTTCGCACGCAGGATGCTCGCCAGCGAGCGGCTCGTTGCCGGAGGCTCAATCGGGCCGCGGCGCGCGAGGCGCTCCTGCGCCTCCTCCTCGGACAGCCCGGTCAGGTCAGCCCTGCCCAGCGGCCCGGTCTGCGTGTCAGCGAGCGGCTGGGTGTTCTCACTACGCTCGGTCTCGCTCACCGCTGCGAGCCTACACGCAGTCAAGGGTGCCGCAGTCGCCGACCAGGCAGACCCAACTCACAGCGCCTCGGCGCAGCGCGCAGGATCAGCGTCGGGCGACCGCGGGGTGCGCGGGCCGCCTCTGAAGCGGAACAGCCAGGGTCGACCGCTAGGCCTTTGGGATTCGCGCTTCCAGAGCCTGGGCGACCGCGGCCCTGACTGGCGGAAACTCGATGCGGTCGAGGATGTCCTGGAAGAACCCGCGCACGATGAGGCGCTCGGCCTCGCCGCGGGTTAGGCCCCTCGACATGCAATAGAAGAGCTCGTCACGATCGACCGGGCTGTTGGTGGCGCCGTGCGTGCACCGGACGTCGTTAGCCATGATCTCCAGCCCGGGAATCGAGTCCGCGCCGGCCCGCTTCGACAGGAGGAGGTTGCGGTTCTCCTGGTAGGCGTTCGTGCGCTGAGCGTCCGGCTCGACGCGGATCATCCCGCGCCAGACGGCCCGCGCCGTATCGCGGAGGGCTCCCTTGAACGCGAAGTCCGAGGTGGTGTTGCGCGCGTCGTGCCGCTGGAACGTGTCGTAGTCGAGATGCTGGCTGCCATCGGCGAAGTACGCGCCAGTGACGCGCGAGGTTGCGCCGCTGCCGACGAGGTCGTTCTGGATCCAGACCTTGCCCTTCCTCGATCCGAAGCCGCCCGCCACCCAGTCGAGCTCGGCGTCGCGATCGACGCGTGCCCGATGTGATGCAAAGTGCCAGGTCTCGGTTGAGAGATTCTGAATCGAGACGTACTCGAGCTTCGCCGCGGCGCCGACGAACAGCTCGACGGCCGCGTTCGTGTAGCCGGCCAGAGCCGGTGAGTCGGAGGCGTACTCCTCGATGACCGTGATGCGGCTCAGCTCCTCGGCGATGACGAGCAGCCGCCAGAACAGCGCGCCACCGCTGGCGGAGTTGGACACCCGCGCGTACAGCGGCTTGTCGAGCTCGACACCCTTCGGGACGCGAACGAGAAGGCCGTTCCGCCAGAGCGCCGCATTCTGGGCGCTCAGCTTGTCGCTGACGCCAACGAGCGAGCCGAGCAGCTCGTGATCCTGGAGCGGCTCGAACGTGACACCGTCGGGCGCGCTGACGATCTCGATGCCCCCCTCGCCGGCGAAGGCCGTTCCAGCCGTGTCGAGGTCGAGCATGGAGTCGGGCCGCGCAACCTCGGCGGCCTCGGCGACGGCGTACGCATCCGGGTCGAAGCCGGAGATGTCGGTGAAGCGCCAGTGCTCCTCACTCGGGCTCGGGAGCTCGAGGGTGTGGTACTGCGTGAGAGCTTCTTCGCGCGAGAGGCCCGCCCGGGTCTTTCCAGCGATGGTGTCCGTGGAAGCGTTAGCCAACCGACCCTTCCATCTGGAGCTGGATCAGCCGGTTGAGCTCGACGGCGTACTCCAGCGGCAGCTCCTTCACGATGGGCTCGACGAATCCGGAGACGACCATCGCGCTCGCCTCCTCCTCCGAGAGCCCCCGGCTCATCAGATAGAAGATCTGCTCCTCGCCGATCTTCGAGACCGTCGCCTCGTGCTCGGTTGAGACGCCCTCGTTCTCGTCGACGCGAACGTACGGGTAGGTGTCTGACCGGGACTCCTCGTCGAGGAGCAGCGCGTCACAGACGACCTTCGACTTGACACCCGTGGCTCCCTTCGCCACCTCGAGCAAGCCGCGGTAGCCACCACGGCCCCCGTCCTTGGAGATCGACTTGGACGTGATCACCGACGACGTGTTGGGCGCGACATGGACGCACTTGCCGCCCGCGTCCTGGTGCTGGCCGTTGCCGGCGAACGCGATCGACAGCACCTCCCCGTGCGCGCGCTCGCCCATGAGCCAGATCGCCGGATACTTCATCGTGAGCTTTGAGCCGAGGTTCCCGTCGACCCACTCCATCGTTGCGTCCTCGTAGGCGACGGCGCGCTTCGTGACGAGGTTGTAGACGTTGGTCGACCAGTTCTGAATCGTCGTGTAGCGGCACCGACCGCGCGGCTTGACGATGATCTCGACGACCGCCGAGTGCAACGAGTCGGTGGAGTAGATCGGCGCCGTGCAACCCTCGACGTAGTGGACGTAGGCATCCTCGTCGACGATGATCAGCGTGCGCTCGAACTGGCCCATGTTCTCGGCGTTGATCCGGAAGTAGGCCTGGAGCGGCATCTCGATCGAGACACCCGGCGGGACGTAGATAAACGACCCCCCTGACCAGACCGCGGTGTTGAGCGCCGCGAACTTGTTGTCATTCGGCGGGATGACCGTTCCGAAGTACTCGCGCACGATGTCCTCGTGCTCGCGCAGCCCGCTGTCCATGTCGAGGAAGAGCACGCCCTGGCTCTCGAGCTCGTCCTTGAGCTGGTGGTAGACGACCTCGGACTCGTACTGTGCGCCAACGCCGGCGAGGAAGTTCTTCTCGGCCTCGGGAATTCCGAGGCGGTCCCACGTGTTCTTGATGTCCGCCGGGAGGTCCTCCCAGGAGGACGCCTGCTTCTCGGTGGGCTTGATGTAGTAGTAGATCGAGTCGAAGTCGATCTCGGCCACGTTGCCGCCCCAATCGGGAAGCGGCCGGGCCTCGAAGTACTGGAGCGCCTTCAGGCGGGTATCGCGCATCCACTCCGGCTCGTTCTTGTGCGCGGAGATCTCGCGCACGATCTCCGGCGAGAGCCCGCGCCTGGACTTGAACACGTAGTTCTCGGGATCGTGGAAACCGTACTTGTAATCGGCTCCGATCTCGGCGACGACCTCGGTTTCAGTCGTACTCACGGGGACCCACCTCCTGCGGCGACGGGAGCGAACGCCTCGTACCCTTCTGCCTCAAGCTTGTCCGCGAGCTCGGGCCCGCCGCTGACAACGATTCGGCCATCGACGAAGACGTGCACGAACTCCGGGCTCACGTAGTTCAAGATGCGCTGGTAGTGCGTGATCACGAGCGCGCCCATCTCGGGCCCGACGAGGCTGCGTACGCCCTGGGCAACGACCTTCAGCGCGTCGATATCGAGACCCGAGTCGGTCTCGTCGAGGACGGCGATGCGCGGCCGCAGCATCGCCATCTGAAGAATCTCAACCCGCTTCTTCTCGCCCCCTGAGAATCCCTCGTTGAGGTAGCGCCCCATCATCTCCTTCGGCACCTTCAGCGAGTCCATCGCCTCGATCAGCGCCCGGCGGAACTCCGGAACCGGAATCTGGTCGTCCTCACCGCCGTTCCTCGCCTTGCGCAACGCGTTGACCGACTGCCGAAGGAAGTTCGCGACCGTGACGCCAGGCACCGCATGCGGGTACTGGAAGGCGAGGAACAGGCCACGCTGCGCCCGCTCGTCGGCGCCGAGCTCGACGAGGTCAGTTCCATCGAGCAGGATGGAGCCGTCGGTAATCTCGTAGCCTGGATGCCCCATGAGCGCGTAGGCAAGCGTGCTCTTGCCGGAGCCGTTCGGCCCCATGACCGCATGCACCTCGCCCGTCGCCACCTCGAGGTCAACACCCCGGACGATCTCCGTCCCGTCCTCGAGAGCCACCGTCAGATTCTTGATCTCCAGCACTGCCATGTGTTGCTCAGCCTTCCGTTCTTTTCTGAGAGAGCTATTGTTTTTATCATCTTACCGTCGGAGAGAGCACTGACGCGGCATGACCACGTACCGATGACCTCGCACCGACCAGATGATCGTGACGCCCTGATCCACCGCGCGCTGGCAAACTCCAGCCGGCTCCACATCCTCGACGTGCTGCGTACGCGCAGGCAATCCCTTGACGCCTCCGACCTCGCCTCGGAGGTCGGGCTGCACGCCAACACCGTCCGATCGCACGTCCGCCTGCTCGAGCAGGCTGGTCTGGTGCGGCAGCGGCCGGATGCCCGAGGCAGCCGCGGACGGCCTCACATCGTCTTCGAGCTTGTTCCCGGGCTCGCGCGGGCCGACGCATACCAACTCCTCGCGGGAATTCTCGCGACGTCGCTGGCCAGCGGGGACGACGAGCCGGCGAGGCTGGCCGAAGAGGCAGGCCGCGCGTGGGGCCAGGAGCTGATGCGGCGCTCAGACCCGCCAGAGCCCAGACCCGAGCGCGACTCGATCGAGCAGGTCGTCGACCTGCTCGAGGACTGCGGGTTCGACCCAGCCCGCGAGCGGAGCGGAGACGGGGAGGACACGATCGTGATGAGCAGCTGCCCGTTCGGTGAGCTGGCCGACGAGTACGTCGACGTCGTCTGCCCGGTTCACCTCGGGCTGATGCGCGGCGCGCTCGACGAGCTCGGAGCACCGTTCACGGCGGGCACGCTCGAGCCGCATGCCTCGACCGGCGGCTGCGTCGCCCGGCTCGCCGAGGCCCCGAGCAGCTAGCTGTGAGGACCGGGGACGTTGTCCCTGGGCTGAGGGGGTTGGGGGGTCAGTGATGTGTGTGGGCCCTCGATGTGAGGCCGTGGTCGATTGATGACTCGCGGCTGACAAGGAGGGCTGATGGCATACGGTAGGAGGCACTTCTACAATCACCACCGATCCCACAGCGCGCTCGACTGGAACACACGAGCGCACACCCTGAACCAGCTACTCCAAGACAACCTCCCCCGCAGAGCACAACTAGCTGTCAGTTTCCGGGACGGTGTTCCGCCCGGGTCTTCTCCGAGGGCGGTGGCCTGAAGGCGGTGGCGCCCGCGCCGCGCAGACACCGGGGGGCCCAGATGACGCTGGGCAGCCGAGCGGCACGGAGCTGGTGGCGTCCGGCGGCTTCAACTGCCGCAGGTCCGGCCGGAACGGGGCGGGTTGCGCTCCTGCGGACGGGGTCGGCGAGCGGCAGGCACCGCCCAGGAAACCGGCCGAAGCTAGGCGCGTGCGCGCGGGGTGTCGGCGGCCGGGCAGCAGGTCTCGTAGCGCTCCTTCGTGCGGGCACGAGGGGATCGCAGCGGTGGACGGCGCTCACCAGGTGCCAACCGAGGGTTTCCCGCAGGTCGTCCTCCCCGCGCCCTGGCACGCGGTAGTGTCGACGGGTCGACCACCGACACCGTCTGGGTTGTCCTCCTCCCGCCTTGGGATACGAGGCAGCCCTCCTCGTCGTGCACACAGCTGCCGCGTTGTCCTCCTTGCGTCCTGGGATACGAGGCCTTCCTCATCGAGAGCAGCCGCAGGGGTTGCCCCGACCGCTGCTCTGCAGGTCTGCGCCTCAGCTGGGGCGATGCCATAGCCAGCCACGTCAGGGCCCCGACCGAGCGACGCGGCTCCGTCTGTGCAGAGTTGGCGCAGTTTCGTGACGCTTCCGTGACAGGTCACGCGCAAGCCGTGCGCCTTTTTGGGCTACCCCCCAGGGTGGTGAGTGGGTTGCCCTTTCAGGTGGCTTGGCGGTTGCGCGCGGCGCCGCCCTTGGCTTGACAGCCTGGCTCGCTGACCGGCTCGAAAGCCTGGCTCGGCGGTGTGGCCCGACACGACACGGGGAGCGGGTTGCAGCGCGGCCGGCCAGCTCAGCGCCACAGTCCGCCGCCACACGACCCGCGCTGGCCACCAACCGCTGCACGGCAGCACCAGAATCCCACGGGCAGAACAACCGAGACAGGTCGTGCACGTCGCTCGGGCCTCGGCCACAACAGGCGCCTCTCCGCGATGCTCGCCCGGAACGACAGGGGGCGCCAGTCTCGGTCAGGCTGCGGGTGGTTGGACGACCGCGGTCGAAGCGACTCCCTCTGCGAGCCGGACAGTGCTATCCTCAGGCAATGCCACTCGCTCTCTTCCAAAGCATTGGGGTCTGGGAGATCCTGCTCCTCCTGCTTGTCCTCCTGTTGGTCTTCGGCCCGAAGCGGCTACCCGAGATGGGCCGCTCGCTCGGTCGCGGAATGCGCGAGTTCAAGGACTCGATCACCGGCCAGGATGCGGAGCAGGAAGAGGAAGCAGCCGCGTTGACGCAGCAGAGCAGCGTGCCGACCACGCCCACCCCTGAGGCCGCGCCTGCGCAGCCAGCTACGGCAGCCCCCCCACCCCGGGCGGCTGGCGCAACAGCCCCGCCACCGCAGCAGCCCGGCACCGAGCAGCCGAGCAGCTAGCCAGGCCTGCTCGTGCGCCTGCCCCGTCGCCTCGGCCACGGCGACGAAGTTTCGCTGTCTGACCATCTCGGTGAGCTTCGCCAGCGGATCATCATCAGCGTCGCCGCGGTCGCCGTGGCCTTCGGCGTCGCCTACGGGTTTCGCAAGGACCTCATCGGCTTCCTCATGGAGCCGCTCCCCGACTGCAGGGTCCGAGACGAGGGGGGCGAGTGCCTCGAGGCGCTGACGGGCCTCACCCTTAGCCCTGCTGAGCCATTTCTCACCTCGCTGACGGTCGCGCTCTGGGCGGCGATGGCCGTCGCGCTGCCGATTCTCCTCTGGCAGATCTGGAACTTCGTCGCTCCGGCGTTCGAGCGCCCCGATCAGAGGATGATCGGCCGGCTGCTGATGATGTCGACAGGCCTGTTCGCCGCCGGCATCGCCTTTGCGTACTTCGTCGTCCTGCCGGCGGCAATCCCGTTCCTGCTGGGCTACGACTCGGATATCTACGACATCCAGCTTCGCGCCCGCGACTACCTCGGCTTCGTCTGGATTACCCTGATCGCAGTCGGCCTCGTCTTCCAGATGCCGATGGTTCTGCTCGGCCTTGTGCGGCTCCGCATCCTGACGGCCGACAAGCTCCGCCGCAACCGCCGCATCGGCATCGCCGTCTCCGTGGCCGTCGCGGTGCTGCTGCCCGGCGTCGACCCGATGACCACCATCATCGAGGCGGTGCCGCTCCTCCTGCTCTTCGAGCTGTCGATTTGGATGGCGGTGTTCTTCGAGAAGCGCTGGATCCAGCAGGCGGCTGAGGCAGCCGCGGCCGAGGCCGACGACGCAGCCAGCCAGGGGCTCGCTGGCACGAGCGAGCCGTGAGCGCTCCCTGCACCCCGGCTACGCCGCGCCCGCTAGCGGGTACGCCCGCTCACTGGCTGTGAGCCAGTGAGCGGGCGCGCTGCGCAGACCGCGCTCAGCGCCGACTGGCTGGTGCCGATCGACGGGCCGCCGATCGAGGGCGGCGTGGTCGCCTACGCAGGGGAGACGATCGTCGATGTCGGCGCTCCGGAGACGGTCGAGGCAGAGCACATCGAGCACTTCCCGGGCTGCGTGATCGTGCCCGGCCTCATCAACGCACACACGCACCTTGAGTACACGGCGTTCGCCGGTTTCGGCGATGGGATGCCCTTCGGTCCATGGCTTAACCTCCACATGCAGCGCAAGCGCCGCCTGGCGATCGACGATCTGCTTGCGGGGGCGAGGCTGGGTGCTGCGCAGTGCCTGGCAGGAGGCGTCACCACGGTCAGCGACGCCAGCTACGCGGGCGCTGCGGCGGCGGCATGCGCCGAGGCAGGCCTGCGTGCAATCACCCACATTGAGATCTTTGGCCGCGATCCGGAGATCGCCATGCGACAGTTCGAGGAGCGGCGCGGCCCGGCCGCACGTGCAGCGAGCGAGCGCGTCCAGATCGGAATCTCACCACACGCCCCGTACTCCGCCGCCCTCGAGCTCTACCGCGCCGCCCTCGAGCTCGGCGAGCCGGTCGCCACGCACCTGGCTGAGTCCCCCGCAGAGCACGAGTTCATGCTCGGTGGCTCGGGACCGATCGCGAAGATTGCGGCGATCGCCAACGTCGAGTCGCCGGCCACGAGCAGCGTTCGGTACCTGTACGAGCACGGCGCGCTCAGACCGTCGATGAGCGCCGCGCACTGCGTACTCATCGACGAGACGGAGATCGAGCTCCTCGCTCAGTGCGACATCGGGGTGGTGCACTGCCCTCGCTCCAACGCCCAGCTCGGCTGTGGTATCGCGCCGCTCCGCGCTCTCCGCGAGGCCGGCATTCGAGTGGGTCTTGGCACGGACAGCCCCGCATCAGCAGCGTCGTTCGACATGTTCGAGGAGATGCGGTGCGCGATCGGCTACGCCCGAGCCCGAGAGCAGGCAGCCGATGCGCTCAGCGCCCACGAGGCGCTCGCTCTGGCCACGCTCGGCTCAGCGGCTGCGATTGGACGGGCTGTCCAGCTCGGGTCGCTGACGCCCGGCAAGGCCGCCGACCTCACGGTGATCGACCTCAGCAACTCGAACTTCGTGCCAGTCGAGGATCCAGCAGCGGCCGTGGTCTACGGCGGCTCGCCGGAGTGCGTGTCACGTACCATCGTCGGTGGAGAGACTCGATATGAGAGACGGGGATTCCGATGGCCCGAGCTTCGGGCGGCCGTAAGAAGCGGGCGCGCAAGCATGATCGACCGAGCACGTCACGCCGCGACGTAAGGTCGAAGCGAACAGCCTCTGCTCGTCAGGAGCTGCGTGAGCAGGCCGAGGCCCAGCAGCAGCCTGAGCCGCGCAGGCGCTCGGAGTCCGAGGCCGAGAGCCTCCTCTTCTTCACCAAGCTGCGCAAGCGCGCGAAGTGGATCTTCCTGTTGCTGGCGCTCGCGTTCGGTATCGGCTTCGTCGCGTTCGGCGTCGGCAGCAACCTGGGCGGCGGAGGGGTGGCCGACGTGCTGGGCAACGTCTTCGGCCGCGAGGGAGAAGCGCTCCCGAGCATCTCAGAGGCTCAGGCCAAGGTCAGCGAGAACCCGAGCGACCCCGAAGCCCACGCTGATCTGGCCCGTGTCTACCAGGCGGAAGGGCAGCTTGAGGAGGCCGCCGCCGCCTACGAGCAGGTCGTTGCCCTGGAGCCGGAGAGCACCAGCGCGCTGCGCGCGCTTGCGATCCTCTACCGGCAGAACGCAAACCAGGCGCTCGAGCGAGCAACCGCGCTCGAGGGGCGAGCCTCGGACGCTCGCCCGGTGAACCCTCTCTTCCTCAACCCGGACGCGACGCCGTTCGAGCTCGAGCTGGCGGAGGATCCGCTCGGCTCAGCGCTTGCCGAGGGGCTGATAAACAGGGCAACGGTCGTGCGCACCGACGTCGCAGAGCGCGCCGCGCGCTGGCTTGACGCTCTCAAGCGCCTTGCCGAGTTGGAACCGACCAGCCAGACCCTTCAGCTCGAGATCGGCCAAGCCGCCGCGCTCGCCGACGACAGAGACGCGGCCACACAGGCCTACCTCCGGGCTCTCGAGATCGATCCGGAAGGTCCGCGAGCGCCGATCATCCGCACGACTCTCCGCCAGCTCGGCTTCTCGGTGCCCGGCGATGCGCAGGCCGACATACGGGCGATTCTCGAGGCACAGCAAGGGACAGGTGCAAGCGCGATCTTCGAGCAGGACGCAGAGGGCGCCGACGAGGCCGACCTCAGCCCCGAGACCTCGACTGACGAACCTGCACCGCCCGAGCCGGGCGGCAACTAGCTGTCGGCCCTTGGCGCGTCGTCAACCCCCGGTCTCCTTGGGGTCTGGCAGCGTCGAGACTAGGCTCTACCGGAGAGCCCGGCAAGCCTCGACGGTGGCCCAGGACCAGCCGGCGTGGAGGAGCCTGGCTTCGTGCGGCGACTCGGTGCCGTTTGGGCGGGCAACGCCGCGGCTGGCGGCTTCCCAGGCGTTCAGCACTGGGGCTGACCGCGCTCCCTACGCGCGGGCGGCGTCGTCCGGTCACGGCTGCTGCTGCGACGAGGCGCCGTGCCCTATCGCCCGAGGAGAGGTGCGAGCGGGGTCTGGTCGCAGCACCACGGCCAGCTGCGCTCCTGCAGGTGTCGAGGTCAGCGCTACGGCAGATGTCACCGGCGCGGACTTTCGTGTGCTCCCAGGGCGTCGGGCAAGCGCCCGACCTACGAGATCGGGCCCGACCGTAACGCTGACGCCATGCCTTGGGCGCGCGGCTGGGCCGGGTGATTGTGGGTCGCAGCCGCGTCCGCGAGGCCATACCCTGGACGCGCGGGGACAGCCGGCGGCGGCGTGACGTCCCGGTTCGCCACGATGGCGTGCGATCTTCCCGGCGGAGACACAGCCGAGCCCAGAGCAACGGTGAGGGCCGCCTACGGCTGCGTCCCGGCCGGGCGCAAGCAGCTGCGCAGAGTTGGCGCAGCCTTCTAGGCAAGCCGCTACCAGGGTGGTGCCAGAGGGGCTGGCCCAGCAGCTGTGCAGAGTCGGCCGATCAGGACGACTTCGTCGCGTGGCTCCCAAGGTGACCCTACGGCGGTGCAAAGTTGGCGCAGTTCCGTGACGCCTCTGTGACAGGCCGCGCGCAAGGCGTGCGTCTTGCTGGACTACCCTCCCCCGGGTGGGGGGTGGGTTGCCCTTTCAAGCGGCTCGGCGACTTCGCGCGGCGCCGCCTTTGGCTCGCCGACCTGGCCTGGCAGCCTGGCTCGCCGACCGGGCTCAGCGGCGTGGCCCGGCGGGGCCGTTCGGCGGCTTGGCCCGACCGACGGCTCAGGCGCGCCGCGAAGAACCCACACGCCCATCCAGTGCAGCTCTCGGGCTGGCTCCCAGCCCGCTCTTTCCTTGCTCACTCGCCGTGCCCGACAGCCGAGCGGGTAGATTTCGCCTCCGTGCGAACGGCGCTGGCGCTTATCCTCGGAACGGTCGCGTTGGCCCTCTCCGCGTGCGGCGGGAGCCCGGGAATATCGAGCGGGGATGACCTCGCGGCCGGCAAGAGGATGTTCCTGTCCACGCCGTCGCGAGGGGAGATACCCCAGCCGTCGTGCGCCGGCTGCCACGAGCTCGAGGACGCCGGCTCGCCGCAAGGGATCGGGCCGAACCTCGACGACGCGTTTCGCACGCCCCGCCGGGAGGGGTTCGGCCAGAGCACCTTCGAGCAGGTTGTCCGCGAGCAGATCGAGATCCCCGGCGTCCCGACCGAGGCAGCCACCAAGAACCCGGACGGGCCCCAACGGCTACCG
The DNA here is from genome assembly GCA_026708005.1 of Actinomycetes bacterium. Taxonomy (GTDB): domain Bacteria; phylum Actinomycetota; class Thermoleophilia; order Gaiellales; family Gaiellaceae; genus JAPOVR01. Next base: position 33,328 of record JAPOVR010000107.1, read on the forward strand.
ATGCCCAGCCGAGACGACTACGGGCTCACCTCAGAGGAGGCCGACGACATCGCGTTCTACATCGCGACCTGCGCGGGTCTGCCGTCCCTCAGGGAGCGCTTGGAGCGGTGTCCGCAGCTTGCGCCTGCGGAAGGGGCATCCTCGCCCTTCGAGCGGGATGACAGACGCACCGAGCAGGCGCAGGCGCTTGCCGAGCTCGCGGCCGGTCCCTAGAGCTGCGCTCCAAATCCCACTGAGGAGCTAGCCGGCGGCCATGTCGCGTGCCGGCAGCACGGGCTCCCGCTCAAGATCGACGACCACGTGGGCGACGGGAATCGGCAGGATCTCCCGAGCCCGCTCGACGACATTCCGCTCGAGCCAGTTCGACCGCGCCTGGGGATGCGTCGAGATGACGATCTCGTCGGCCTCGAAGGTGCGCAGCGCGTCTTGGAGCGCTTGGACCGGATCGTCGTCGCCGACCTGGCCCCGCGCGGCGATTCCACTGTCCCGCAGCGCAGCGAGCGACGCCTCGAGCCGTGCGCGGGCCTCACTCAGCGCCTGGTCGGAGTCTGACGTCCAGTGGCGTAGCCGGCTGTTGAGCGCCGGTGCGACGACGAAGACGTCAGCGCCGCACTGACCAAGCCGTCGCCGAATCTCGCCGTGCAGCCTCGCGCCGACGAGCGTCTCATTCGCGACCACGAGGAGCCGCCTGCCGCTCCTGCCTCCCCTCCTGGGCCGGGGACGCGCCCAGACGGCGGGCTCGGGCTGATCGGGCTCGAGCCGTCGGCGAGCGAGCAGGTAGACCGCGACGGCGAGCGCGAGGAACACGATAAGCGCGGCCCAGCCTCCAGCGAAGATGCCAACAAGGGCAACGGGAACCACCACGCCGATCGAGATAAGCAGGAAGCGAAACATCTCGGCCTCGGTCCGTAGGGGGTTACGCACGGCCGTCTCCTCCGCGTGGACTACGGGAAAGGTACCACCGCGCGCCCGACACGAGTCGACCCGCAACAGGGCCGAACCCCGTCGGGCGACGGTCGCCAGCCGGGCGAAGCCGTCAAGCCGCCGTAAGGGACACCCCTCCCCCACCCACACCCGGGGGAGGGTAGTCGACAAAGGCGCACGCCTTGCGCACCATCTATCACGGAAGCATAACGAGACTGCGCCAGCTTTCAACAGCTGGGGCGAGCACGCCAGACCAAGCACAGCCGGGGGAGGCACAGCCGGAGCCGCGCCGCACAGCCGGAGCCGGGCCGGCCAAGCAGTAGCGCAGAGCGGCACCGTTCAGCCAGAGCGCAGAACTGGAGGCAGTGAAGGCAACGCCGAGAAGAGGGGCAAGCCCGTTGGCAACCCTGGGATTAGAGGCCAACCCCGCCGGCTACCTCCGCGAGGGGCGCCCCGCGGTCGGCGCGCGGCTCTGCTGAGCGCGCTAGAGGACGTAGACCGTCACGTAGACGACGATCCACATCACATCGACGAAGTGCCAGTAGATGATCGGCACCTCGAGGCCGTGGTGATGCGCAGGCCTGTAGTGACCGCGGATCGACCGGATCAGGGCGAACGTCAGCAGGCTGAGACCGACGAAGACGTGGATTCCGTGCAGGCCGGTGAGCGCGTAGAACGTCGAGCCGAACGCCTCGTCGCGAGGCGAGAACCCGATGCGCATGTACTCGCGGATCTGGATCAGGAGGAACGTCAGGCCCAGCAAGGACGTGAGCGAGAGTCCCGCGATCAGACCTGACCGGTTGTTCGCCTTGAGAGCCTGGACGGCCCAGTGCGCGGTGAAGCTCGACGTGACGAGGATGATCGTGTTGATCAGCGCGAGGAAGACGGGCAGGTGGTACTGCACCTGGATTCCCTCGGCGAGGAGCTCGGGCCGGTATGGGGGCCACACCTCGTGGGGCACAGCGACGCGGGCGAAGAAGTAGGCCGCGAAGAACGAGCCGAAGAGCATCGCCTCCGACCCGAGGAAGAGGTAGATCCCGAGGATCGGGTGCTCGACCTTTGAGCTGTAGTGCGGCTCCGGCGGGTGCTCGCCGTCGTGGGCCGCGTGGGCGTCGTCTGCGTGCGCTGCGGTGCTCACCGGATAGCGGCTAGTGCGGCACCCCGCTGGCGGCGTGCCCCTCCTCCCGCGTCAGGACGCGGGCGCCGTTCAGCACAGCGTGGCGGGCACCCGGAACGCCGTACTCGTACGGGCCGCCCACAACCTGCGGGATATCGTCGAAGTTGAACTTCGACGGCGGCGAGCTGACCAGCCACTCGATGGTCAGAGCGCGCCACGGGTTCGATCCGGCGACCTCGCCCGTGCGCCAGCTCACGATCATATTGTAGACGAAGAGCAGCGTGGAGGCGCCGAGCACGAACGAGCCGATCGAGCTCAGCATGTTCCAGTCGGCAAACACGGGGTCGTAGTCGGCCACCCGCCGGGGCATCCCTTGGAGACCAACCCAGTGCTGGGCGAAGAACGCCACGTTGAAGGACACCATCGTGAGCCAGAAGTGCCACTTCCCGAGGGTCTCGGAGTACATGCGGCCGGTCATCTTCGGGAACCAGTAGTAGATGCCCGCGAAGATCGTGAACACCGACCCGCCGAAGAGGACGTAGTGGATGTGTGCGACGACGAAGTACGTGTCGCTCGTGTGCTGGTCGACGGGAACCGAGCCCAGCATGATCCCCGACAGGCCTCCGATCACGAACATCGAGACGAAGCCAAGTGCCCATAACATCGGCGTCTTGAAGTGGATCTTCCCCTCCCAGAGGGTGGCGAGCCAGCTGAAGACTTTGATGCCGGTCGGCACAGCGATCAGGAGGGTCGTCACCATCATCGGGATGCGCAGCCAGGACGCCATGCCCGAGACGAACATGTGGTGGGCCCAGACCGAGAACCCGAGAATCAGGATCGCGACGAGCGACAGCGCCATCAGGCGGTAGCCGAAGATCGGCTTGCGCGAGAAGGTCGATAAGACCTCGGAGACGATCCCGAACCCCGGTAACAGCATGATGTACACGGCCGGGTGCGAGTAGAACCAGAAGATGTGCTGGTACCCGACAACGTAGCCGCCTGCCGCAACCTCGAAGAAGTTCGTATGCATCACCCGATCCATCAGGAGCAGGAACTGCGAGCCTGCGATGAACGGCGTTGCGAGGATTACCAGCGTCGAGGTCGTGAAGTTGGCCCAGACGAGCAGCGGCAGCCGCCAGAACGTCATGCCGGGCGCTCGCATGGTGATGATCGTCACGAGGAAGTTCAGCGCGGTCAGGATTGACGAAGCCCCGGCCCACTGCACGCCCATCTGGAACATGAGGTTGCTGTCGGGCTGCTGCGTGGCCAGAGGCGCGTAGTTCGTCCAGCCTGCCGAGAACGCGCCGCCGGGCAAGAGGAAGCTCGCGACGATGATCAGGCCGGCGATCGGCAGCAGCCAGTACGAGAGGGCGTTCAGCTTCGGGAACGCCATGTCGGTTGCGCCGATCATGAGCGGGATGACGTAGTTCCCGAGACCGGCGAACACGGGCACGACAAACAGGAAGATCATCAGCGTCGCGTGCACCGACGTCAGCCCGTTGAAGCCGTTCGGATCGACGAACTGGCTGTCGGGCCGCGCGAGCTCGGCGCGCATGAACATCGCCATCAGGCCGGCAATCAGGAAGAAGAAGATGGTCGTGACGACGTACTGGACGCCGATCACCTTGTGGTCGGTATTGACGCGGAAGTAGTCGCGCCAGCTGTTTGCGCCGTGGTCCGAGTGGTCCTCGAGCCTCGTCGGTCGGCCCGAGATCCAGTAGAGCCAGTAGTCGAAGGCGCCAAGCCCGTGCAGGAAGCCGAGCGGCACGATGACGGTCCACGCGACCAGCAGGACGTCGAGGTCCCACACGGGATTCCAGTGCGCCGACCAGCGGATACCGGTCACGAGTGCCGTGGCGATCCCGAAGGACAGCGGCGTCCACCAGGCAGCCTTCAGCCAGCCGGCCTGGCGAAGCCGCGGACCCGCAGGTGGCGGGGGCGCGTGCGTCGCGTGCGCGTGCTCCAGGCCAGCGTGCGTACTCATCCGCTCGATCCTCCGGCGGCGCCGAGGAGGAACCCGACGAGCGCCTCGACCTGCTCGTCGGGGAGCTGGGAGTAACTCGGCATGAAGCCTGAGCTGAACCCTTCGGAAATCGTGGCGTCGGGGGTCATGATCGACTCACGTATCTGCTCGGCGCTCTGGCCGGGCAAGACACTATCGAGGTCGGGGCCTCCGGCGCCGGACGCACCGGCCTCGGCGAGCGCATGGCAGCCGGCGCAGCCCTGGTTGGCGAACACCCTCAGCCCCAAGTCGGTGCCGCCTGCATCAACGCCAGCGCGCTGCTCGGCCAGCCACCCCTCGAAGGCCTCCTCGGACATCACGTTGACCTGGTTTCGCATGACCGAGTGCCCGAGCCCACAGAGCTCGGTACAGACGATCGGGAAGATCCCTTCCTTCGTCGGGGTGATGCGGTAGAACGTGGTGATACCCGGCACGACATCCTGCTTCTGGCGCCACTCCGGCACCCAGAAGGCGTGGATGACGTCGGGCGAGGTCATCCGGAGCTCGACCGGCTGGTTCACCGGCAGGAAGAGTTCTCCTGTTCGGATCCCGCCCAGCTCCGGATACTCGAAGCCCCACGCAAACTGCCGGGCCTCGACGAGGATGACGCGGCTCCCTTCGGGCAGCCGGTCGTTCTGGACAACGACGATGCCGCTCCAGACGGCGATCAAGGTTACGAGAGCGGTGGGAATCGCCGTCCAGGTGATCTCGAGCCCCGTGTGCCCATGCAGCGGAGGCCCGTCCTCCTCGTCGCCGGGCTTGGCCCTGAACTTGACGACGGCGTAGACCGACGCCGCCGCGACGATGGCGAAGACCACGACACAGATGACGACCGTCAGCCAGATGACCTGATCGATGCGCTTGCCTTGGACCGAGGCCTGCTCGGGAAGCCACTCGATCGCAAAGGCCAGCGCGAAGGCTGCGCCGGCGGACAGGATCATGATCACGAGCAGGGGAATGAGCTTCCGGCGCACCAATAAAACCCTACTCGGCGAGGTACACCGACGGCAAAGGGGAACCGGGCTTGCGGACGGTGGCCGGCCGGCAGCGCACCCTAGGCGGCTCCGGGTTGCGGCCTGGCGCTGCGACGGCCGGCCGGCTCGATTCCCATCTCATCGTTGCTCGGAATCGCCAGCAGCGCGAAGAACCAGATTGCCGCCACGATGACGAAGCCGAGTTGGCCGTCGAAGGGCAGCGAGAACGCGAGCCCAAGCAGCGGCGTCCCGACGACGATGACGACGTTCCCGAGCATGTTCACCATGCCAACTGCGGCGCCCGGGGCGTCAGGCCAGCGGTGCACGGCTCCCTGGAAGGCTGCCGCGAAGGGGATGCCCGACCAGAAACCGATGAGGACCGCACCGACCACCACCAGCGCTGTTGGGCGGGCAGCGGCGAGCGTCAGCGCCCCGACCGCGCAGCCTGCGATGCTGGCCACGAGCCACCGCCGCACCGAGCGCGGGTATCGACGGAAGATCCAGCCCCCGAGGGGGCGGGTTGCGATGCCAACCAGCAGGATCAGCGACCCGAGTATGCCCGCGATCTGCTCGTCGAGCCCGCCAGCGCGGGTCAGAAGCGTGACGATCCAGTTCGCGAGCACGATCGCGAGGCCCATGCCGGCCATGTGCATCGTCGCGAGGCGGTAGAGGCTGGCATCCCTGAAAAGGGCGAGCCGCCGGGTCGCCGGGGCAACACGGGGCGCGCGGCCCGCCCGAGCCGGCCGCGGCCCTCTCGGGGCCAGCGCGAGGATCGAGCACGCTGCGCAGACGACGACAACCGCCGAGATCCAGGGGGCCTGCCAGCCGAGCCACTCCGCGATCGTCGGCATGACGGCAACGGCCAAGCCGGCGCCTCCGAGCGCGGCGCCGCCGAAGACGCCCTGGGCAACGGCGCCAGCCTCGCGCACGTACTGCGTCCCGGCGATGAACCCCGCCCCGGTCCCCAGCCCCATGAGCGCTCGAAGCGGAATCGCCAGCTCGAGGGACGGATCGATCAGGGCAACCGCATTCGCCGCAACCACGAGCGCCAGCGCGGTGAGCGCAATCCGCTTGGCGCCGAACCTGTCCACGATGCGCCCGCTGGGAACCTGGGCAAGCGCATGAGTCAGCGCAACCGCCGTCGTCATGACACCGACCGTCGCAAGAGCGACCCCGTACTCCTCGGAGACCAGCTCAGCGATCGGCCCGATGTTCCCGAAGCTGAAGCCGAGCGCAAGCCCCATGCCCGATGCGGCGGTGACCGATCGGCGGTGCACGGACGTCATGCTGGACACAGGCGAGCACCCAGCTCCGTGGCAGGCGGGCCTGGTGGGAACCCCAGGCGCCGCGCTCTGGCCGGGCCTTGGCGGAGGCCGGCCGTGTTGGGGTGACCCGGCCTCGGAGAGGATTCGGATGAGGCCGTCCGGCCAGGCCGGGGCCGCCCTGGTCTGGATGGAGCCGCAGGGATCGTTCTTCTCAGCGCTCTCGACGCACCTTCGCGCGCTAGGCGAGCCGCGCGAGCATGGACGCGGCCGTGCCCCGCCCGTGGCCCATCCTCGCGCGCGGAGCGATTCTCCGCGCTCCCTCGTCTCGCAATGCCCAGTCGCGCGTTTCCCGATCCCGGGATTCCCGGTCCCTCCCGCCAGCCAATCGGGGCGGCGGGACAGCGCGGCCCGGAGTCGGGGCCGGCCAGCGCGACCGCGCAGACTTGGCACGGTTTCGTGACGCTTCTGTGACCAGTTGCGCGAAAGCCATGCGCTTTCATCGCGTACCCTCCCCCGGGTGGTGGGTGGGGGGCGGGCCACCTCTCGTTGCGGCTCGGCGGCGCGTCACAGCGGCACGGAGGGAGGGCGCTCCTGGCAGCCACACCAAGGACGGGTTGCCGGAGACGGTCCGTGCAGCGGGCGCAGCAGCACGGCGGCTTGGCTCGGCGCCCAAGCAGGTCGCAGGCAGACGACCTCACACGACGGCCCGCGGCCCGCCCGTCACAGCAGCTGAGCCAACCCAGCGACCAGCCGCCGCCGCGGCAGCGGCGAGAAGGACGCAGACGAGACCACCTGGCTGGGCTCTCCAGCTAGGGAATCACGACAAGCTTCGCCCCGGCGCCGTCCGCCTGCCGCTGCCACGCGGACGGAACGTCGTCCAGCGCGACACGCTCGAGGTCGAAGCGGATGTGGCCCGCTGACGCGTGGTCGATCAGCGTCAGCAGCGCGTCGTGCATCACGTCGCGGGGCACCCCGAAGTTGGTAAAGCCGAGGATGTCGATGCACTTGCCGCGCAGAAGCCCCGAGGCCACGACGGCCTGGGGGCCCGCCGACTGGCCAAGTTGGACGATGCGGGCCTCGGGTGCGGCCGCCGTCAGCGCGGCAACGAACGGCTCACCCCACAGCGGATCGAGAACGAGGCTTGGCCCCGCCTCGCCACAGGCGTCCTGCAGTGCCTGCGCGAGCGATGCGGGAGCGTCGGTTCCATGAGCGTCGATCCGCACGACGGCGTCGGCTCCGTGCTCGCGCGCGCGCTCGAGGCCTGCTTCGCTTCGGCCCGCCGCCACGACCCGCCCCGCCCCGAGAAGCCGGGCCGCCTGAACGGCGATCAGCCCGAGCGTGCCCGTTGCGCCGAGCACGAGGACGGTCTCGCCCGCCCTGACCGGAGCCCGCCAAGCCAGCGGCAGCCAGGCGGCGAGGCCCGCGATGCCAAGCGCTCCGGCAACAGCCGAGTCGACATCGCCCGGCAGCTCGACCGAGCCCTCGTCCTCAGCCACGACGTGCTCGGCCATGCCGCCGTTGCGACGTAGCCCCATCCCCTCCATGCCGGCGTAGAGGAGCGCCCCCTCCGCGAAGCGCTCGGATGACACCACGCGGCCGACGGCCTCCGCGCCGGGAATGTACGGGGGGTCTGGATTCCCCGCGAAGAACCGCCCCGAGCCGACGGCAATGTCAACCGGATTGATCGGCGCAGCGAGGACCTGAAGGAGTGACTGACCGGCCCCAGGGGTGGGCACGTCGGCCTCGGCAGGCTCCGGGCTCGCTCCTAGCTCACGAAGAAGTGCACACCGCATCGGCTATTCCACCATCCCAGCGTGTTGTTCGAGTTGAGGCCGGCGGCTGTGCCAGTCAGTGACCTGCTGGAACGCGTGTCCGGCACGGAAGAGGGTCGGCTCTGCGAACCGCCAGCCGACCAAGGCGAGCCCCGCCGGCAGCCCATCGACAAAGCCGCACGGCACGCTCAGCACCGGGAGCCCGACGAGGCTCCAGGGCGAGTTGAACGGGATGATCGTGAGGCGGTAGAGGATCTCCTCGCCGTTCAGATCGACGGTGTCCTCGCCGATCCGCGGCGGCAGCGTGGGCATCGTCGGGGCCACGAGCACGTCGACCTCGCGGAACGCCTCCCTGGTCAGCTCGTAGGCCAGCAGCCGGCCGCGGTTGCCGAGCGCGTACACCGGCGACGGGATAAACAGCCCGGTGAGCAGCCGCGCCCGAACGTCGGGGTCGTAGTCTGCGAGCCGCGTCCGCAGGGTTTCCAAATGCACCTCGGTCGCTTCGCCGAACTGCATCGCCTGCTGGATCGTTCCGAAGTGCTTGAGCATCGGCACCTCGACGTCCTCGACGCGCGCGCCGAGGCCAGCCAGCTCGTCGATCGCCTCGCACACCGCCTCGCGGATCCTGCCATCGACGTTCGCACCAAGCAGCGACCGCACGACGCCGACCCGCAGCCCCTCGATGCCCTTCTCCAGCCCTTCGGTGTAGTCGGGTACCGGCACATCGACCGTCGAGGCATCAGCCGGATCGAACCCTGCAACCGCACCGAGCAGAAGCGCGCAGTCCTCGGCCGTGCGGGCAAGCGGACCAATGGCGTCGAAGCTGAAGGCCACAGAAACCACCCCGCGGTTCGAGATGCGGCCGCTGGTCGGCCGCAGACCTGTCACACCGTTGAAGCACGACGGGATGCGAACGGAGCCCGCCGTGTCGCTTCCCAGCGTGCCAGCAGCCAGCTCGGCGGCAACGCATGCACCGCTGCCGCCGCTGGAGCCGCCGACAATGCGATCGAGCGCCCACGGGTTTCGGGAGGGGCCGAACCGAGAACTCGTCGTCATGGCCCCGTAGGCAAACTCGTGCGTGTTGAGCTTGCCCAGGATGATGGCCCCGGCACGGCGAAGCCCCTCGACAACGGCGCTGTCTCGATCCGCGGGCGCGACATCGCGGCGCACGTCTGAGGCAGCAGTCGTCGGGCTGCCGGAGACGTCGATGACGTCCTTGACGGCAACCGGCACGCCCCAGAGGCCACCGCGTGGCTGCGAGCCTTCGAGCGCGGCCGCCGCTTCCCGCGCCTCGTCCTCCATGACCGCGATGTAGGAGTTGATCGACCCATCGAGCGCGTCGATGCGGGCGAGGTAGTACTCGACGGCCTCCGTCGGCGATGTCTCGCCGTCGCGAAGCCTCTGCGCCAGGGCGACGAGCGTCACGGTGCCTCGGTCGGGAGGAACATGGCCGCAGGGCGCATGTCGAGAGGCACGAGCTGCTCGAGCTCGGCGAACGCCGGCACAAGCACCCGCAGGAAACCCTGGACGGCCTCGAGGTCGTCGTCGCTCGGATGAATCCCCTGAGCGGCTGCCGCATCCCGCAGCTGATCGATCGATGGGAGCTCGTGCGCCACGGGCAGACTCTAGAGGCTCGCGGGCTACCGAGGCTTCCGCCCGAGGCGTTCGGGAACACCGGACGCGCCGAGGCGAGAGCACGACGAGGCACCGAGGCGGACATGGAGTAGCACGGCAAAGCGCGAGTACACTGGGTTACAAATGCCCGTTTACGAGTACCGCTGCAGTCGCTGCAACACCGAGTTTGAGGAGTATCTGGCGGAGTCCAACGCTCCGACCCCGTCGTGTCCCGACTGTAGATCTGGTTCCGCCGAGCGGCGGTACTCGACGTTCGGAACGAAGTGGCGCCCGAGCTTCATCAACTGGCACAGGATGGGAAAGTGGGGCGCAAAACCGCCGAAGAAGGTCTTCTAGCCTCCTCTTCTCACTCCGCTCGAGGAAGCGGCTAGCGAGATCGCGCGGGTCCGCGGCCTCAAGGCGAGCGGCCCGACCGGTAGCTCGCGACGCTCCTGGCTTGAGAGCGGCCGGCTGAGCCACGCTGCCCCGGGCCGAGCCAAGCCAGCATCTAGGGTCTCTCGAGTATGTCGGACACGCGCGTCGACGAAGGCCTCCAGGACGACGAGGACGCTGGCCGCCGGGAGCCCACCGACGCGCAACTACGGCGCGGGCTCGGAGGGCTCGCGAGCGACGTGGCCTTCTACGGCACAACGAGGGTGTTCCTCAAGTCGCTCGCGTTCCTGCTCGTCCCGCTGTATGCGCACTTCCTGACGCCAGCCGAGTTCGGTGTCCTGGAGCTCGTGCTCGCGGTCGCTGCCCTCGTCGACGTCGTGATCGCAGCCAACATGGACGGCGTCTTCGCCCGCTTCTACTTCGACCAAGAGGGGAGGCTGTGGCGACGCAAGATCATCACGATTTACTTCCTCGTCGAGAGCCTCTACCCGGCCATCGTCGTCGGTGTGCTGATCGGGCTCGCCCGCGTCCTCTCGGAGGCCGTCTTCGGCGTCGAGATCTACGCGTTGCTCTTCATCGTCGTTCTCGTCGACGTCTACCTGACGAACATCGTCGACCTGCCGATGACGCTTGCGCGCCTGCGGCGCAAACGCGCGACGTTCGCCTTCTACTCGCTGACCCGCGGACTCACCCAAATCGTCATCAGCGTCCTCCTCGTCGCCGTCTGGGAGCTAGGGGTGAAGGGCATCCTCATCGCATCGCTGGCCGCCGTCGGCGTGGCCTTCGTGATCACCGCCCGCGAGTGGGTGCGCGACCTCGTTCGCCAGATCGACTGGCGCGTCGCGAGGGAGATGATCTCGTTCGCCTGGCCGGGCATCATCGGCGGGCTCGCCTTCTACACGCTCAACCTGGTCGATCGGTTCTTCATCCAGCACTACCATGGACTTGCCGACAGCGGGCTCTACGGCATCGCGTTTCGCTACAGCCAGATCGTGATCGTGGCCGTATTCGCGTTCCGGCTGGGCTGGGCCCCCTGGCACTACCCGTGGCTCAACACCGACGGGCATCCCAGCATGGTCGCTCGCGGCGCGACCTACTACTTCTTCGTCGTCGGGTTCCTCGTGGTGCTCACCTCCACCTGGATCCGCCCCGCCTTCGAGCTGATCCTGCCTGAGGACTTCCACGAGTCCTCGCGTGCCGTCGCACCATTGGCGCTCGCAGCGATGGCCACCGGCGCGCATCGCGTCTTCAAGGTTGGCATCGCAGTCAAGAAGCGCATGCGGCTGATGGCACCCCTCGCGGTTATCGCAGCCGGCCTCGCGATCGGTCTGTACTTCCTGCTGATTCCACCCTTCAGCTTCGTGGGCGCCGCCTGGGGAACGGTCGCGGCGCTCGCGGCGTTCGCGCTGCTCGTCCTCGCCGTTAGCCAGCGCCTCTACCCTGTCCCGTGGGACTGGTACCGCATCCTCCTCGCGGCCGGCGGCGCCGCTGGTATCGCGCTGGCCGCGCTCGCCATCGACGCCTGGGTCGGCATGGCCGTCTCGATCGGCCCACGGGTCGGCCTGACGCTGGCCTTCCCGCTCGCGTTGCTTGCGCTCGGGTTCTTCCCGCCGGATGATCGAGCCAAGCTACGGGCGATCGCGCGCCGCCTCGCGAGCCGCGTTCGGGGAAAGCCGCACGACCCGGCAGGCCGCGGCCCAGGCACCGAGGCCCCTACCTGAGCTCGTAGCCCAGCGTGCGTGCGACCGGGGCGACGATCTCGTTGATCGACGCGATCTCCTCGGGCGAGAGCCGTTCGAGGCTGCGCGCGTTGTAGTCCTGGAGCCTGGCGGTCGTGCGGTCGATCGTGTGCGACGGGAGCGGCTCGTCGAGGGCTGCGCGGTCGATCGGCTGCTCGAGCTCGAGGAACGCCTCGACGCCGGCGAGGACCCTGTGTGGCTCGGCGCAGAACTCCTCGTAGGTGACCAGGCGGAATCGGTCGAGCTCCCGCGCGTCAGCCAGCATCGTGCCGTTCCCTCGCGCCCAGTGCCGGGCGGCGTCCTCGAGGGCGAACCCCCCTCGGCGTCGCATGCCCTCGCAGACGGCGTACGGATGACGGACGATCGCGAGAAAGCGGCTGGGAGCAAAGAACGCCTGCAACCAGCGCGACCGAACGGAGTTCGGCGGGCTCTTCTCGAGCACGATGCCGGGCCGCCGATCAAGGTAGAACGCCCAGTCGTACCGCGCCCGCCGAGCGGCCTCCGGGGCGCTCTCGCCGGTCCAGTGGAAGTCGTCGAGCCGAGCCGTCCAGTTGCGGCGGACGCCGAGCTCGGCTCCGGTTGGGAGCGCACGCGTGAGCGCCTGTCCCTCGGCCGGAAGCGACCGGATCAACGGATGCGTCTCGAGGACGTGCGCCAGAATCGATGTCCCGGAGTTGTTGAGCCCGAGCACGAACAGCCAGAAGTGGTTGCCGAACGCAAGCCGCTCATCGGTCCACCGCTCCAGGGCGGCCTCCCCCCGAACGAGCCAGCGCAGCTCGTGCAGCGGCCGAGAGGCGAACGTGCGCGGCGTATACACCTTCTGCCAACGACGGAGCCGCCTGTGCACGCGATTTCGGCGGCGGCGCGGGGCCGAGCTCGCCGCAGCAGCCGGCCTCGGCTCCGGTGCCACCCGCCTCAAGGAGCGCCAGCCTCGTCGGGCACGCGCAGTCGCCGTCGCAGAGCAGTCCGGCCCACGAGAGCCGCGGCGGCGACAGCGACGAACAGACCCACCACAGCCCCGATGGCGGGTCCGCGTCTGCTGGCGGGCTGCATCACGGTGACAGCCAAGGCCTGGGCGATCACCTGCGCCCGCTCGACCTCCTGGGCCAGCGTGAGCGCCGCCTGCGTCTCGGCGCGCGCCTCCTGCACCTCGTCACGCCGCACGAGACGATCGCGGGCGAAGTCGAGGTAGTGAGCACGGAGCGAGGGGCTCAGCGAGGCGTCGGCGCCAGCGAGCTCCTCGATGTGCCGCGCGAGCGACGCGAGCTCTGCATCCTGCGTCTCCCGCAGGGTCTCTAGGCCTTCGATCTTCGTGTCGACGTACCCCGATACGCGCTCGACTGCGACGCCGGCGAGCCGGTTCGCCGCCAGGGCGATCTCCTCCTGCCATGGCCCGCGAACCCGGATCTCCACCAGCTCGCTCTGCCGTAGCTGACGGCCGAACGCACGCGACACAGGCGCCGCCGAGATCCCCTGCTGCAGCTGGCGCGCGTCGATGCCGAACTCTGAGGCAACCGCTTCGGCGGTTGCCTGGCTCCTCACGATCTGGCGAACCGTCGCGGGGTGCGTCTGCAGCCCTTGCAGCTGGTTCTGGCCGGCGGGGGCGGTTGGCCGGCCCAGGTACACGCTGACCCGCGCCTCAAACTGCTCTTCAGACCCCGCTGACACCGCGAACCCGGCCAGGGCCCCGACGGCTGCTCCAGCGAGAGCCACGAGCACAGGCCACCAAAACCGCGGCGCACGGGCCCGCGGCCCTTCCCGCGGGCGGGCGCTCCGGGGCGCCGGCGCTTCTCTGGGCTCGAAGGTGCCCGGCTCCTCCATCGCCGGCCACTGTAGCAGCGGCTCTGGCAGTGAAACTCCAGCTCAGAAGGCGTTTCCGAACCGTCGCACACACGGCCGGCGGCCTCGCTTCGCTACCGTCTCTCATGCTGGAGCAGGCCTCCGCAACCCTCCCGTGAGCATCGAGACCGCACGAGCCCTGTGAGCGCCATCTCCCCGGCCGCCGCTGGCCGCGCCCACCCTGGAGCGCGGATCTCGAGTCTTCCGCGCGTGGCGGCTGGACTCCTGCTGACGACGGTCTTCGTCATCACCTTCGCCAAGGTGCGATGGACGGTCTCGGATGCGGACGTCAACATCTCCGACATCGCGGCGTCGCTCTTCGTCGTCGCGTTCCTCGCCACGAGAGTCGAGCAGGGTGACACACGGCTCCCCCGAGCGTCGCTCGTCCTCGGCGGGTTCTTCGCGGCGCTTGCCCTCGTCTACCTGATCGGGTTCTTCAACATCGATGCTGCGGACGGGCGAGACCAGTTCTTCAGGGGCTTCGTCAAATTCATCATCCACTTCGCGTTCCTCACGACAGCCGTCGCGCACCTCGCGCGCCGCTCCGAGGCCTTCTACTGGAAGACCCTCGGCTGGTTCATCGGAGGGATGACCGCCAACGCGCTCTACGGCGTGCACCAGCTCGGCCTGATCGAGACCTCCGGCCGCAACCTCGACCAGATCGTGCTCTCCGCGATCGGGAGCTACCAGCGCGGCGGCATCAACATCTTCGGAGCGGTCGAGGGCGCGAACGTCTATCGAACCAACGCGCTAACGGGAGACCCAAACCACCTCGCGATCATGCTGATGATCCCGCTGCTCGTGATCCTGCCCCTGTACCTGCGTCTCGAGCGGGGACACCAACTCCGCGCGCCGCTTGCCCTCCTGCTGGCCTTCCTCGCGTTCGTCGAGCTCACAACCCTGTCACGCAGCGGCCTGCTCGGGCTGGCCGCCGGTCTCCTCGTTCTCGCGTTCCCCTACCGACACCGGCTGCTCTCCACGCGCCTGCTCGCGCCGGTCGCGGCGCTGCTGGTTGCGGTGGGCGCGATCGTGGGCCAACGGACGAGCTTCTTCGAGACCGTGCTCCGATCACGCGCGACCGTCGGCGGCAGCTCGAGCCGCGTTCACCTTGAGATCTACGAGCTCCTGCCGCCGGTGCTCGACCAGCATCCGTTCTTCGGCCTCGGTCTGAACACGTTCTCGACGTTCTTCGAGTTCGTCACGGGCCGGACGAACTTCGGACCGCACTCGTACTACATCTCGCTCCTCACGGAGACGGGGATCATTGGCACAGCGGTCTTCGGGGCGTTCATCGTCTACCTCTTTCTCCGGCTCGGCGTGCTACGCGACATCGGCCGGGCGCTCAGCGCCGCCGGCGATGGGCTGGCCGCACGCGTCTCACCCCTCGCCTGGGGTATGACAGCAGCCCTCGCTGGCACGCTGGTCGCGAACGCCTTCTACCTCACGCTCCAGTTCCACTACATCTTCGTGTTCGCGATGCTGATCGTTGCTGCCCCAATCGTCTTCTCTCGCAGCCGCTCGCCAAAGCCGGACTTCTCGTCGTGACGCATCGGCACGACCTGCCCCCGAACGCAGTCGACGCCGAGCGGGAGGTTGACCTTGCCCGGATCGGGCGCGCCCTGCTCGCACGGTGGTGGCTGATCGCAGGAGCGACGTTGATCGGCATGGCGGTGGGCGCGCTCATCGCTCGGGGCGGCGACCCCGTCTTCCAGGCCCAGTCGACCATCTACCTCGGCCAGCCTCTCTCGGCAGCCGGCACCCACCAGGTGCAGAACATCCAGCGCAGCTCGGCCGCGGCCGCGCGAATCATCAAGGCCCCGGCGCTGGTGGTAGAGGTCGCAGCTTACGTCGGGCTCGATGCGGACGCGCTTGGAGACAGCATCTCCACCCGGGTTATCCGCCGACCCAGCGATGCGGCCGGCGAGGGCGACCTCATGGAGATCATCGTCCGTGGCCCGTGGCAGCAGAGGAGCGAGAAGGCCGCAAACCGGCTTGCGGAGTCCGCTGTCAGCCAGCTCTCAACCTACGCCGACTCGAAGATCGCCGACCTCGAGGGCGAGCTTCAGGTTGAGAAAGCAGAGCTCGCCGCGCTCGAAGGGCAGATCGCAGAGCTCGAATCGTCGATCGCGTCGGGGGACGACGAGGCGGAGCGGCTCCGCCTCCAGACCGTGCTGAGCCTCCGTGAGGAGCAGCGGGCTCGGCTGATCGAAGACCGCGTTGCCACGGAGCTTGGACTTGCGGTCGCCCGCGACATCGAACGCGGTCGGGTCGTCACCGAGGCGGCATCTCGCCAGGTCGATGCCCGTAACCGCACGACCTCGATGGTTGTCGGCGCCTTCATCGGGCTCATTGTCGCCACGGTCGGCGCCTTCGGATGGAGCGCCGCGGCCCGGCACCTCCGCCGCGGCTTGCAGGGGCGCTAAGAGCAGCAAGGCTGGGCGGAGAGCTCAGCCGGGTTGCCCGGTCTGGGCAGTTCTCGCCCCCCCCCGTGGCGGAGTCGTGGCGGCCTCGGGCAGGTGGCCCGGGGGCGGTTTGAGCTTGAGAGGGAAAGGGCGCGCAGGCATCCCGCCGAGGCACCGCGTCGCGGAGTCAAGCCGACTGCAGTCTGTTTCACGGGCTCCGGGGTGCGGCGGGCCAAGCGGCGGCGTCGAGCTGCTCCGCAGAGCGCGCGGCCTAGCGTGCACCATCAGCGCCTACCTCGAGGGCGTGTGGCTGCCGCGCGGCGCGCGGCCCTGGCCTCCACAGAGGGCAGCCCGCCCCCACCACCACCCGGGGGAGGGTAGCCCACAGCGACGCAAGGCTTTCACACGATCTGTCACAACATCGTCACGAGACTGTGCCAACTCCGCACGGCTACTTCACCGAGCGGCCACTCCGCGGAGCCCTCCCACGGGGCCGTTCCGTCTGGCCCGTCGCCCCCCCTGGCTCGCCGGCCGCTGTGCTCGCCCCCTCACCGGGCGGCCGCTCTGAGGGGCGAGGCCGCTCCATCGGACGCCCGCTCCACGGGGCTCTCCCGCGAGGCCGTTCCGCCGGGCTCGTCGCCCCACCTGGCTCACCGCCCGCTGTGCCTGCCGAGCGCGCACGCAGCCGCCCTGCCGCAGCCGCGTTGCCGGAACACGGCGAAGAGCGCTCGCAACCGACCCTCGCCTGAGCCATGAGCCGAACCGCCCCGCAATGGACCCCTGCCGCGACTATGACGAGAGCCGCCCAGCACTCAGCCGGCGCCTGAGCTGCGATCAGAGCCGCCCCGAGTGCGCGCGAAGGGTGCGCAGGGAGACAGGAAGAACGTCTCGCCACGTACTGCTCGGGTGGCCCGCGCGAAGCCGCCGCTCGCACAGTGCGGTGGGGCGCCCCTTGTGTTGCGTCTCGAAAGCGACCTTGAGTGCACAACAGCCCGCGACGGGCGTCGGAGCCTCGGTTTGTCCGCGCCCGCCGTTCTCGCACTGCTGTCCGCTAGACGGGGGCCGCCGCCGCACTCGTTCCGCTCGATACCCCAGCCCCTCGGAAGAACGACGGAACAACGTGCTCCGCATCAGGAGGAACGCTCGGCAGGTGGCCAGACGGTCCCCGCCGAGATGATCGTGCCCGAGGCCACGTCGGCCCGCAGCACGCAGCCGTTGCCGACGATCGCGCCTGCGCCGATGCGAAGACCGACAGGTGCCGTCACTCCCATACCTACCAACACTTCGCCACCCACCTCGACCTCCCCGGCCAGGATGGCACCAGGAGCAATGTGCGAGTACTCACCGATCACGCAGTCGTGCGAGACAACAGCCCCGGAGTTGATGATCACCCCGCGGCCGATGCGAGCGTCGGCGCCGATCACGACGCCCGCGAACACCTGAACGCCCGGCTCGAGGCGCGCCGAGGAGGCAACCGAGGCACCGGGATCGACGACCGTCGCTAACTCGAAGCCCTCGGCCCGGAGCACATCGAAGATCGCGGCGCGCTCGTGCATGCGCCCAATCGCACCCACAGCGTTAAGGGCGAGCCGAAGCCCGGCCGAGCGCAGCGGCGAGAGGTACTCGCGCCCACCGAGGATCGGCACGCCGAGCAGCTCGGTGCGCTCGCCAGGCTGGTCGTCCAGCACGCAGAGCGGCTCAAGCTCGTCACCCGCGCGGAGCAGCTCGATCAGCGACTTGGCATGGCCGCCGGCGCCGAAGATGACCGCGGTCAGGTCGTGGACGGCGGCGGACAGTCCCTCATCCAGCTCGACCTCGCCCGCGGCCTCTTCGATCAGCGCCTGCACGTCGGCCTCGGTCACGAAGCGATGTGTGGGCAAGAGCGAAAGATCGACGTCGTTCTCGCGAGCGAGCCTCTCGGCCTTTCGCGTCATCTTGAGGCCCCTCGGCGTCGCTACCGCCGGCCGAGCCGTGACCTGCGAGGCGGCTGGCGCCGACTCGTAGAGCTCGCAGATCACATCGCCCGCGGTCACTCGCTCATCGAGGGTCACCCTCAGCCCACCGACGTACCCCTCGAGGTGCGACTCGACGACAACCGTCGCCTTGCTCGTCTCGAGTGTGCAGACAGCCGTGCCCTGCACAACGTGCGAAGAGTGCTCGACGGCGATCTCGACAACCTGCGCCTCGGGCTCGTTGGGGTTGATCAGCGGAGCAACGATCTGCCCCAGCACCTTCGGTGTGCTGCTCATCGCTGTGCCAGGCCAGACCCCGCCTCCGAGCACGACGCGAGCGCTTCCTCGACCTGAGAGCCGAACTCGGCCCTGACGTCGTCGACGACGTGGCGCTCGAAGTGCGGCAGCGACGTCCTCCGCCACGCCGGCGTATGGCCGTGCGAAGCGAGCAGGTCGCGGGTCTGCGCCAGCACGCTCATCGGATCGGCACAAAGCTCTTCATAGCGAACTGTCGCGACCCGCTCGGGTCCAAGCCGGGCTGCGGCGTCCTCGAGGGTTCGCTCGAGCCGCAGCACCTGCAAGGCAACCTGTCGCGCGGGGGGCTCCTCCTCGAGCCACGACGGGCCGCCGGGCCGTAGCGATGCCCATCGTTCGTACGTCCCGAACATGCCCATGCGCATGCGCAGCAACGAGAGCGCGGTCTCCGCCGGATCGCGGCGGATCCACACCATACATGTCCTCGGCATCGATCGGACGGCAGCTTCGAGATGCCACATCAGCAGCATCGGCTTGAACGCCATCGGCTTTCCCGCAACGGCTGCCATGTTGACGATGACGCGGCACAGCCCAGGCCAGTCGATGGTGGCTTCGTGCTCGGGAGGACGCTCACAGAGGTCCGGGTAGCGCAGGTGCGCATTCCAGAAGTAGCCGAACTCGTGCGGCTCGGCGATCCCAGCGGTGCGCCCGAAGGTGGAGCCAAACGACGAGGCGGCGTTGTCCACTCCCAGCTTCTGAGCGAGCAGCAGGCCGTACACGGGCGCTCGCCAGAACGCCGCGACGAGGTTCGTGACGTAGGCAACGTCGAGGCCGTGAGCGATCGTCTGGTAGAGCAACGTCGTTCCCGACCTCGGGACGCCCACCACGTGCAGGGTCGGGAGCTCCTCGTCCACGTCTGCGTAGTCAGCATCCGCGTACGGCGCGAGCACCGAGTTCAGATGCTCCAGGAACCGTTCGGCGGCGGGGTCCTTCGAGAACGGGTCGGCAAGCGGCGGATCGCAGCGCCGCTCGCGTGCATGCTGGACAGGAGCAGAGGCCATAGCGCACGTACCAGCCTAGTCTTCGCTGGGTACGAGAGTCGACCGTGGCTTGGCGCGGTGCAAGCCGCCACAGGCCGCCACGAAAGCCACGAAGGGCAGCCCGCCCCCCACCCACCACCCGGGGAAGAGTAGCCCAGAAAAGCGCAGGGATTGCGCGCGATCTGTCACAGAAGCGTCACGAAACCGCACCCACTCTGCGCGGGCACTACAGCCGCTGGAGTGCGGGTTGGTCACTGGGTCGCGGCTGGCCGACCTCTGTCCCGCGCACCGAGGGCCACAGGATCATCCCAAGCTTGGACAGCTGCGCGGGCAGCCCAGCGCAGGAGCGCACGCTCGAACAGCGAACGGACGTAGGGAGCTCCGCGCAATGCTGACCGACGGCACCCCTGATCTCGTCTTCTACGGCCTCCTAAGCCACGACACCGAGCGTGTCGTCGTGTTCTTCCCAACCGCTGAGGAAGCCGAGCGCGTGCGCTCGGAGGTGCTTCAGGACGAGCCCAGCTGGGGCTCGTCGCTGGAGGTCGTCCGCGTCGACTTCGGCGGCGGAACCGTCGTCGAGCCCGCCTGGTCGTAGAGACACAGGCCAGCTCGAGCGAGGTCATGACATGGCCTATGAGCCGGTCGCGAGCGGGTCTGGTCGCAGCAGCCGGTGCCGTCGCAGACAGCACGGAGGCCCCGTGCGCAGTGGACGCTCGATCCCCGCAGCCCGGGTGGGGCGTTGAGGTTGGGACTCAGAGGGTACGCCGGACCAGGTGCAGCGTGGTCAATGACCCCCACACAACCCCGGTGGGGCGGAAGCGTCCCCCGCCGGCGTCGGCAAGCGCAGCATCGTGAATCGAGAACACCGATACTGCAGCCAGTGACCGACCCGATCGCCCACCGCCTCGCACTCGCCGACCGCTTCCGCGCCCTGGCGACGCCGGACGTCGCGGACGGGCTCGATCGGCTGGGCCACCGCGAGCAGACCGCGGAGGGCATCGTGCGGATGTGGGACGACTGTTCGCGGATCGCCGGACGCGTGATGCCGATCCTGCTCGGGCCAGAGTTCACCTACTCGACAACGATCGGCACGCTTGAGGCAATCGCCGAGTGCGAGCCTGGCGATGTCCTCGTGTTCGCCAACGGCGGCCGATCAGGCCTCAACTCGTTCGGCAGCATCGCCGCGCTCTGCGCCGAGCGCGCGGGCATTGTCGGGACGGTCATCGACGGCGTGACGCGCGATCTCGACGACATGCGCGCCCAGACGTTCCCCCTTTTCGCACGGGGCGTCACCACGACCACCGTCCGCGAGCGCACGGGCTTTGGCGGATTCGGCAAGCCGATTCGATGCTCGGGCATCGACGTGGCGTCGGGAGACTGGGTTGTCGCCGACGGAAGCGGCACCATCTTCATCCCAGGGGACGACGTCGAAGAGGTGCTCGTGGGCGCCGAGAACGCCCGCAGCTACGAGCGGGCACTGCGGCAGCGCATTCTGCAGGGCGAAGACCCCGTGCAGGCACACCAAGCGATGCGCTACGACCAGTACGGCACGCCCAGCTGACAGCCTCGGCTACCTGCCGCCCGATCTCCGGCGCAGCCCCGCAGCCACAGGACCTCAGCAACGTTCGCTGTGGCGCAGGCTGGCCCCGGCGCGGCCAGGTGCCACGTGTGCGCATTGGGATGGGCTGTTCTCGCAGAGCGCCTCGGAGGCCGGGCCAGAGAGCCTTCCAGCGCCAGGACAGGGGGCGGAAGCTGGCTGGTGATGCGCTGTCGGCCTTGCCACGCGCCCAGGCCCTCCTCCCTCTGGGCTTCGCGGCTCCTCGGCCGAGGCCTGGCCGAGCAGGGTTGGCACAGTTTCGTGACGCTTCTGTGGCAGATAGCGCGCAATCCGTGCGCTTTTCTGGGCTACTCTCCCCCGGGTGGTGGGTGGGGGCGGGCTGCCCTTTTGCGGTGTTCGTACCTGCTCGACGACTCGCAACGCCCCAGGAGCGCCGCTAAGCGGCCGCACGCCGGGCTCCACACCAAGCCGCCGAGCCGGGACATCACGTAGAGACACGTCCCGAGGCACCGCCGCCTTCGTCTTCGCCGCTGACCACGGTTCTGTGCCAAAAAGCGGATCTCTCCCAGCGGCTTCACCAGCAGCCTCGTGCAGGAAAGCGGATAGGCTCCGCCGACGCCGCAGAGCCCTCCAGCACGCTGCGCCCGCCCGATGAGCCCGATGAAAGATACCCCGTCCGCGCCAAGCGCTCAATCCGTGCGTTTGGGAATCGACATCGGCGGCACCTTCACAGACCTCACTCTCATCGATGACGCAACGGGCGAGCTCGCTATCAACAAGAGCCTGACCACCCCTGAGAACCCGTCGCTCGCCGTCGAGGAGGTCGCGCGAGCCGGGCTTGAAGCGGCCGGTGCGGCCGCAGAAGCCGTGCATTCCGTGATCCACGGCACGACGCTCGTCGCAAACTCCATCATCGAGCGCACGGGGGACCGCACCGCGCTGATCACTACCAAGGGCTTTCGAGACGCGCTTGAGATCGGGCGTGAGCATCGCTATGACATGTACGACCTCTTTCTCGAGAACCCACGGCCCCTCGTGCCACGCTACCTGCGGCTCGAGGTCGATGAGCGAATCCTCTCCGACGGAAGCGTGCTCACGCCGCTCCGGCCTGAGGAGGTCGAAGCACTAGCGGCCGAGCTCATCGAGAACGAGGTGGGCGCGGTCGCGGTATCCCTGCTGCACTCCTACAAGAACGACGCCCACGAGCGGGCCGTGGCAGCTGTGCTCGCGGAGATCGCCCCGGACCTGCGGGTCTCGCTCTCCTCGGATGTCGCCGCTGAGCTGAAGGAGTTCCAGCGCACCTCGACCACGGTCTGCAACGTGTACGTCCAGGGCCTCGTCGATCGCTACCTCGGCGAGCTTGAGCGGCGGCTCAGGTCGATTGGCATCGACGCGGCTCTCCTCGTCATGCTCAGCTCGGGAGGTGTGGCAACCGTCGACACCGGGAAGCGCTATCCCGTTCGTATTCTCGAGTCGGGGCCGGCCGGAGGCGCGCTCGCCGCCGCCTCGCTAGGCCAGCGTGCCGGCCACGACGACCTCCTGTCATTCGACATGGGCGGAACGACGGCCAAGCTTTGTGTTGTCGAGGAAGGACGGCCGCTAACCACACCTGAGTTCGAGGTTGATCGAGCCTATCGCTTCAAGAAGGGCTCGGGGCTCCCAGTCCGGATTCCGGTGATCGACATGGTGGAGATCGGAGCCGGGGGCGGCTCAATTGCGCGCATCGATCCCCTCGGGCTCCTGCGCGTGGGACCCCAGAGCGCAGGCGCCAACCCAGGCCCGGCCTGCTACGGATACGGCAGCACCGAACCAACCGTTACAGACGCCGACGTCGTCCTCGGCTACGTCGACCCCGCCTCGTTCCTCGGCGGCCGCATGCGGCTCGACATCGAGGCAGCCCGCGAGGCGATTCGCGAGCATGTGGCCGAGCCGCTCGGCCTCGACGTGACCGAGGCGGCCTGGGGCATCCACCAGATCGTCAACGAGAGCATGGCGAGCGCGGCGCGGGTGCACCTCACCGAGCGCGGCAAGGACCAGCGAGCGTTCCCGATCTTCGCCTTCGGAGGCGCGGGGCCGGTCCACGCCTACGGCGTGGGCTCGCTGCTCGACAGCCCGTCGGTGATCGTGCCGCTCGGCGCAGGAGTCGGCTCAACGCTGGGCTTCCTCGCCGCGCCGCTCGTGTTCGACTACGTCCGCACGTCGCTGGAGCGGCTCGACGAGACCGACTGGGCGCGAGCAAACAGTCTGCTGGACGAGATGAGCAGCGAGGGCATCGCCGTGCTGGAGAGCTCAGGAGTCTCGCGCGAGGAGATCTCGATCGAGCGGCGCGCCGACCTGCGCTACGTCGGCCAGGGCCACGAGGTCAGCGTGCCGCTGCCTGACGGCCGCCTCGACGAGCGTGCGCTGCCCGCCATCATCGAGGCGTTCGAGCGCGTCTACGCAGAGCTCTACGGGCGTGTTGCACCCGAGCTCGCGACCGAGGCGCTCAACTGGCGAGTGGCGCTCAGCGGCCCTCAGCCGCCGCTCGCGGGCGGGGAGACCGGCCAGGAGGGGTCGGACTCCGACGCCTCTCCGAAGAGCCGCCGCCCTGTCTACTTCAACGAGCTAGGTGGATACGAGGACACGCCCGTCTACGACCGCTATACCCTCCCGGCCGGCGCGCAGCTTGCGGGGCCGGCCATCGTCGAGGAGCGTGAGTCGACGGCCGTCATCGGTCCGCGCGCGAGCATCGAGGTCGACAGGCTTGGCAACCTGACGTGCACCTATGACTAGCGACCGCGGCACCACACTGGACGCGATCGGGCTCGAGGTTCTCTGGAACCGCCTGATCTCGGTCTGCAACGAGCAGGCCGCCGCGCTGATCCGGACGTCGTTCTCGACGGTCCTGCGCGAGTCCGAAGACCTCTCGGCAGGCGTCTTCGATGCGCGCGGCAACATGATCGCCCAGTCGGTCACCGGCACGCCGGGGCACATCAACTCGATGGCCACCTCGATGCGCCACTTCCTTCGGGTGTTCCCGACCGAGGAGCTGGTGCCCGCCGATATCCTGATCACAAACGACCCGTGGTTTACGTCGGGTCAGCTGAACGACCTGACGATCGTGACGCCCGTGTTCCTGGGCGAGCGGGTCGTGGCGTTCTTCGGCAACACGTGCCATGCAGCCGACATCGGCGGGCGAGGCCTGGCCGCAGACGCGCGCGACGTGTACGAGGAAGGCCTCGCGATTCCGATCATGAAGCTCTACGAGCGCGGCGAGCCAAACCGCGACCTGTTTGCGCTCATCGAGGAGAACGTCCGCACACCAGACGTGATCCTGGGCGATATCCACGCCCAAGTCGCGTGCAACGACGTCGGCGGGCGCCGTCTGCTCGAGTTCATGGACGACTTCGGGCTCGAGACGATCGAGGACGTGAGCGATCAGATCCTCGACCGCTCGGAGGCAGCCATGCGCGATGCGTTTCGCGCGATGCCCGACGGGATCTACGAGAACGAGACCTTCTCAGACGGCTTCCTGGAGGACGACCCGATCAGGCTTGCTTGCGCAATCGAGGTGGCCGACGACAGCATCGTGGTCGACTTCGATGGCACCTCGCCCGAGAGCAAGCTCGGCATCAACGTCGTCCTCAACTACACGCTGGCGTACACGACGTTCTGTTTCAAGGCGGCAGTCAATCCAGAGGTGCCCAACAACGAGGGATCGTTCCGGCCCGTCGAGGTGCGCGCCCCCCCGGGCTGCATCCTCAATGCTCAGCGCCCCGCGCCGGTCGCCGGCCGCCATATCATCGGCCACCTCGTGCCGAACCTGCTCTTCGGGGCGCTCACCAAGATCGTGCCAGAGCAGGTGACAGCCGAGGGTGCCGCGGGTATCTGGATTAGCCAGATGCGCGGCTTTGACGAACGAGGCCAGTTCACCTTCGCCCTCTTCAGCTGCGGCGGCACGGGCGCACGCCCCAACAAGGACGGGCTCGGCAACACGGGGTTCCCGAGCGGGGTCGCCGGCATCCCTGCTGAAGTGGTCGAGACGGTCTCGCCACTCATCCTACACCGACGCGAGATCCGGCAGGATTCGGGGGGACCCGGCACGTTCCGTGGCGGCGTCGGCCAGACGATGAGGGTCGGCCTCCTCTCGGCAAGCGACTGGATCGTCTCATCCCAGGCCGACCGCGTTCGCTTCCCGCCTCGCGGCTACCTCGGCGGTGCGGATGGAGCGAAAGGCGACTTCTGGCTCTCAGACGGCAGCCACGTCGACCCGAAACTCCAGCGGCGGCTCCCGCCCGAGGCCGAGATCTTCCTTTCCCTGCCGGGTGGAGGAGGCTACTACCCGCCGCTTGAGCGCGACCCGGACGCGGTGCTCCAGGATGTCGTTGAGGGCTACGTCTCAATCGAGGCGGCCGAGCGTGACTACGGCGTGGTCATCCGTCGCCTCAAGGATGTGGAGAAGCTGATCCACCTTCCCGAGGACTACGATCTCGACCTGGCCGCCACCCAGCGACTGCGGAACGAGCGGGCATGCGCCTAGCCTGCGCCAGCCAGCCCAGGCCCTCCCGTCACCGCGCCTGCACCACCCCGGCGCGCCCCGTGCCAGCCCCTGCCCCCGGCGCGCCCGGGCGCGAGGCGCCGCAAAGGGCACCAGCGCCAGCCGCGGCCAAGGGCAGTCCGCCCCCCACCACCACCCAGGGGAGGGTAGCCCAGAAAAGCGCACAGCATTCGTGCAACTGTCACAAGAATGTGACAAAACTGCACCAACGCTCCGCGGCCGCACCGGCCGGCCGTGCCTCCCGGCCGTGCCGACCCAACATGTAGCACTTTCCGAGCGAGGCCTCCTCGTGCCGCCTCCGCAGCCACGCCGTCTCTGGCCGCGTCCCCAGCTACACCGCCCGCCTGTCGCGCCGGCCGGCCACACTGCCCAGCCACGCCAGCCAGCCACACACCCCAGCCCCCTGCGGCGGGCACGACGCAAGCGCCCACTAGACTCGCCGGCGTGTGCGGGATCTGCGGGCTCTTGTCTCTCCGCGGCGGGCGGGCGGATGAGGGCTTGCTGCAGCGCATGAACAGCAGGCTCGTCCACCGTGGCCCCGATGGCGAAGGACGCTACGTCGACGGGTCCGTCGCTCTGGCAATGCGGCGATTGGCGATCATCGACATCGACGGCGGCGATCAGCCGATTGGCAACGAAGACCAGACCGTCCAGGTCATCCAGAACGGCGAGATCTACAACTACCGCGAGCTCCGCGCCGGCCTGGAGCAGCGCGGCCACACCTTCACGACGCACAGCGACACGGAGGTGCTCGTCCACCTGTATGAAGAGCGAGGTCCGGAGTTCCTCTCGCTGCTGCGCGGCATGTTCGCGATCGCGCTCTGGGATGCTCGCCGCCGGCAGCTACTGCTTGCCCGCGACCGGTTCGGCATCAAGCCTCTCTACTACCGGCTCGGAGCGGGAGAGCTCATGTTCGCCTCCGAGCTCAAGGCCGTGCCGCCCGGAGAGATCGATCTCGACGCGCTCGAGGCCTTCCTCGCGTTCAACGCGGTTCCCGCGCCCTACACGATCGATCGCGGCGTCCGCAAGCTACCGGCGGGCCACAGACTGCTTGCGGGAGCAGATGGCTCGCTCGAGCTGGAGCGGTTTGCGCGCGCGGGGGCCGACCCCGCTGTTTGCCCCCGCACCGACAGTTGGACGACGCTCGCGGAGGAGCTCCGCGCCCGCCTGCGAGACTCGGTTCGTGCCCACCTCGTCAGCGACGTCCCGGTCGGGGTGCTGCTCTCGGGCGGCATCGACTCCTCCGCGCTCGCCGCGCTCGCCTCACAGGAGGGGGAGGGAACGCTCAGCTCGTTCTCGATCGGCTTCGAGGAGCGGAGCTTCGACGAGCTCGAGTTGGCTCGGCTCGCCGCGAGGCGCTATCGCACGGAGCACCACGAGCTGGTGCTGCGGCCGGACGCAGCAGCGCTGCTGCCAGAGATTGTCGAAGCCTTCGACGAGCCGTTCGCGGATTCTGCCGTCCTGCCCACCTACCTCGTCGCACGGCTTGCCGCCGACCACGTCAAGGTCGTCCTCTCAGGCGAGGGCGGCGACGAGCTCTTCGGCGGCTACTACACCTACGTCGCCGACGAGCTCGCGCCCCGCCTGGAGTGGCTTTCGCCGGCGCTCCTCGGCATCGCCGAGCGGCTCCCGAGCTCGTCGCGGCGGGTGAGCTTCGACTACAAGGCGAAGCGGTTCGCGCGCGGCCTCGGCCTGCCAGCGCTCGAGCGCCATCACGCGTGGAAAGAGATCTTCTCGAGCGAGGCTCGGGCGGAGCTCGTCAACCCGGATCGGCGCAGCTGGCTTGACCCGGTAGACCTCTTGCGTGCGCGCTACGCCGAGACCGAGGGCGCCGACGAGCTCGCCCGCTTGCAAGACGTCGATGTCGGCGTGCTCATGGCTGATGATCTCCTGGTCCGAACAGACCGGGCAAGCATGGCCCACTCGCTCGAGGTACGGGTCCCGTTCCTCGATACGCTCGTCGCCGACTTCGCCTTCGCGCTGCCGCGGTCCCACAAGGTACGGGGGTTTGCGAAGAAGCGGCTGCTGCGGAGCGCGCTCGCTCCCCTGCTCCCGCCGGGGATCGTCGCCGGGCCGAAGCGGGGCTTCTCGATTCCTGCCGCGGCGTGGCTGCGGGGCGAGCTCGCCCCCTTCGCCCGCGAGGTGTTGGCGGCGGAGACGATCCGCAGCCACGGATTCTTCGAGCCGCGCGCGGTGACACGCCTGCTCGACCGCCACATCGCCCGTGAGGAGGACCTCAGCCGCCAGCTCTGGGGTCTGCTCTCGTTCACTCTGTGGTGGGAGCAGCGCTCGCGACAAGCGGCGCTCGTGTAGTGCGCGTCTGGATCGACATCACCGCTCCGGCCCACGTGCTCGTGTTTCGACCGCTCATCGCGCTGCTGCGCCAGCGGGGCGCGGAGATCGAGGTCACGACACGCGCCTATGCGCAGACGCTCGAGCTGCTCGAGCTGCACGGCATCGAGGCCCAGCGCCTGGGCCGGCACGGCGGGCGCTCCCGCGCGGGCAAGTTCCGTGCGCTGGCCTCCCGCCTGCCAACGCTGGCGCGGTGGGCTCGCGGACGCCGGTTCGACCTCGCGCTGGCGCACGGATCGCACGAGCTGACCATCACAGCCCGTCGCAGAGGCATCCCGAGCGCCACGACCTTCGACTACGAGTATGCCGTCCTGCAGCACCAGCTCGGCTGTCGGGCCGCAACGCGCGTCGTCGTGCCCGCCGCGATCCCGGTCGATCGGCTCGCGCGCTACGGCGTCAGGCCACCGAAGCTCCTCCAGTACGAAGGGCTGAAGGAGGAATACTACCTCGCGGACTTCGAGCCAGACCCGGCAGTGCTCGACGAGCTCGGCGTCGATCTCGAGCGCCTCCTCGTCGTCGTCCGAACTCCGCCCGACGTGTCGCTTTACCACCGGCGCTCGAACCGCCTATTTCCACAGCTCATCGACCACCTCGCAGCACAGGCCGGCGTTGCGACCGTCGTGCTCCCCCGCACCGACGGGCAGCGGGCGTTTCTCCAGACGATCGCCTCGACGGGCCTCATCGTGCCCGATCGAGCCGTCGACGCCCAGAGCCTGATCGGGCTCTCAGACCTCGTGGTCTCAGCCGGAGGCACGATGAACCGTGAGGCCGCTGCACTCGGTGTGCCCGTGTACACCACGTACGGCGGGCGCCTCGGCGGCGTCGACGAGATGCTGATACGCGACGGGCGCCTCCGTCCCCTCTCCGATCCACACGCGCTCGAGCTCGTGCGGCGACACGAGAGCAGACCTAGAGCGCGCCGCGACCCGGAGGTGATGCTCGAGCTCCTCCTCGCAGCCGGCGTCGTCTCGACGGAGAAGCGCGGCTAGCGGTGCTCCGAGAGGGTCTCGCGCGCCTCGGCGGTCGGCCCGCGCGGCGCTGACAAGAGCCCGCCAAGATGGGCGACCACCTCGACGGTCTCCCCGGCCTCGACCAGCCGCTCGAGATCAACGAGCTCCTGCGCAAGCCACGCCGGCTCGACCGGCGCCGCCAAGCAGCGGAAGATCTTGGGGTGCGTCGTCGGCGCCGGTGTCTCTCCTTCACCCCAGAGGTTCTCTTCCAGCTTCTCGCCGGGCCTCGGGCCGATGAACTCGATCGCAACATCGGTCTCGGGCTCGAGGCCCGACAGCCGGATCATGTTGTGCGCCAAATCGACGATCTTCATCGGAGCGCCCATGTCGAGCACGAACACGTCGCCCCCGGAGCCGATCGCTCCCGCCTGGATGATCAGCTGTGCCGCCTCAGGGATTGTCATGAAGTACCGGGCCATCTCCGGGTGGGTCACGGTCACCGGGCCACCCCTCGCTATCTGGCGCCGAAACAGCGGGATGACGCTGCCCGAGGACGCCAGCACGTTCCCGAAGCGAACCGAGAGAAACCGGGTCGTGCTGTTGCCGTCGGCGGCCGCGGAGACGAGCCACTCGCACAGGGCCTTCGACTGGCCCAGGACGTTTCGTGCGTCGACAGCCTTGTCGGTGGACACGAGCACGAACGCCTTCACGCCGTGCGCCTCCGTCACCTCGACCATGCGCTTCGTCGCCACGACGTTGTTGCGAACCGCCTCCAGCGGGTTGGCCTCGATCAGCGGCACGTGTTTGTAGGCGGCCGCATGGAAGACGACAGCAGGGCGGTAGTCGGCGAAGATCTCCTGCAGCTTTGCCCGGTTCTTGACGTCAGCGAGCACCGGGACGACCGCCGCAAAGCGGCGTTCCTCCACGAGCTCGCGGTCGATCTCGAAGAGGTTGTTCTCTGCGTGGTCAACGAGAATGACGCGCTCTGGCTGAAGAGAGGCGATCTGACGACACAGCTCAGAGCCGATCGAGCCACCGGCGCCGGTAACCAGCACCGTCTCTCCTCCGATGTAGGAGGCAATCGACGGCAGATCGAGCCGTACCGGCTCGCGGCCCAGGACGTCCTCGACCTGAACCTCGCGCAGCTGTCGCGCCAGCTCGAGGTCGCCGGAGATCAGCTCGTTGACGGTCGGCAGCGTCTTGACCGGCACGCCCGAGTCCCGGCAGGCATTGACGATGCGTTGGCGCGTATCCCCGGCGGCGGACGGTATCGCGATGATCACCTCCGCGGGCCGCACGCTCTCGAGGATGCTGCCAAGCTCGTCGGTTGTGCCGAGAACGCGAACCCCGTGAAGCCGCAGGTTCTGCTTGCGCGGATCGTCGTCGACGAGCCCCACCGGCCGGTAGCGCAGGCTCCTGTTGCGCTGCATCTCCTTGATGATCAGGGCGCCGGCATCGCCGGCTCCGACGATCAGCACGCGCGTTCCTGCCGCTCTGCCGAGCCTGCCCGAAAGCGGCCGCTCGACCAGCGTTCGTGCGAGAACACGCGCGCCACCGACGAGGGCAATCGCCAGGATTCCATCGATCAGGAACACGCCGCGCGGAAGTCGAACGACGTACGGGTCCCAGAGGAGAATGACGAGCGCCGCAACGAGCGCTCCGAAGGCGCATGCGCGCACGACAGCCCAGATGTCGCGCAGCGATACGTACCGCCACCAGTGATTGTACAGGCCGAAGGCCACGAGCACCGCCAGCTTGATGCCGACGACGGTCGCAAAGATCTCGAGCTCGAGGTACCCCTGGTAGAAGCGCGGAATCATCTGCTCGAAGCGCAGCTGGAACGCGGCCCACCAGGCAAGGGTGATCAGCCCAGCATCAACCGCGGCCTGCCAGATCCGGTAACGGTTCATCAGTTTCATGGGCTCGCTTCGACCACAACTGCCGCCCGTCCTGCGGCGGCAACCTTCTCCTGGTCGGCGCGGCCGATCCCCGCCCACATCGGCAGTGCGACGTTCTCGCTGGCGGCGCGCTCCGTCTCAGGAAGGCTCCCTTCGGTATAGCCGAGATATGCGAAGGCCGGCTGGAGGTGCAGCGGCGTGCGGTAGTACGGGCGCGCAGCGACCCCGGCGGAGGCGAGCGACCTGAGCAGGCGATCCCGCTCACGCGAGCGCACGACGTAGAGTTGGAACACGTGGCCGGCCTCAGAGCGCGGAAGCTGGCAGACGCGCCCTAAGCCAACCTCCTCATAGCGCAAGGCGGCCTCGCGCCGGAGCCCGTTCCAGTCGTCGACATGGGGCAGGAAGGTACGGAGCACGGCAGCCTGGATCTCGTCGAGCCGCGAGTTGTGGCCCACGAGGCCGAACGTCTCCTTGTCGGTGGAACCATGGAAGCGGAGCGCTCGCACGCGGTCGGCAAGCTCGAGATCGTCGGTGGCAACGAGTCCCCCATCGCCGAAGCAGAACAGGTTCTTGGTCGGGAAGAAGCTGAACGCCGCCGCAACCCCCCAGGAGCCAGCCCGCGACTGCGCGCTCCCGGCGCCGAACGCCTGAGCCGCGTCCTCGACGACGGGGATCCCGGCGGGCAGCGCACTGATCGGTGCCGGCCGGCCAAAAAGGTGAACGGCGACGATCGCCTTGGTCTGGGACGTGACCCGGCGGGCGGCATCTACAGGATCGAGGTTCAGCGTCTCGGGCTCGATATCGCAGAAGATGGGGGTGGCGCCGACGCGCGCAATCGCCTCAGCCGTCGCGAAGAACGTGAAGGCCGGGCAGATAACCTCGTCGCCTGGCCCGGCGCCCAGCGCTTCGAGCGTGAGGATCAGCGCGTCGGTTCCGTTCGCGACACCGACGGCTGCCTCGACGCCGAGGTAGCGAGCCGCTTCCTGCTCGAACCCTCGCACGTTGGGACCGAGAATGAAGTGCCCGGAGTCGACCACCGACGCGATCCGTGCATGCAGCTCAGCCTCCAGGGAGGCGTACTGTGCCCTCACATCCGTTAACGGGATGGACACGAGCGTCGAGTGTACCCGCCGCTTCCTTCAAACCGAACGGTTGTCTATCCGGCCGCGCCCGTGTCCTGCGCGAGCGCGGCGCGCCGACGACGAAGCGCATAGCGAACTGCCACGAATCCCACCGCCAGCCCGATGGCCGCGACCACGGCGATGTCCGCATACCGGAAGCTCCCGTGGAACGCCTGCCACCTCGAGCCGACCGCGAACCCGATTCCCGTGAACGCGAATGCCCACAGGGATGAGCCGAGCAGCGTCGACCACGTGTATGGCCAGAACCGCAGCCTCATCGCGCCGGCGGGAATCGAGACGAACGAGCGCACGACCGGCAGCACCCGGCCGAGGAAGACGGCCCAGTCGCCGCGCCGCTCGAACCATCGGTCGGCGCGTGCAAGCCGCTCCGGCCCCAGGTGGAGGTATCGCCCGTAGCGGACAAGGAACGGACGGCCGCCCCACAGGCCGATCCACCACCCGAGGATCGCGCCGAGCCAGTATCCGATCGACCCGGCAAGCGCAATGGCGACGAACGCGCTCGTCGGCGACTCGATGTGCCAGCCAAAAAGCACGACGTCGGAGCCTGCGAGCGCGCCTGCTGCCAGCGCTCCACCGAACACCATCACAAGCTCGCTCGCAGCGGGGAACACGGCATCGAGCAGCATGAGCGCGAAGATCGCGTAGATGCCCGCGTCGCCGATCAGACCGGTCACGACGTCCGTGATAACCGATGCAGTAACCACCGACTCTAACTGTAGATGGCGCCCGGACGCAGTCGAGGCCGACGCACGCCAACGGCGGGTGCACGCCGAGCCGGAGGATCGGGAACCGTCCTTCGCGCTTACCAGGTCTTGAGATGGCGGTAGAGCGTGTCTCGCTGCACGGGCTTCTTGCCGAGCGCCCTGATCGCGCGGACGAAGTCGCCGGTCGAGGCGCGATGGGTCGTGCCGGCGGCCGAGACGACGTTCTCCTCGATCATCACGGAGCCCATGTCGTCGGCGCCGAACGAAAGCGCCACCTGGCCCACCTTCATGCCCTGCGTGACCCAGCTCGACTGGATGTGGTCGACGTTGTCGAGGTAGAGACGGCTCACCGCCTGCATGAGGAGGTAGTCGAACGAGGTC
Organism: Actinomycetes bacterium; assembly: GCA_026708005.1. Taxonomy (GTDB): domain Bacteria; phylum Actinomycetota; class Thermoleophilia; order Gaiellales; family Gaiellaceae; genus JAPOVR01. Next base: position 66,138 of record JAPOVR010000107.1, read on the forward strand.
GGATAGTGACTGACCTGGGCCGCAAGGCGGGTGCCGTCGGGCTGGAAGGTCCAGGAGATGAACGCGCGGAAGCCCCCCAGCTCATCCTGCAGCCCCCGGATCAGGCGCATGTGCTCGACGCGATCCTCAAGCGTTTCGACATGTCCGTACATCATCGTCGCGGTCGTGGAGATGCCGAGGCGATGGGCTTCGCGCATCACGCCGAGCCACTCAGCGCTCTTGGTCTTCTTCGGCGCGATGATGTCCCGTACACGGTCGACGAGGATCTCAGCGCCGCCGCCCGGAATCGAGTCGAGACCCGCATCGCGAAGCCGGGCGATCGCCTCAGCGATGGTGAGCCGTGAGCGGCGTGAGATGTGATGGATCTCCGGCGGCGACAGCGCGTGGAGGTGGATTGGGTACCGCGACTTGATCGACCGGAAGAGGTCTTCGTAGTAGTCGATGCCGAGATCGGGGTGGTGACCGCCCTGCATCAGGAGGCCGGTGCCGCCGATGGCGAGCGCCTCTTCGATCTTCTTGAAGATGACCGGCTTCGGCAGCAGGTAGCCCTCAGCCCGGTCGCCCGGCCGACGGTAGAAGCCGCAGAAGTCGCAGTCGGTGTGGCAGACGTTCGTGTAGTTGACGTTGCGGTCGATGATGAACGTCACGACCTCGCCGTCGGTGCGCTCTCTGCGCGCCGCGTCGGCGGCCTTGCCAACGCGAACGAGATCAGCGCTGCGCAGAAGCGCGAGCGCGTCGTCATCCGTGATGCGCTCACCGGCAACCGCCTTCTCCAGAGCGAGAGAGACGCGGCCGTTGCCGTTTCCGAGGCTGCTCATGCGCCCGTCGGTACAGCAAACGCCACTGAGGAGCTAACGTCCTCACACTCGCATGCTTCGAACTCGCCGGGCTTTGGGGCCACCCCATGCCTCCTCCCGCTTCAAGCCTACCGCGCGAGAGCGCACGCGTGGTGCGCGGTTCGTGCCGTCTCTCTCAGCACTCCGTCAAGAACGTGTGGCCTGCGTCGCTCTGGATCGGTGCAGCCCCCACCCCGAGAAGCACCCCGCGCGCCGAGAGGAGGCCCGCGCGCCGAGAAGGAGCAGCGGGCCAGAACAAGCCCGCGCAGCGAGAAGAGATTCGAGGCAGCTCCATGCGCCGTCCGTAGGAGCCTTGAGCCCTAGGCCCTCGCCGCAGCGGCTGGCGCGGGGACCGCGAAGCGCAGCTCGGGAACCGCGGCGAGCTCGCCGCGCTCGCAAGCGAGCTCGAGAAACGCCAACAGGCCTGCGCGCTCCCGGGGCCCGAACGAGTAGCGCAGCTTCTCGAAGTACCGCGCCAGGAAACCCGCCGGGTAGCCGTACTGAGCGCTCGCATCACGAGCAAGCTGCTCGGGCTGTGCACGCGCAAGGCGATGCGCCTCGAGCAACGAAGCCTCGATCTGCGCCATGCCGGGCGGGGGCGGATCGTGGCAGGCGAAGACCGCGTAGACCATCGGCAGTCCCGTGCGCTCGCGCCAGAGCTCGCCGAGGTCGTAGTGCGGCGTCGGGTCGTCGAACACGCTCCGCAGTGCGGCGTCCCCGATCAGGAGCCGTGCGTCCGCGTCAGCATCAGCCAGCACGAGCTCGACACGGGGTAAGAGAACCCGCACGAGCACGGCGGACGTGGCGCTCTCAGACGTGATCGCAACCGAGCGCACGTGCTCGAGCGGGGCTGCTGAGACGATCTGGATCGAGTCGACGGCGCCCTCCGAGGAGACACAGACCTGGGGCAGCAGCCGCAGGCGCTCGGCGTGCCGGGCCCACTCGATCGATGAGATCGCGGCGACATCGATCTCCCCTGACAGAAGGCGCGCGTTCAGTTCCGTCGGAACGCCGATGACTTCGTCGCAGTCCGTCTCGAGGCGGTAGAAAAGCGGCGCCATGTTGACGTACGAGATGCGCCCCAGCGTGAGCCGCGCCATCTACGCTCTCCGGGCCGCTGGCACAGGCCCCCACGCGGCGCTCACCAGTGAACCCGCGCCCAAGGCGCCGGGTGCGGTCGGCCCACCCGGACAGTGCCGCTCACGCGCCTTCTCACCAGCGGCGCAGCTCGTGATAGAGCGTGTCGCGCTGGATTGGCGTGCGTCCTGCAGCGCGGACGAAACGCACGAGCTCGTCAACCTGCTGCTCCGTCTCGGTCTTCGCCCCCGCAGCGTGGAAGATCTCCTCGCGGACAACGGTCCCCTGAACGTCGTTGGCACCGAAGTGCAGGGCGACCTGAGCCATCGGCATACCCATCATGATCCAGTAGGCCTTGATGTTCGGAAAGTTGTCGAGGACGAGACGCGACACCGCGATCATCTTCAGGTCGTCCGAGCCGGCCGTGAACGTCCACCCGCGCCGCTCGAACACGGTGTTCTCGGGGTGGAACGCAAGCGGGATGAACGCGAGAAAGCCGCCGGTCTCGTCCTGGAGCTCCCGCAGCCGCAGAAGATGGTCGACGCGCTCCTCGTAGGTCTCCACGTGCCCGTAGAGCATCGTGCAGTGGGTTGGGATTCCCAGCCCGTGTGCGGTTCGGTGCGTGTGGAACCAGCAGTCCGGATGCTCCTTGCCGGGCGCGACAAGCCGCCGTACCCGCTCGGCGAACACCTCGGCTCCGCCACCCGGAAGAGACCCGAGCCCCGCATCTCTCAGCTCGCGCAGCACCTGCTCGTGCGACAGGCCGCTGAGCGTCGTCATGTGGTGGATCTCGCTGGCGGTGAAGCACTTGAGGTGAACGTCAGGAAGCCCCTCGTGGAGGGAGCTGACGATGCCGACGTAGTAGTCCAGATCGACATCGGGCGCCTCGCCTCCGACCATGTGGATCTCGGTGAAGGCCGACAGCTCGTGTTGGGCGACCGCATCCTCGACGAGCTGCTCGGGTGTGTAGAGGTAAGCACCCTCTTGGCGCTCGGTCCGCGCGAACGCGCAGAACTTGCACTTGACGCGGCAGATGTTCGTCTGGTTGAGGTAGAGGTTCTGGACAAAGTACACGTCGTCGGTACCGCCGCGCAGCGTCCTCGCGAGGTCGGCCAGCTCACCCAGCGCCAAGAGGTCGTCCGACTCCATCAGCACGAGCCCGTCGTCGAAATCGAGCCGCTCGCCGGCTTCAACCTTCTCTCGAATCGAGTCGAGACTGCGAATGTGATCGACGACGGCCATCAGTGCTCCCGATCGACGACCGCGTACGCCAAGGCCTCGAGCGGCTCGATGTTCGGCCGGCCATGCAAGGCAGCCCTCGCTCGGTCTGCGTAGTCACGGGCCACGACGCGGCTCTCGTCAAGCGCTCCCGTCAACGCGACGCGCTCGAGCGCGTCCTCGATGTGCTGCCCGGCCAGAGCACAGGCGACAGCGCTGTCCTTCCGGGCAGCGAGGATCAGCGGCAACGTCGGTGTTCCGTCACGGAGATCGACGCCGGCGGCCTTCCCCGTCGTATCGAAGTCTCCGGTGCAGTCGAGGATGTCGTCCGTGATCTGGAAGGCGATCCCGAGCGCCTCACCAAAAGCGCCAAGTCCGACACCGCCGCCGAGCACGCACGCGGCCTCGAAGAGCTTCCCCGTCTTGAGGCTCGCGCGCAGGAGGTACGCCTCAACCTCGGTGTCGGGGTCGAATGCCTGCCGACGCTGAAGCGCCTCACCGCGCACGAGCGCGAGCGTCGCGTCGGCGAGCGCCTGCAACGAGCCCATATCTCGGGTCCGAGCGAGCTCTGCGAACGCGCACGCGAACAGGTAGTCGCCCACCCCCTTTGCCGTCTCGCGGCCGTACGCAACCCAGATCGTTGGCTGGCCTCGGCGCAGGTCGGCCTTGTCGAGCATGTCGTCGTGCACGAGGGAGGCCATGTGCACGAGCTCGACGGCCGCCCCGGCCGAGACGCACCGGTCGTCGTCGCGGTACCTCTCGGCTACCGTCAGGTAGGTGAGCGCCGGCCGGAGCCGCTTTCCGCCGGCGGCGAGACTCTCGGCTGCGACGTGGGCAAGCAACCCCGGATGTGAGGCGACCGCCGCCTCCAGACGCGCCTCGAGCCGCTCGAGATAGCACTCAAGGCCTGGGGTGGAGCGGATTGTCGCGAGGGCGTTCACGTGGTCGTCGCGGAGGGCGGCGTGGCCGCGGTGTGCAACGTGACCATACCGCCGCCGAGCGTCCTCCAGCCTATCTCGACAAAACCCGCTTCCCCGAGGAGAGTCGCGAGCTCGGTCGGGCCGGGAAACCGCCTCACGCTCGCCGGAAGGTACGTGTATGCCGCACCGCCGGGCAACGCGCGACCAGCGATCGGGACGAAGCACTCGCACCACACCTGAAAGAGCGGGCGAAGCGGCCCGTCCGGACGCGTGATCTCGAGGCAGGCAAGGCGGCCGCCGGGTCGGAGGACTCGATGGAGCTCCGCAAAGCCGGCGGCGATATCGAGGACGTTCCGAATGCCGAAGCCGAAGGTGGCCGAGTCGAACGCCCCATCGGCGAACGGCATCGCCAGGGCATCGCCCTGAACCCAGGTCACCGACTGCGACTTCCTCCGCGCGCGCTCGAGCATTCGAGGAGCGAAGTCAAGTCCGGTCACGACACCGCCGGCCCGCTCATCAGCGAGCGCAAAGCTGCCGGTCCCGCAGCACACGTCGAGCACGCGATCTCCAGGCCGCACGACGGCGTCGGCGGCAAGGCGGCGCCAGCGGCGGTCGAGGCCGAGCGTCATCGCGCGGTTCATCGCGTCATACAGAGGAGAGATCCTGTCGAACATGTCGCGAACCGCTTCGGGCGACAGGCGCCCGCGCCGATGCCCCTCGCTGACGCGACCCATCAGGCCGTGCGGGGAGGGACAGCGCCCCGTGCGATGGGCGCGGGTGTGCTCAGGCCTCTCATGCCTTGATAGTCGATCGAGCCATCGAGCGAGAGGCTGCCTCTGCGGCGGCCGCCCGTCCGCCTGGCCGCTACCGGGCCGACTCCAGGAACACCGAGAGCGCGCGCAGCTGCTCCTCGCTCAGCGACCCGAACGATGGCATGAGCGAGCCGGGCGTCGTCGACTGCGGATCGCGAAGGTGGTCGATCTGCCACTGGACGCCTCGCCCCCTCAGACCCTCCTCGGTCAGGTCTGGCGCGCCGAGATTCTCAGAGCCCGCGCCCTGGAAGAGATGGCAGTCGAGACAGGCTGACTGCGCAAAGAGCTCGGCACCCTCCAAGACGAGCTGCCCCGCCTGCTCGGGGGAGACGCCCGCAAGCGCCGGGTCGGTGGCGATGACCCCCTCGGCCCCCTCGACGAGGTTGCCTCGCTCGATCCACCCGGGGATCGCCGCCTCGGCGCCGATAGCCCCCTCCTTGGCCGTGGCGCCCTTCCACGTGAGGATGCCGAGCGACGCGATCACGAGCAGCGAGGCGACGACCGCGACTGGCCGGCGAAGCAGGCGCCGCTCGCGGCCGCGATCGATGAACGGCACGGCCAGCAGCAGCACGAGGGCGATCGTCGGAATCCCGACGGTACCGAGAATGACCGACTCGGGCCACTTGAAGATCCGCAGCAGGTAGAAGAGGAAGAAGAAGTACCAGTCGGGCCGAGGGACGAAACCGATACTCGAAGGGTCGGCCTCGTCCGTGTAGCGAGGGCCGAGGATGCCCGCATCGCCCGGCTCCTCCCCGGACGTGAAGTACCAGATCGAGGCAAGCCCGATGATGACGCCGACGACGACGAGGCTCATCACAGCGTCGTGGAAGACAGCGTAGGGGAAGAACGACTTTCCCTCGTTCTTGACGTCCGCCTTGTACCGGGCGAACTCCTCGCGCTTGCGGCTGGTGCTCACGCCTGGTCGCTGCCGTTTCTGTTGGCGTTCCCGCGAGGCCGGGGCTCGACGAGGCCGCGCTTGCGGGTTTCAACCTCGTCGCGCTCCCTGCCCGCGGCCTCTTTTGACCACGGCGGCGACACGACACCGAGACGCGTCACGAGGTAGAGGTGTAACCCGATCAGGGCGATCAGTCCGCCCGGGATCAGCAGCATGTGCAGCGAGTAGAAACGGGCCAGGGTCTCGGTCCCGATCTCTGCACCACCCTTCAGGAAGTCGGCGATGAACGGGCCGAGGATCGGCGCAGTGCCGTTGATGTTGATCCCGACAACGGTGGCCCAGTACGAGGTCTGATCCCAGGGGAGCAGGTAGCCGGTGAAGCCCTCGAGCAGCGAGAGCACGAGGATCAGCACGCCAATGAGCCAGTTGAGCTCGCGCGGGTACCTGTAGGCGCCGAAGAGGAACACGCGGCCCAGGTGCAGGAACATCAGGATGATGAAGACGCTCGCACCCCAGCGATGCATGCCGCGGACGAGCCAACCCCACGTGAGGTCGTTCGTGATGTGCTGGATGGAGGCATACGCGGTGGCGGGATCCGGCCGGTAGTACATGGCGAGGATCACGCCGGTCGCGAGCTGGACGAGGAACGCGGTCAGGGTTGCGGAGCCGAGCGTCTGCGCCCAGCTGACGTCGCGCGGCACCTTGCGGAACAGGAACCGCTTGGTGGCGCTGACGAGGCCCGAGCGCTCCTCGATCCAGTTGATCGGCGCCAGAAGCAGCTGCTCGATCTGCTGCTGACGAGCCGATCTCGCTCGAGCGGCCACTCAGGCCGCCCCGCTCATGAGACCCACGGTGTCATCCACTCGTCGGGCCCGTCGACGTGTGTCCCGGGCGGGTAGAGCTTGAACGCCTTCATCCTGGCATTCGCGCCTTCGCCTGTCACCTCGGACACGCTGAAGCGCTCGGAGAGAACGAGGTTGCCGTTGCGGATGAGGAAGCTGTAGCGGTCGAGCGCCCGAACCGGAGGCCCGGCGGTGCGGTTGCCCTCGGTGTCGTAGGCCCCGCCATGGCATGGGCAGCTGAAGTTCGCGGGCTGCACCCGCGTGAGGCTCACGGGGCCGCTCGCCGTCTCGAGCTCGACGGGAGCGCCCGTGGGTCCGGCCGGCTGGACTGGACAGCCGAGATGTGTGCACCGATTGGAGATGACCGTGAAGCTCGGCACCTCGTTGATGAAGCCGTTGTTTCGGATGTACGCGGTTCGGCGGTTGACCGACGGCGCCTCGTTGTCGCGGTAGTCGAACGTCGTGATGACAAACTCGCCCTGGGGGAAGTTGTCGATAGGGCCGAGATCGATGTCGCGCTCGCCCTGACCGACGAAGGCCGGAGCGACGGCAAACCCGACGATGGGCACGGTGACCGCAGCGCCGATCAGCCCGCTCACCCCGGCCGTCGCGCCTGTCAGGAACACGCCGCGCGAGTAGCGCTTGGGAGCCACCGCATCCTCGGGCTCCTCGGCGACGTCAGGGGCGGCCAGCTCGGGCGGCGGCTCGGGCGTTTCGCGCAGTCCCCGGGTTGCCCGGTAGGCCCAGGAGAAGCCGAAGACAAGGGCGAGGACGACCCCGATCGCCAGCACGATCCAGCCAGAATTCGACTCGCCGGCGATGACAAGACCGATGAGAGCGAGGATGATTCCCGCCGCAAACCCGGCGGGCGCGAGCGCTTCGGCGAAGCCGCGGTCGCGTGTCTCTTCCTCGTTGCTCTCGTTCACTCGGCTCCTCCGAGGCCGCCCGCAAAGTCCGCGTAAAGCTAGCTGATGTTCCGGCGCGAGGTCAAAGCTCAATCCCGTACTCGCCCCACCGCCGATCGACGAGGGCGCAGACCTCATCTGACATGAGAACTCGGTCGGGCCAGGGACGAGCTCCCTCGGACTCCCATTTGTGCGTGGCGTCGATCCCGAGCTTGCCCCCATAGCAATGCCGCGCTGCTGCATGGTCGAGCTGATCGAGAGGCCCTTCGCTCAAGAGGGCGTCCCGCTTGGGGTCAACGTTCGCGCACACGTGGAAGAAGACGCTCTCGTAGTCGTGGACGTCAACGGCCTCGTCGACGACGACGACCGCCTTCGACAGGCTCAGCATCCCGAGGCCCCAGATCGCGTGCATCACCTTCTTCGCATGCCCCGGAAACGCCTTGCGGATGGAGACGATGACACAGTTGTGGAAGGCTCCGGCAACCGGGAGGTCGTAGTCGACGATCTCCGGCACCGTTGTGCGCAAGGCGGGCAGGAAGATGCGCTCGGTCGCCTTCCCCAGCCACGCATCTTCCGCCGGCGGAATGCCGACGACAATCGACGGGTAGATCGCGTCGCGACGCATCGTTATCGCGGTCAGGTGGAAGATCGGGAACGGCTCGGGGGGCGAGTAGTAGCCGGTGTGATCGCCGAACGGGCCTTCGATCCCGACCTCCCCGCGCTCGATGTACCCCTCGAGGATGATCTCGGCCCGCGCCGGCACCTCGACTTCGATGGTCTTGGCGCGGACGAGCTCAACCGGCTCGCCGCGGAAGAACCCAGCGAGCATGAGCTCGTCGATGTGCTTCGGCAGCGGCGCGCTCGCCGAGTAGGCGGTGATGGGGTCGAGGCCGAGCGCGACAGCGACCTCGAGCCGGTCGTCCATGCCGCGCCAGTCATGGGCCCCGTCCTTGTGGATCTGCCAGTGCATGTACGTCGTGCGCGCGTCGATCTTCTGCATCCGATACATGCCGACGTTGCGGCCGCCCGTGCGCGGATCGTGCGTGATCACAGCCGGCAGCGTGATAAACGGAGCCGGGTCGCCCGGCCAGCAGTGTTGGATCGGCAGGAGGTCCAGATCGGGCTCGAGAACCACCTCCTGGCAGACGCCGCGCCGAACGCTCTTTGGAGCGGAGTCGGCGAGACGCTTCAGCTTGCCGAGGCCCTTGACCTTCTCGATCAGGCCCTCGGGCGGCTGCAGCTCGAGGATCTCCGCGACCGTCCCTCCAACCTCGTCGAGCGACGGCTGGCAGAACGCCAGCGACATGCGCCGCTCGGTGCCGAACTGGTTGATGAGCAGCGGCAGCTGCGAACCTCTCACACGCGTGAAGAGCAGCGCGGGACCGCCGGACTTGACGGTGCGATCGACGATCTCGGTGATCTCGAGGTGCGGGTCGACCTCCGCCTCGATCTCGACGAGCTCACCTTCACGGCGGAGGAGGTCAAGCCAGGCTCGGAGGTCGCGTGCCGCCATTGCAGAGCGAAGGCTAGCGTCGGCCTGCTGCGCGCCGCTGCCCGAGCTCGCGCATCGGATGCAAGGCGGCTCGGGCGAGCACCACCCTGCCTCCCTCCACATGACATCGCCCCGTGAGAGCCGGCCCGAGAGCGACGGCCTAGGATCGAGGAAGCTGCGCGCCCCGGCGCCGGCTACTTCTTGCGGCGCCCGAGCAGGCGACTGCTGAGCTCACCGATCACGATGACCCCGAGGAAGATAAGGCCGACGACGAGCATCGTCAGGATGATGTCGCGACCCTCTTCGTCGGGAGCCTTCTCGGCCGCGAGCGTGAGAGCTGCCAGCAGCGTCCCCATGAGCTGTGATCTTAGACGCTCGTTTCGGCTGGCTGCAGCCTCGCCGCGTGCGCGGCGAGCGCGCCTACGAGGAGCTCTTGGTCTGCGACGGTCTCCGCGAGCACTCCGAGCGGCGAGGGGTCATGTTCGAGTCGCAGCGCAGCCAGCGCCCCGGCGAGCCGCCGATCGTCGGCTCCAAGGAGCACGCTTGTCGCAGCCCAGGCGACGCCGTCGCCGGGGCGCGCCTCCGCCCGCAGCTGCGCGCAGAGGGAGATCAGCTCTGCGAACTCCGCGACCGCCGAGACGTTGCCGGTGCGCGTCAGCCGCACCAGGCCGTGGGCGTAGAGGTAGTCGCCAAGGAGAACGGCCGTGTCGGCGTCCTCCGGGCTGAACAGACGAGGACTGGCGTAGTGGAGGAGATAGCCCTCATAGATCGACTCGATGGCAAGCGCAAACCGCGCGTCGGCCAGCTCGGAGAAGATCGGCTGCAGCTCGTGCTCGCCCGGGGCTCGCAGCACAAGCCCCCACAGCGGGCTCTCGCGCTGTGCTTCCTCAGCGATCGTCGCGAAGACCGAATCGTGCACGGCTAGCTACCGCGGAGCCGCTCGGCGTCCGCAGCCGCAGCGTGTGTCATGCCCGACATCCGGCCCTCAGACGTCAGAACCACGAGGCCGCCCGCTTGGCCCAGTACGTGATGATGAGATCACAGCCGGCGCGTCGAATCGCCGTCAACATCTCAAGCGCCGCCTGGCGCTCATCGAGCCAGCCGCGGGCAGCGGCACCCTTGACCATCGCGTACTCGCCGCTCGTGTTGTAGGCCGCCAGCGGCAGATCGAAGCGGTCACGGGCTGAAGCGACGACATCGAGGTAGGCAAGCGCCGGCTTCACCATCACGGCATCTGCACCCTCCTGGATATCGAGGGCGATCTCACGCATCGCCTCGCGACCGTTGGCCGGGTCCAGCTGGTAGGTCCGCCTGTCCCCGAAGGCCGGAGCGGAGCTCGACGCGTCGCGGAACGGCCCGTAGAAGGCCGACGCATACTTTGCGGAGTACGCCATGATGGCGACGTCCCCGCGGCTCTCCTGGTCGAGCGCGCTGCGGATCGCGCCCACCCGCCCGTCCATCATGTCGCTTGGCGCGACGATGTCAGCTCCGGCCTCGGCATGGCTGAGCGCGGTTCGCGCGAGGAGCTCGAGCGACAGGTCGTTGAGGATCTCCTCGTCCTGGACGAGGCCGCAGTGGCCGTGGCTTGTGTAGGCGCAGAGGCACACGTCCGTGATCACGACCGTGTCAGCGGCAGCCGCCTTGAGCGCACGGACCCCCCGCTGGACGATGCCGTCCTCGTCGTAGGCGCCTGAAGCGACATCGTCTTTCGCGGCCGGCACGCCGAAGAGGAGCACGGCGCCGATGCCGAGCCTCCGGATCTCCTCGACCTCATCGGCCAGCTGGTCGACGGAGACGTGGAGGATGTCACCCAGCCCGTCGAGCGGCTGACGAACACCCTGTCCCTCGCAGGCGAACAGCGGATACACGAGCTGCGAAGGGTCAAGGTGCGTCTCCCGGACGAGCTGGCGCAGGGCACCCGAGCGTCGCAGCCGACGCAGCCTTGTCTGGGGGAACGCAGGGGAGCTCACACCGACATCTTCGCACGCCGAGGCTCCTCACCGAAGCCGAAGCGTCGCCAGAGTCGGCGAGCCGACCGCTCTGCTGGTCGGCCTCGCTGCCTCCGCGCGCCGGGCCTCGCTGTCCATCAACCCCAGAGGGTCGTTGCAGAGAGCGCGGACGCCGCCGGCCGGCCGGTGCTCGCCCACGCACGACGGTGACCAACGGCCGCGCCAGGACAGGAAGGACAAGCCCGCCATCTCCCCATCGTGCCGAGCCCTCCCATGCAGACCGGCCTGCTGAGGTTGAAAGGCGCCGGTGGCTCGGCTAGCGTGGCTGGCGTGGCCCGCCCCGAGACGTACGCGGTAGGTCCTGGCCGTGCGCCAGGATCCAGACCGGTTCAGATCAGGTTCCTGCGGCTCACCCTCGCAGTCGCCGCGATCGGTCTCATCGCGGCTGTCGCGGTGCTCGTCATTGACCGCTGGGTCGGTGCAGCCGAGTCGGTCGCTCCCGCGGTTCCTGAGCCGTCAGCCCGACTGCTGCCGGGAGGTCCACCGGAACCACAGGTGATAGCGCTGCTCGACGACCTCCGCCTGTTCTTGCCAATCGCGCCGGAACACATCACTGCGATCGGGTTCCGCGGCTCGGGCGAGACCGCGCTGGGACTCGACCCCGTCGGCAAGCGAACCAATGCGGGTCTCTTCGAGCGCGTCAGAAACAAGGTCTTCGGAGGAGACACAGACAAAGGGCTCCGCTACTACCTGATCGACGGCGGTGTGGGCAGGCAGACCAGCGGCCTCGACATCGGTGCCTCCGTGGGGACGAACGTCTACGCCCCGGTCGACGGAACCGTCCTGGCGATCAACGACGTGATCGTGAGCGGCGAGCGCTTCGGCGACAGGATCGACCTCTCTCCAACAGCCGGTCCAGGGCTGGTTGTCATCCTCACAAACCTCGACGCAGACCCCGATCTCGCAGTGGGAGCTCCGGTGGCCGCGTCGGAGACGAGGCTCGGACACGTGATCGATCTCTCGGCAGTCGAGCAGGCCTCGCTCGCCCGGTTTACCCAAGACCGCGGGCAGCATGTTCACCTCGAGGTGCAGCCGGCCGCCGACCTGGCGCTCCCCTGAGGCTGCTCTTCATCGCCGATGTCTTCGGCGCGCCGGGGCGGCGAGCCGTCGAGACGCGGCTGCCGGACCTGCGCCAGGAGCTCGAAGTCGACCTGTGCATTCTCAACGGCGAGAACGCAGCAGACGGCTCCGGCATCACGAAGAAGCTCGCCCGCAGGCTCCTCTCGGCGGGTGCAGATGTGATCACGAGCGGCAACCACATCTTCCGCCGGGACGACGCTCTCGAGCTGCTCGCCGAAAGCGATCGCGTGCTGCGGCCAGAGAACCTCGGCGCGCCGGGAGTCCCTGGCACGGGAACCGTGGTCGCAGAAGCCGAGAACGGCATCAGAGTGGGCGTTATCAACCTCCAGGGGATGCTGTTCATGACGACGCCTACAAGCCCGTTTCTCATCGTCGAGGCGCTCGTCGCGCGCGTGCGTGCGCAGACACCGGTCGTCGTGGTCGACTTCCATGCCGAGGCAACAAGCGAGAAGATCGCGCTTGCCCGCCTGCTCGATGGACAGGTGACAGCCGTCATTGGAACGCACACGCACGTGCAGACCAACGACGCGCGCGTCCTTCCGGGAGGAACCGCTGCGCTCACCGACGCCGGCATGACCGGGCCGCACGACTCGGTGATCGGAGTCGAGGCATCGCTTGCGATTACGCGCATGCAGCGCGGTCTCCCGGTCCGCTTCCACCCGGCCGAGGGGGACGTGCGCATCGAGGGGGCGCTGGTGGAGTGCGACGCCGACGGGCGAGCGCATCGCTGCGAGGCGCTCAGGGTGCCCGTTCCCTAGGCGACCGACTGACATCCCGCTCCGGCAGGTGCCGCGGCGCGGGAGTTCCCGGAGCTGCCGCGGCCGGCAGCCCTGGCTGGTCAGGGCGTGCTGGGCCTGGGGAAGCTCTCCAGGGCGGGTGCAGAGACGAGCCTGAGCCTCGCCAGAACACGACGAAGAGCACGAACGGGAAGAACCACGGGATGTACAGGTAGAACCAGTGGGACAGCGTCAGCTGGAAACCGATCAGAAGCGCAGCCGAGAGCCCGGCGAGCTGGAGAGGCGACATGCGGCGGGGCAGCACGGCGAGCAGCAGAGCCCCTGCGAGCAGAAGCCCTCTTAGCACTGCCTGCAGCCAGCCGAGGTCGGCATAGCCATACCGCCCCCAGCCCCACAGCGAGAACGGCGACTCGCGTCCCAGCTGCCACCCGAACGTTCGATCCCAGAACACCCGGCCAGCGCGGGCTGGATCGGGCTCCAGCAGCAGGACCCAGAAGCCGAGCGCGGTCGCGAGCGCAAAGCCGACGAGAAAGAGCGCCGCGGGCCGAGGGCGCCCGACACGGCCCGGATAGGAGAGCCAGAGCGGCGTCAGCAGAAGCGGCGCGAACTTCGTCCACGATGCGAGCCCCAGGAAGAAGCCCCTCGCTGGAGCCGAGGTCGCCGCCCAGAAGCCGAGGACGAGCAGCGCCGGGACAAGCGCATCGTTGGCGTTCGTGCTCAAAACGTACTGCGTAAACGGGAAGGCTGCCCAGGCGAACACGAGAATCGCCGCCAGGCGCGCCCGGCCAAAGTGCCAGCCGAGGAGCGCGAGCCCCGCCATCGTCGCGAGATCGAAGATCAGCGAGGAGGCGCGCGCGGCCGGCAGATCGTCCCACGCTCCATCCCATCCGAAGACGGCGTAGGCGGGCACGTAGGCGAGGTAGTTCACGGGGCCGTAGGTATCGCCGCGCTCGTTGGGCGACTCGCATCGGCCGTTCGCCTGGATCCGGTCGCGCGCGACGCCGCCGCTGTCCGGCTCGCCGCACCCCTCGCCGCTCCCCACCGGGAAGTGCCCGTACGGGCTCTGTCCCTCCGAGGCGATGCGCTGCGCCCCGATCGCCCCCGCGTAGCCGACGTCGATCACGTTCGACTGCTCGAGGCTCAGGCCAACGCGAAAGCCGATGACGAACAGCGCCGCGACGATCAGAACGGGCGTCGGCCACAGAACCGAGTACGCGGGCGAGCCGCGGCCGTGTCGAAGGCCGATCCACAGCATGCGGCCGAGGAGGTACACGAGCGGCGGATAGGCGAGCGGCACGGAGGTGAAGATCTCGCCCCGGTTGAAGAACCACAACGACGCCGAGAACGAGAGGAGGACGACCAGGTCGAGGTTGTGGATGCAGAGCGGTCGGCGAAATCTGGCCAGCCCGATCAGAAAGAGCGCCGCAAGCCCGAACCAGATCGCCGGATCGTTGATTGTGCCTCCGAACGCGTCACCGCCGTGAGCCATGGTCCACACGACCTGAGGACCGGTCCGCGCCTCGGTGACCAGCCCGGTCTGATCGGAGACGCGAACGAGAGCAACCTGCTCCTCGCCGGCCCAGATCCGGACGCGCCATGAGCGGAGAGCTCGGTCGAAGGTGGCCTCCTCGGTCAGCTCGGGCGGCGGTGGGTAGCGAGCCACCCAGCGGCGTACCTTCTCGCTGGAGCGCGCCGCTGCAAGAGCGGCCTCCTCGGTCAGCTCGGGCTGCGGTGAGGCGGGCGGGGGGCCAGCGGCCGCCGCAGCGACCGAGACGGAGCCATCGAGCTTGTCAAGGGACGGCGGTGAGGCGGGCGGGGGGCCGGCGGCCGAGCCCGGGTCAGAGCCATGGCCAGCCATTGCTGGGCCGGCAAGCGCGAGCCAGAGCAGACCGACGGCCGCGATGCCACGCACCAGCCAAGGGTAGTGCCAACCTCACGCGGAGTGGCCGGCTCAGACAGCCAGGGACAAGGCGGGCCTGTGGGAACGGCCCGTTGCTCTCGCTGGCACCGGCTCGTGCCCACCAGACCCTCGCCCTGGCCGATGGCGCCCGTGGGAACGACACGGTGCTTACGCTGGCACCGACTCCGCGGAGGCCCGCTCCGCACGGCCGCGCTAGCCTTGAAAGCCTTCCGCACCCACGAGCGGCACGAAGCGGCAAGGGACGGATCTGCTCGTCACGGGTCCCTCAGGACCGCGCGTAACCACCTCGAGCCACTGCCCGCTCCGGTCACCGATGGGCACCACCATCCGCCCGTGTACCCGGAGCTGCTCGAACAGGGCTGCCGGGAATCGCGGAGCCGCGGCGCCAACCGTGATCGCATCAAACGGAGCGTGCTCAGGATGCCCGACCGAGCCATCGCCGCACTGCACGGTGAC
Organism: Actinomycetes bacterium; assembly: GCA_026708005.1. Taxonomy (GTDB): domain Bacteria; phylum Actinomycetota; class Thermoleophilia; order Gaiellales; family Gaiellaceae; genus JAPOVR01. The sequence goes on from JAPOVR010000107.1 coordinate 81,338, forward strand.
CCGGTCCTCGAGCCCGAGCGCCGCCAGCGTCTGCGCCGCGCGATCGGCCAGCTCGGGGATGCACTCGACGGCGTAGACCTCCGCACCGAGCTCCGCGAGCACGGCTGCCTGATACCCAGACCCGCAGCCGACGTCGAGCACACGGTCGCCACGCCGGATACGGGCAGCCTGGCAGGTCAGTGCCACCATGTACGGCTGCGAGATCGTCTGCCCGAATCCGATTGGCAGCGGAACATCGTCGTAGGCCTGATCTGCTAAGCGCTCGCTGACGAACCGCTCCCGCGGGACGGTCGCCATCGCGCTCAGCACACGCTCGTCGCTGATCTCACGTCCGCGGAGCTGACGGCGAACCATGCGGTGCCGTGCAGACTGGAAGCTCCCCATGCCAGCATCGTGTCACCCGTAGCCGAGCCCCGCGCGACCGCGAACCGGCTGCCGAGCGCGAGCTCTGAGGAGGAAGCCACTGCGGGCAGAAGGCCCTCTAGAAAACCGCCGCTGGGGAGAAAGCGTGAGTAAGGCACTTGGGGAAGCCGCGGGTGGGCAGAACTCCCGCCGGGCACGGCCGCCATGCGTACCACTGGGGAGAGGGGCGCCCGAGAAACCTGCCGCCGGAAGGAAGCGAGGAAAAGGCACTGGAGGAAGCCGGCGCCGGGAAAAGCCGATGCAGGGGAAACGGCCGCTGGGGACCGCCGCCGCCGGGGAGAAAGCGTGACGAAATCGGCACGAACCGATCACACCCCAGCCGCTACCCTGCCCGGGTTGGGTGGGTGACGGGTGGGTCTCTCCGCGCCGCGACAGCATGCGCGCTCGGGCCGGCCGCGCCACAGCTCGGGCGGCGGCTCAGGCCAGCCGTTGCTTAGACGAGGATCGACAGCGCATCACGTTCCGCAACGAACTCCACCTCGGTGACGTCCCCGAGATCCTCCCCATCCATCTGCAGCGGCGTCGGCTCAGCAGCGTGCAGCAGGGCACGGTCGACATCGTGGAGGGAGATCAGCTCCGACACGGCCCCCTGTCTGCCCGGGCGCGCCAGGACAACCCAGGCAACCCGGGCGATCGTCCTTGGCACGACATTGGTCACCGCGGTCACGTCCAGTCCGAGCTCGAAGCGCGCCTCGGGAGCGACGTGAACGGGCAGCGGCCCCGCGTAGGTGTACGGATTGCAGTTCGCGACAGCAACGAGCGAGTACCGGCCATGCCCCTCGAGCGTGAGCGATGGTGGAATGCGCCCGCGCCTGCGCCAGAGCAGCCGAGTGAGCTCCGCGACGAATGCGAGATCGCCGGCGCGGCGGCCGCCGGCGCGGCCGCGGCCATCGACGGCACGCACGAGCTCGGCGTCGAGGCCAACTCCGCAGGCAAAGCAGAAGCGGCGCCCGTTCGCCCGACCCAGCGAGATCCTCCGCGTCGAGGTGGACGCGCCGGCCCGGCGTGCACAGGCAAGCGGATCGCGCGGAAGGCCGAGCGCGCGGGTCAAGACGTTGCTCGCGCCACCCGGCACAAGACCCAGCGGGACGTTTCCGCTCATGCCGTTGACAACCTCGTTGAGCAACCCATCGCCACCGAGGGCAAACACCGCCTCACCCTCGACGCACGCCGCCGCCGCAAGCTCGGTCGCGTGTGAGGGGCGCTCGCTCAGCATGATCTCAAGCCGGTTCGCTGTGCGGAGCTCCTCCGCGGCTCGGTCGAGTGCGTCCGGTGTGACCCCTGACGCCCGCGGGTTGACAATAAGCGTCGCGCTCCGCATAGGCCGGAGCATGC
>JAPOVR010000142.1 GCA_026708005.1 Actinomycetes bacterium
CCCGACAAACCCCCACCCACCAGCCCCCCAACACCAGACGACACCTGAACGCTCAGGCCAGAAAAGCCCCGGCGAAAGCTTGCCCGAGCGACGAACGCCCGCCTCAAGGAGCAGCCCCAGCAGGCTCGGGCAGAGGAGAGCTCAGCGACGATGTGGCCGCGGGACGCCTGCGCCGAGTCCGGCAGGGGGTGCAATCCGAGCCGGTGGTATGAGCAGGTCGCATGAGCAGGTCGCGTGGTATCCCGAAGGCCGGGGCGCCTACAGGCGCGAGCGGGAACAGCGGGCCGAGGCCGCCAGCAAGGCGAGCGGCTTCGAGTTCTGGCTGGAGGAAGCCCGGCGGGAGGCCGACCGGCTGGTTATCCGAGCAGGAGCTTCAGGTTGGGGTGGTTGCGGACGGCAGGGAGCCTCTCGAGGAGCCGGTCGGCGCCCAGCACCCGGCCTGCGCCGAGGGCGCCGAGCATCGCCTAGGCGACGATGTAGACGATGTAGTAGTCGACGAACAGGTCGTGCTCGGGCGGGAACTGGGCGATATAGAACAGGAACGTCATCACCGCCGCGAACAGAAGCACCAGCCTGGTGAAGGCCCCGAAGAACAGGCAGAGCCCCATCGGCACCTGGCCGTAGGCGACCAGCGGGTCAATGACCGAAAGAGCAGTTGCATCTGCACCCAAATCGTTGAACCAGCCCGGCAGGGGGCCGCTGGTCGCGTGAAGCAGGAACCCTTCCGCGGTGAACCCGCCCAGCACCTTGTCGAACCCGGCCCAGATGAATATCCAGCCCATGACCAGACGCACCACCAACACAAACGGCGCAACAGGGGCGTCAAACGTGCGGGAAAACCGGCGGCCAGGCTGCGTCTCTTCCCCCTGGCTGCTCACGGCGGAACTGCCCTCCATGACCAGCTCACCTCCCGGCCCGGGCGCTACCACACCCCAGGGGGGATCCCCCCGGGCAGGACAGTCAGGCGCGGGGAGCCCCCGGCCTAGCGGGCCGGGCAGCAGCCGTGGCGGCCCCGGCTGTCACCTGTGGTCTCGCGGCCCCGGCCTGCGGCGGCGGTGACGTCTTGGTGGTCACGGTCGGCCCGGAGTTCGTCGACTGCGTCGGCGTCGACCCGCGGCGGTGCATGGTCGTCGACGGCGAGTTGTTCTACAGCTCGATTGAGGGGTTCAGCCACGAGCCCGGCTACACCTACCGGCTGAGGGTGGAGCGGTACGACGCCTACCCGGGTGGGGAGCCGCCCCAGGACGCGGGCCGGTACCGGTACCGGCCCGTCGAGGTCGCCAGCAAAACCCCCGCCGACGGCGACTAGGAAGGGCTAGCGGAACGCTGTCTGGGGGCGGGTGGCGCGGGTTTGGGCTTGCTAGTTGATGCCTTCGTACCAGCCGGCCCCGAACAGGAGGTCGCCTCGACGGACGATCCAGGTGTGCTTGGGGGCGTCCTGCCGCGTCACGGGGTGTGTGAACAGGTAGCTGACCCACTGGCCTTCCCCGCCGTCAACGGTCTCGGCGAGGGCGGCGCCGTAGTCGTAGCCGTTGGCGTCGATCCGCTCCCGGGTCGTACCGACGAGGTCGGGGCGGTTGGAGTTGGCGACCGTGTACGGGGCGCCGTCGCGGTCTTCGAGCACGAACGCGTACCAGGGGCCGTCCAGCGCCTCAGGGGAGTTGTAGTAGTCGAGCGTCGCTTCGACGCCGTCGCGTTCGTAGCGGGCCAGCGCCTGCTCGACAAGCCAGACCGTGTACGTCCGCGGGTTCCCCTTCGTAGGAGCGTCGTTGTCGCCTCCCAGGGCGACGATGCCCACGATCAGGGCGGCCACGGCGATAGCGGTTCCGACGGCGGCTAGCGCCAACGCGGCCAGCGTCCACGGATTAGGCATATGCCAAAGCCTCCTAGGCGGTGTCGATAGAGCCTGCTTCCGGCAGAGTAACCCGCCGTCACCCTGCCCCCGGGCGGCAAGGCCGACCAGCTCAGAGGCAGATCACCCAGCACAGGTCACCCAGAGGTACCTCCGAGCCTGACCACAATCCGCACAAATCGAGGCGTCGCGTTTTTCAACCGCCGGAGGAACAGCTGCTGCTTCGCTCCGGCAGTGGACAAGGGCTGGCGGAATCGTGGGTGACCGCCCTCGGCCTCTACGAGCAGACCCGCTTGGATTCACACGTTCCGCGTTACGCTAGACCCTCCTAGAGGGGCGGCAGTGCCGGGAACGGCGGCAGTTTCGGGCGGGTGCGTTTCAGGAGCCGCCGGTCGCCGAGCGACACGACCTCCTCAGCTTCCGGGAAGGCCGGCTCCCTGTCACGGCGCCGCCGGCGCCCGGTCGCCGCGTCGATCGGCACCGGCTCGCTTGGCCGGAGACGGTCGGGCGGCGGCGTCTCCTCCAGCGCCCGCCGGATGTCCTGCTCGGTCAGAGACGGGTAGACGCGCTGGAGATGCTCGACGCTGTCCAAGTCGGGCTCCCCGTAGCGGAACACGGGGCCGGGGTCGCCGTACCTGGCCAGGTACTCGCGCAAGCTGGACAGCTCGGCAACACGTGTTGATCTGTCGCGTTTGGCCTGGTCGATCGAGCAGGCCCCCACCGCTTGCCTCCCTTCCCCTGCAGCTCGCTAACCGAGCCGGGATCGTACACCCCCCAGGCGAAAGACCCGGCCGCCGCGGCCCCCGCCGGCGCACGCGCGTCCACGTCCGGGAGGAACGGCCGGCAAACCACTCATGCCGTCTCTTGCCGTCTCCCCGAACACCCCGCCAGCCGAGCCGCCCCAGCACCAGCAAGCCCGCCCGCCGCGCCTGCCGCCCCGTGCATGCGACAAGGAGCACGGCAAGACCCCCGCAGACGTCGTCCCCGAACTCTCCCCGCCCCCGCCCAAAACACCCCAGCACAGCCCACCAGCAGCCCCCGCCCATGCCTCCAACACCCCTCCAGCCCCGGTGACCGTGCGGCGCGCCTCGCGCGAGATCGCGCCCGCGCGCGCGAGGAGTCTGGCCGCAAACCCGCATGGACACAGGGCTAGAGACCGGTTTGGCCTCTTACCGGGGCTGCCAGGCGAAACCGGTCACTGATCACGCGCGCCCTGCCGCGCCCGCCCCGCGCGTGCCGGGGCCGGATCGCACCGGATCAGACCCGCCCGAGCGGCCCAGCCCGGGCCCTCAAACCGGGCGCCTCGAGCCCCCGCCGACCCCTCCCACCCAGGCGGATGCGGAGCGGGCGCCGCGCGCGCGTGTCCCCGCGCGCGCGAGGCCGCGAGCGGCATTCCGCTCAACCATGCTTGTTGGCGGCTGTTCCGGCAGCCCTGCGGGGGGCATCAGGCCAAAAGCAGCGGCCGCAAGCCGTTCGCGCCCACCCCACCACGCCTGTCAAGCGCTCGGGAGAACCGTCCCCGAACCGTCCCCGACCCCCGCCAAGAAACCACCAGAAAACCACCACCGGGCACGAGCCGCCCCGCCAAAAACCCCTCCCACCCAGGCGGCCGTGGAGCGGGAGCCGCGCGCGCGGTGGCGCGCGCGTGTAGATAACCGGCTAAGCGGCCGGGTCATTGAGCGGCCGGCTCATGCGGCGGCTGGGCTTGAGGGGGGCCCAACCCGCCGCCCGCGTGTCGGACGGGACAACAACAGGACAACACGCGCCCGCCACAGACCCCGCCAACGGCCCCCGGACAGCCCCCTCGAGCCCCCAGACCGCTCCCAGACCAGGTGACGGTGCGGGGCGCTCACGTCCGCGCGGGTGCGCGCGATGGACCGACGGGGGTTGCGGGTGGGTGTGTCGGGTCCCGTCCCGGTTCCCCCTCTACCACCCTGAGCCCGCCCACCGAACCCGCCCCGAAACCCCGATTCCCCAGGCGGATGCGCCGCCGGCGCCGCACGCGCGCGTCCCCGCGCGTGTAGATGAGCGGCTGAGTGAACGGCTGAGCGGCCGGCCAGACCCGCGATCGGCACCGAGATTGCCGCACGAGGATGCCCCAGGAGCGCTCTCAGCTGGGGCAGGAGGCCACGGGAGGGCTAGGGAAGTTTTCTTCCTTGTCCTGAGGCTCGCAGGCGCTCCCGTGCGGACAGGGGCGCCCAGAGGGGGCTTCTGGCTGCGCGCCCCGCCCGTGGCACGGGCGGGGCACCGCTGGCTAGCGGCCGGTGATGTCCCGGAGCTCCTCTTCGGTGATCCCCAGGATGTAGCGGACAGTGCCGGCCGAGTCGACGTCCCGCTTCCATTCCCCGGGGTTCGGCTCGAGGTAGGCGGCAACCTGTCCGGGGTCTTGCCCGGCCAGCTCGGCGAGCTCCTCGACGGTGCGGGCCATCCCCGGGGCCTCGCAGTCGGCGACCGCGTGAAGAAGCGCTAGCCGAGGGGTGTCCGGCCCCTGCTCGGGGTCCGCCGAGGGGCCGGCAGACCCCGGGGGCTCTGCGGGGTTCTCGGACAGGCAGCCGTCGGTGCTCTGCCCGGCCCCCGCCCCTTCAGGGGCGGTCGGGCCCTGGGCAGAGCCCGCCGTCTCGTGCTCAGCGGGTCTGCCCGAGGGCGGGCAGACCCCGGCAGAGCTGGGCAGACCCTTCTGCAGGTGTTCCTTCCCGGCGTCCGCGAGCCGCCACTGGGTGCCTTTCCCACGCCCCTGCTTGATGCGTTCGAGGAGCCCGCGCTCGACAAGCTTGTCGGCTGCCTCTGTGATGTCGCTGTCCCTGCCCTTCGTGTTCGTGGTGAGGGCTTTGTTGGAGTCGAAGCCGCCGTGGTCGTGGACAGACTGGAGCACCCTGTGCTCGAGCTCGTCGAACCCGAGCTCGTCGAACCCAGGCTTGTCGCCTGGGGCGACGATCGAGACCCGGAAGGCGCCGTTCTCGTCGTAGTCGCCGATGATGGTGGCCAGACGGTTGCCGGCGGCGGGCATGTCGCCGGCCCGGTCCTTGTGGACAATGAGGTCTATCCGCCCGGGCTCGTCCTTCGTCCAGGGGGTGCCCTCGACGAGGATCGAGGCTCCGTCGATGCGGGCGAGCTTGAACTGGCTTCCGATCGGCCCGCGCGTCGGGTTCTCGTCGCTCTTGGGGACGTGGTCGATGATGATCACGGTCACGCCCACGTCCTCCCAGGGCTTCACGAATTCTTCGAACCATTTGGCCACGTCGGCTACGTCGCCGAGGCAGCCGGCGCGCTCGGCGGAGTCGAGGATGACCAGGTTCATTTCGGGGCCGCTGTCGGGGTCGCTTTCGGCTATCCAGTTCTGAGCTCCGATGATCGCGACGGGGTCTTCGAAGAGGGACAGGCCGACGTACTTGGTTCGCTCCGGGTCGAGGATGTTGTCCGCGCGGAGGAGCTCGGCCCGCTTGGCGAGCGTCGCCGGCTTGTCGTCGAAGTCGCACCACAGCACCCGGCCAGCCCTTATGGCGGCGAGCAGCGCGTCCCATGTCTTGCCGGTGCCGGGCTTGCCGTGGATGATGTGGGTCTTGCCGGCGTAGATGATCGTGACGGTGCCGCAGTCGCTTTCGAGCAGGGCAGGCAGACGCTCCGGGTCGGTGTCCACGACGGGCCTCACGTGAGCGGCAAACCTCTCCTCGGGTGTGGCTGGCAGGGCTGCTGCGGGGGAACCCGCCTCGGTGCCGGTGGCGGCCTGGCGCCAGCCGGGGTCGCTGCCCCACAGGCCGAGCTCGCGCAGCGCGTCGATCACCTCCTCCTGGCTGCAGCCGGCGTGGCAGTGGACGAGCAACTTGTCGCCGCTGTCGGTCAGGTGAAGCGACGGCCTGTTGTCGTCGTGGGCGGGGCAGTGGGCCATGCAGGAGCCGTCCGACAGGCGCGTCGCGTCGCCCAGGGCCTCAGCTATCCGTTGGGCGTCAAGTCTGTGGGAAGGCACGTGTGGGGCGCTGGGGGAGGAGGGGGGCCTGGAGGGGGGTGCTGCCGTGCCCAGGCTCGTCTGGGCGTCCGGGGCCTCCCCGGAGGCGGCGAGCTCGTCCGCGTCGTCGAACAGGTGGCTCAGGCAAACGCCGCTGTCCAAGAGGCTGCGGATGTCCTCGCCTTCCGTTATCGGGACGGCCCGTGTTTCCAGGCCGGCGGCGCGCAGAGCCTGCGTGATCTTCGCGTTCAGATCGCGGCCCGCCTGGTCGCCGTCGCCCCCTTGGTAGACGCAGCCGTAGCCGCGGCAGTACTCGACCAGTCTGTCTGGCAACACCGACGCTCCCGGCACGCCGATCACGTCGACGTTCATGTCTTCTTCGCGGGCGGCGAGCCCCGCGGCGAGCGTGTCCGACTCGCCCTCACAGACGAGCAGGGCGCGGCCTGCCCGCTCGTGGAGGGGGGTCTGCCTGAACGGCGTGTACGGCGGCCCTTCCTTTGCCTTGTACCCGAACGGCCAGCGGAGCTCGCAGCCGCCGTTTTCGTCGCGCACGTATCTGCGCACGGCACGGATGGCCGGGAACTCGCGGCCGTCCTTGCGCGTGTAGGCCGGCTGGACGTACAGGTCCCCGTGCTCGTCCAGGTACGGGACGGTGAGCGCCCGTCCCTGAGGGGGCGGCTGGATCTCCCCGTCCACGATCGGGCAGCCGCTGTAGTCGATGCCGACCTCGTCGAGCAGCGCCGCGGGCAGGTTCTTCCAGGTCGGCGCCAACCGGCTCAGAGCGTGTTCCCTGACCTCCTCGTCCTGTCTGCGAGACCATTCCCTTAGTTCCTCGCGCGTCAGCAGCGGCATGCCGAATTCTTCGCGCCGTTCCTGGAGTAGATCCCACTCCTCCGAGCGCGCCGACGCTTTCGACGCCTCTAGCACCTCGCGTCTGGGCATCCCGGGCCCCCAGAGGGCTCTGCCTTCGACCTTCTCGAGTTTTTCGCTCACAGCACCTCTTCGCTTCTTCCCCAAAATCAGGCGGGCCGCGAACCGGCTGTTCGTCGCTAGCTTCGGTAGTCTTAGGGTATCGCTCAGGCCGGCAAGCGAGCGCCGTCGCGGGTGGCGCACGAGCTGCGAACTCGGCTTGCTGGCGAGCTTCTTCTCCGTCCGGCCGCCAGCCCCCCAGGGCCGGCGGCCCCTGCCACGCCACTCTGAAGTCCACTCAGCCGCGGGGGCGAGGCGGCTAGGTGGTGTCGGCGGGTGATCGCGCGTCGCTGGTGGGCGGGGACCTTCGCGGCGATGTCGAGCAGTAGGGGCTCGGCTCGAACCGGTCGCCGTCCGCGGTCCCTTGTCGATGAGGAGATATCCCTCCTCGCCAGTGATCAGCAAGGCGACATGCTCGATTTCGGGCGCCTCGAGCTCGGGGGCGAGCGGCTCGATCGGCCCTCGCAGCCCGGTGGTGAGCCGCTCGGCGGCTTCTCTCAGCGACAGCTCGGAGATGCCGACCGGGGCGTCGCCCCGCTCTTCAAATTTCGGATAACCAACATTATGCCGGGGCCATGACCGAAATGTCGTCACGGAAGTCCCGGCAGTGGCAGGACGGGG
>JAPOVR010000034.1 GCA_026708005.1 Actinomycetes bacterium
GATTCCGGTCGAGCTCGAGCTCGTTGTCCAGGAGGGCAGCGGCGTTCCGGAGCGGATCGCCACGATCCTCCAGAACGTCTGGAAGCAGATCGGTATCGAGCTGACGGTCGGGAGCGTCGGGCCGACCGAGTACGCGGAGATCGTCCAGGCTCCCTACACGTCGCAGATGAACATCCGTCTCGACGGGCCGGGCGCACCCGACCCAGGCTGGCTGCTCGGCTACGACATGGTCTGCGCGAGCCCCTTCAACCTCTCGCGGATCTGTATCCCCGAGGCCGACGAGCTGCTGCTCGAGGCCCGGCAGAGCACGGATGCGGCCCTGCGGCAGTCGCGCTACGACCAGATCACCCAGATCTGGCGCGACCAGTTCCCGAAGATCATCCTCTACGGGGTTAGCCAGCCGATCGTGCTGAGCAAGCGCGTGAAGAAGTTCTACTGGACGATCTCTCCCGGGTATCCACTCCACACCATTGACATCGGGTAGACAACGACGACCACACGAGAGGGGGGTGCGGCGCCTCGGGCGCCGCACCCCCCTCTCTGCCTGATAGCCATGATGCGCAACTGAGCGACGTGTCGGCCGCGGCGCAGGCCCGAACGACCTGGTTCGAGCGGTTCGCCGGCTCGATCCGTGCGCTCATGCGCGTTCTCCGGATCATCGTCAGAGACCCGGGCCTGGCTTTCGCTGTCGGCCTGATTCTCCTGCTCGGCCTCATCGCCGTCCTCGGGCCGGTCGTCTGGAACAAGGACCCGCTCGAGATCGACATCGGCAACATCCTGGCGCCGCCGTCCGCCTCCAGCCCGATGGGCACCGACGACGTCGGTCGCGATGTCTTCGCGCGGTTCAACCAGGGGGCGCGCATCTCGCTGGCCGTGGGCGCGGCCGTCGTGGTCATCGCGGGGACGGTCGGTGTCCTGATCGGGATTGCCGCGGGCGTCTTCGGCCGCTGGGTGGACGCCGCACTTATGCGTATGGTGGATGCGCTGCTCGCATTCCCGGCGCTGGTCCTTGCCATGGCCGTCACCGTCGGTCTTGGCATCGGTCTCAAGACGGCGACCGTCGGGATCATCCTCCCATCGATTCCGTTCTACGCCCGGCTGATGCGGTCGGAGGTCATCCAGGTGAGATCCGCGGTCTACGTGGAGGCAGCGGCCGCCCTCGGGGCCAAGCGCGGTCGCATCATCGCCCGTCACGTCTTCCCGAACGCGATGACCAGCGTTCCGATCCTCGCGGCCGCCAACTTCGGCTTTGCCATCCTGACCATGGCCGCGCTCGGCTTCGTTGGCCTTGGTGCCCAGGTCCCGACGCCCGAGTGGGGCACCATGATCACGGAAGGGCAGCAGTACATCGTCACCGGCGGCTGGTGGGTGTCCCTGTTCCCCGGGATCGGTGTCCTGCTTGCGGTCGTCGCCGGCAGCCTGCTGGCCGACCGGGCCCGCGACATGGTCGACCCGCGCAGGGAGCGCGACATCTAGATGCTCCAGGCGCCTGACCGACCCGCGAGCGACGGCGGTACGGCCTCGTGCTGAAGCTGGTCCTCACCCGAACCGCAGCGTCGCTCGTCGCGATCTTCGGTGCCTCGATTCTGGCATTCGTGCTCCTGCGGGTGGCGCCTGCCGATCCGGCTCGGCTGCTGGCAGGGCCGTTCGCGACCGAAGAGGTCGTCGAGGCCCAGCGTGTCGCGCTTGGCTTGAAGGACTCCCTGGTCTCGCAGTACTTCCGGTACATCGGGGACTTCTTCCAGGGCGACTGGGGCTTCTCGTTCAGCGTTGGCAGGCCCGTGATCGACCAGATCGGCTCGCGTTTGCCGGCGAGCATCGAGCTTGGCCTGTACGCGTTCATCTTCGCGCTCGTCGGCGCGGTGATCTGCGCGCTCTTGGCGACCTACCGGCGGCGGCGCGCTGTCGATCACACGATCAACGGCTTCGCGCTCTTCGGCCTGGGGACGCCGCCGTTCTGGCTGGCCCTGATCGTTCTGCTCGTGTTCTTCGGCATTCTCGACATCCTGCCTGGGCCGGAGGGCCGGCTCTCGCCGAGGCAGGAGGCGCCGCCGGAGGTCACGCGGATGTACACGATCGACGCGCTGCTCGCGGGGCAGTTAGGGACGTTTTTCGATGCGGGCAAGCACCTGCTGCTGCCCGCACTGGTGCTCGGCTTCGCCCCGTGGGCGTTCTTCTTCCGCCTGCTCCGAGCCAGCCTGCTCGAGGTCTCGGGCGAGCAGTACCTCGCCACGGCTCGCAGCAAGGGCATCCGGCGCTGGACCGCGTTCCGGCGCCATGCGCTGCCAAACGCGTTCCTGCCCACGCTCACGGCTGCTGGCCTGATCTTTGCGGCGCTGCTCGCCGGCTCGGTGCTGGTCGAGAGCGTCTACCAGTGGCCGGGTCTCGGCGCGCTCGTTCGCGACGGCGTGATCGAGCAGGACTACGCGGTCGTCCAGGCCTTCATCCTCATCGGCGCGTTCGCCTATGTCGTCGTCAACCTCGTCGTTGACATCCTCTACGGGGTGATCGACCCACGGACGCGCACGGGCTCGGCGGTGACGAAGTGAGCACGTCGGTTGCTGAGCACGGCCAGGGGGCCGGTCTGTCGCCCGAGCACGGAGGTCATGTCCTGCGCGTCGCCGGCCTGCAGAGCGAGTTCCGTTCGCGAAGGGGCACGGTCAAGGCCGTCCGCGCCGTGAGCCTCGAGCTCGAGCCGGGGCAGAGAGTCGGCATCGTGGGCGAGTCGGGCTCGGGCAAATCGGCCTTTGCGCTCTCGGTGCTGGGACTCCTCGAACCGCCGGGCTACGTCGTGGGCGGCGAGGTGATCCTCAACGGGCGCAACATCGCCGAGCTGGACGATCGCCAGATGCAGACCGTTCGCGGGAAGGAGATCTCGATCGTCTTCCAGGATCCGATGAGCGCGCTGAACCCGGTGAAGACGATCGGGCAGCAGATCACGGAGACGATCCGCAAGCACCAGCCCCAGCTGGGGAAGAAGGGCGCGCGCGCCGCGGCGATCGAGCTGCTGCGCGATGTGGAGGTTCCGGCTGCGGGTCGGCGGATCGACGACTACCCCCACCAGTACTCGGGCGGCATGCGCCAGCGGGTCATGATCGCGATCGCGCTTGCCAATCAGCCCAACGTCCTCATCGCCGACGAGCCGACGACCGCGCTCGACGTCACCACGCAGGCGCAGGTGCTCACCCTGCTCGACCGCCTCGTGACGGAGCGCGGCACGGCGGTCATCCTCATCACCCACAACCTCGGGATCGTCGCGCAGTTCTGCGACGTCGTCTACGTCATGTACGCGGGGCGGGTGGTCGAGCGAGCCGCCACAGCCGACCTCTTCGCCCATCCGGTCCATCCGTACACCGAAGCCCTGCTCCGCGCGGTTCCGCGGCCCGATCAGCTCGCCCAAGGGCCTCTCCCATCGATTCCGGGTGCTCCCCCGAACCTCGCGGAGGTCGCGCCCGGCTGCTCGTTCGAGTCACGCTGCCCGCTCGGGCGCGGGCACAAGCTCTGCCGTACTGAGGTCCCAGTCTCGACCGCGGCCATCGGGTTCGGCAGTGGCGGGGCCACGGCGGAGTGCCACTTCGCGAAGGAGCGTGTGGCGGAGTACCTCGACGGCGACGCGACGACGGCATGAGCAGCACCGAGTCGACACAAGCGGCTGGGAACGGGCATGATGAGCCGGCTCCGCTGCTCCGTGTCGAGGGCCTGAAGAAGGACTTCATCTCAGGCGGATCGCGCATGCTCGGGCGGGCGGGCAACGTCGTGCATGCCGTTGACGACGTCTCCTTCTCCGTGGCCCGCGGCGAGACGTTCGGTCTGGTGGGCGAGTCTGGCTGCGGCAAGTCGACGGTCGCGCGCTGCATCCTGCGCCTGCTCGAGCCGACCGCCGGGCGCATCGTGTTCGACGGGGTCGATATCGGGCCGCTGGCGGCCGACGAGATGCGGCGGCTGCGGCGGCGCATGCAGATCGTGTTCCAGGACCCCTTTGGCTCGCTCAACCCGCGCATGAACGTCGAGGCGATCGTCAAGGAGCCGCTCGTGATCCACCGGATCGGCGAGCAGCACGAGCGATCGAACCGGGTGATCGAGACGCTCGAGCTCGTCGGTGTCACCGAGCAGCAGGCACGGCGCAAGCCCCACGAGTTCTCGGGCGGGCAGCGCCAGCGCATCGCGCTCGCGCGCGCGCTGATTCTCCAGCCCGATCTCGTGATCCTCGACGAGCCCGTCTCGGCACTCGACGTATCGATCCAGGCACAGGTGCTCAACCTGCTCAGGGAGCTCCAGGAGCGGCTGAACCTGACCTACGTCTTCATCGTCCACGACCTCGCCGTCGCCGAGTACTTCTGCGACCGGCTCGCTGTTCTCTATCTCGGTGCGGTCATGGAGCTCACCGATCGCGAGCGCCTGTTCCGTGCGCCGCTGCATCCCTACACGGGTGCGCTGCTCTCGGCGGTGCCGGTGCCTGATCCGGCGGTCGAGCGCGAGCGCGAGCACGTTGTCCTCGCCGGCGAGGTAAGCGACGAGCTAGCGACCGGCGGCTGCCGGTTCAAGGCCCGCTGCCCGATCGGCCGTGACCGCGACATCTGCGGGGAGGAAGAGCCGGCGCTCATCGCCCACGAGAGCGGGCATCTGGCCGCCTGCCATTTCCCGGGCGAGCTGCACTGGCTCGTCGAACCGAGCGCCTCAGAGGAGTCGTAGGGAGCCGCTTCGCGGGGTGCCATCGCAACCCGGTCCGTGTCGCGCACGAACCCCGTGTCCTGCGCCCAGGCGGCTCGCCGGTCTTCCTACGGTGCGGCGCCTGCCATGAGGCCGACCCGCTCGTGCGGAGCGACCGCTTCGCCTCCCTTGAAGACGCCGGTCACCGCGCCGGGCTGGCGGAAGACCGAGAGGTCTCCGGGGTCCTCGTCGAGCACGATCGCGTCGAAGACATAGCCCGGGGCGATCCGGCCGTAATGCCCATCGACGCCGCAGAGCTCGGCCCCGCTGATCGTGCCTGCGAGCAGGCTCTCCTCGACGGTGAGGCCCGCGTCGTGCATGTGCGCCAGCTCGATGAGGTTCTTACCGTGCTGGTCGCGGCTGATGAAGTCGGTGCCGAGAGCGATCTTGACGCCGTTCTCGCGGGCGACGCGCAACGACTCGCCGAGGAGCGGTTTCAGCGCGAGCGCCTTGCGCGCCGAGTACTCGGGGATCTTTCCCTGCTCGGCAAGCGCGATCACCTCGTACTGGATCGCGAGCGTCGGCACGAGCCAGCAGCCGGCCTTGGCCATCAGCGCCGCCTGCTCCTCGCTCAGCCAGAGGCCGTGCTCCACCGACCGGACGCCGGCCTTGACGGCGTTGTCGATGCCCTCGCCGGCGTTGGCGTGCGTCATGACGTGCTTGCCCTTGCGCGCGGCCTCGAACGTGGCGACCGCGATCTCCTCGTAGGTGAGCTCCGGGATGTGGGGCTCGTCGGTCGGCGACATGACCCCGCCCGTCGTGCAGAGCTTGATCCAGTCGGCCCCTGCCCGAAGCACGGCTCGCACGACATGCCGCATCTCGTCGGGGCTGTCGGCCGCGTACGGCGGGCGCCCGGGGTAGTCCGGGATGAAGTACGAGGAGGTCATCTCGATCCCAGGCCCCGGCAGGAAGCCGTCGATGTGACCGCCGGTCTGTGAGATGAGCACGGCGGCGACCTGCATGCGAGGCCCGGGCACGTGGCCGGCGGCAACCGCGTCGCGAATGCCCGCGTCGGCGCCCCCGGGGTCGCGAACGAAGGTGACGCCTGCCTCGAGCAGGCGTCGGGCGTTCGCGGTCGCCTCGATCGCCCAGTAGGTGATCGGCGTGCGCAGGAGCGCCATGCCGTCGAGGGATGACATCGCGACGTGCTCGTGGCAGTCGATGATGCCGGGCAGCACCCAGAGGCCCGAGAAGTCATGCTCGGGCGCTCCGCTCGCGGCCGCGTTCGCCTCGACGGCATCGACCCTGCCGCCCCGCACGACGATGTCGAGCGGGCCGGTAAAGCCGCCGCTCTCGTCAAGCACGCTTGCCTCCCGCAACACGAAATCGCCCGGTGTCGTCATCGCCTTGCCTCCTGTTCGACCGATTCCCAGACCCGCAGGAAGCTCTCGCCGGCGACCTTGCTGATACACGCGGGCGAGTGCCCGCGCGACTCGAGCCCCGGCAAGAGGTTGCCGAGCTCGCTGAACGTGCTGACCCCTTCCGGGTACTCGAAGTCCGCATCGGTCCACGCGACTCCCTGCTCTGCGAGCTCCTGTTTCGTCTGCTCGATGGCGTAGTCGATGTAGTCGGCGCCGATGCCGACGGAGTCCCCGCCGAGGAGATCGAGCAGGTGGTCGGCGTGATCGAGCACCTGGCTGAGCGTGCAGGGCCGGGGCCCGACGAACGCCGCGTAGAGGACGATGCCGACCAGGCCTTCGAGCTCGCCGACCGCCTTCAGCTGAGCGTCGTCGAGGTTGCGAGGGTGATCATGAACGGCGCTCGCGTTCGAGTGCGACGCGATGATCGGTGAGCGGGTGGTCTCCACGACGTCCCAGAAGCCCTCAGAGTTGACGTGGGTGACGTCGACGATCACGCCGAGGTCATTCATCGCCTCGACGGCCTCGACCCCGAGAGCGCTGAGACCGTCGGAGCCTTTTCCGATGCCGGTGGAGAGGTCGTTGGCCGTGTTGTGGACGAGCCCAATCGAGCGCACGCCGCGCTCGATGAGCCGCTCCAGCCGGTCGAGGCTGCCCTCGAGGGGCATCGCTCCTTCAAGGCAGGGGACGACCGCGAACGCGCCGCGGTCGACCGCCTCCCTGAGCGCCGCTGGTGTCAGCGTGATCTCGAGCGCACCGTCGGACTCGGCGACGTCCGCTTCGAGCAGGTCGATCAGGTGCAGCGCGCCGTCGAACGGTCGGTCGGGACCAAGCGGCTGGAGCACGCCGGGGTCGCCGCCCACCGTGCACACGGCGGCGCCGACGCCCCCGGCGCGCAGGTTCAGCAGGTGAACGCGGCCGAGCACGTTCCGCTCGCCGGCATCTCTCCGGCGCACGACATCGATGATGATGTCGCTGTGGCAGTCGATCAAGAGCGGGCTCGAGGCCATCGTGTCTCCGATCTGGCGCGGCCGCAGGCCGCGGCGATTCTCGGGGCCCCCGATCGGCCTGCCCGACCTCGACACGCGCCCAGCCTACCCCGCCGAAGCGTGAGGCGCGCATCTGCTTCAGCACGCCTGCGGCCCCCGTGGTGTCGGTCCCGCCGTGCGGAAGCCGGCTACCGCATGGCTGCATGAAGCCAAGAGCAGGGCGGTCGGCGCG
>JAPOVR010000019.1 GCA_026708005.1 Actinomycetes bacterium
CCGCCGGACTCTCCTAGGTGCCTCGTTGCGGCTCTGGGCGGCCTCGATGAGATCATTTGTCGAATTAGCTAGCGACGAGCCCGGCCTAAGATGAGGTGTACCCGGCCGACCGAGAATGCCTCCACGCGGACTGCGCGCGACGACCGTGGCGAACTCCCGTCCTCGCGGCAGCATCCGCCCTCGGGGCCCTCGATGGTCCTAAGAACACGGCCTGCCCTAGGTTGGCATGAGGAAGCGTGCCGGCAGGAGATCTCTCCTGGGTGTGCGACGGCTCGGCCTCAGGCCCGGTTTCGGTTGGTAACAAGCAGTAGTCTGTTCACACTTGCTCGGCTCTGATGAGTTTGATCGAGGCCTGGGCGGTTTGGTATTTCGCGCGCAGGAAGTGCGTCAGCCAGCGCCGGAGGAGCACCTGTGACCTGCCTCCCTAAGGCTGATCCATCGCCAACGGAGCTCGCGGCGAGGATCAGGGCCGCCCTGCGCAAACGCGAAACTCCCGAACCCACCGAGCCCTACACCCTGGGTGAGTTGACAATCGACTACACCCAACGCAGCGTCACCCTGGCCGGCCGCCCGGTCCCGCTGACCGCGATCGAGTACCGCACCCTCGTCGAGCTCCCAACCAACCCAGGGCGGGTGCTGACCTACCAGCACCTGCTACTGCGGGTCTGGGGCCACGAACACGCCAACGACTTGCGTCCCATGCGCACCGCCATCAGCAGCCTCCGACGCAAACTCCAAGACAACAGCAACAACCCCACCTACATCCACACCGAACACCGCGTCGGCTACCGCATGCCGAACCCAGATCTCTCCCCGAAAGCGAAGCAGGATCTGAACCAGCGACCCCAGGGTTATGAGCCCAACCAACCCAGATTCTGTCAGGCAGAAGCACGCATGGTTAAGCCATCTCAGGTGCTCTCAGGTCATGTGAAGTTGGTACAAAGTTTGGTACAAGAACAGTGCCTGAACAGGCAACACAAGGTAGGGCAACTCGGACCGTATGCAGAATGGACAGCACGCCGACCCGGTCAGGGTTGTCGCGCATGCAATCGGCACCGAGCTCGAGGTCCCGTTCGCTGTCACGTCGAGAAGCACAAGCCGCGCCTTGACCTCGTCTGCGTAGAAGCCGGAGGCCCGGGTTCGGCTGCGAGTCTATAGAGAAGCGTGACGAGATCCGGCTGTACTGGAGATGGACCGTCTAGGTGGTCGTGCGGCACTGAGCAAGAGGCCTGGGCGTATCCGGTGACGGGGACAAAGCGGGTGTCCGAACGCGTCCAGACAAATTGGGGATGGCAGCAAGATACGATGACAGTGTAGGTGTGGCTTTCCCTTTGCCGGGCCGAGGGCAATGAGCAGCGACCTCTCTGGGGTAGCCAAGGCCGCGCTGCGGCAATCCTTTGACGCAAGACGCGGCGACGCCCGCCCCGACCTGCAGCTCGTCGTCGACGGGTTCAAGCAATCGGGCAGACCTGTTGACTGGCGGGCGCTCGTAACCGCCAAGGAGTTGCTGGGGCTCGCGGTTCGATGGGGCCGAGGCGGCAAGTCATCGAGTTCATTGCCCAGTATGCGGCGTTGCGCGGGGCCAGGCGGATACTCGGTCCGGACGTCGTTTCGCCGTCCCTTCTCGCGGCCGCTGCCGACCGCGAAGGCGTAGAGAGAAGCCTTGGCCTTGTTCGGGGTCAAGCCGTCGTTGAGCTGTCACAGGATCTCGCCGCGCCCGGCATCGAGTGGCGAGCTGGTGAGCCGCTTTCCTCGGTGTCGGCTGTTCAGGGGTCGTTCGATCTGATCGTCTCGGCACCGCCCCTTGGGCTGTGCGCGCCCGGCAGGACGCACGACAGGGAGTACGCGATCCTTGCGCAGGCCACGCCGCTGCTGTCCCCGGGCGGCGAGATCGTCTTCTTGCTACGAGAGGGCTTCAATTTCGAGCCCGGAGCACAGCGCTTCCGGGATCAGCTCGCCGAGAGCGGACTACACGTGCTGTCGATCGTGGCTGTGCCCGATGCGTTCTACTCGACCGGCATACGCGCGCAGCTCACATTCTTCTCCAAGGGAAACAGACCGCGGTTTCTGTTTGTCTCGCAGATGACATCACGGATGGACGTTCGCTAAGTGGCAGAAGGTGTGATCGAGCGGCCTTCGGCGGCAACTCCTGAGCTGGGCATGCTTATCGACGCGGGCAGCTCCCGAAGTTGGGGTCAGTTCCAAGCGCGGGAGCGTCTCGGTCGGCTTCTTGAGAAGGCCCCGCATGATTCTGGTCGACTCGGGGACGTTGCCGTAGAGATCCGTCAGGTTCAACTCCACGCCGGCGAGGGCTTTCAGATAGCAACGAACGCTGTCTACCTGTTGGAAGCGCGAGGAACGCCAACGCTTGTGTCTTCAAGCGAAGGGGCGCAGGCGCGGCGGTACATCGAGGTTGTTCCCGACCTTACCCTCGCCCGTGCAGAGTTCGTAGCTGGCTGGCTGGAATCGAGCGCCGGACAGCTCGCGCGCGAAAGCGTGGCAGACGGTGCCGCCATCCCGCGCATGCGAGCGAGCACGCTTGCCGAGATCCCCGTCATGCTCCCGCCGCTTGAGGCCCAGCTTCGAGCACTTGACACCGGCTCGCGGCTTCGGCGGATTGGCGATC
Source organism: Actinomycetes bacterium (assembly GCA_026708005.1). Taxonomy (GTDB): domain Bacteria; phylum Actinomycetota; class Thermoleophilia; order Gaiellales; family Gaiellaceae; genus JAPOVR01. The sequence goes on from JAPOVR010000019.1 coordinate 2,627, forward strand.
GAGGCAAACGAGCTGCGGACCCGCCTTTGGCTCGATCCGGATGAAGCAGCCGCCATCGACGAGCAGTTCGGTGAGGACGACGCTCAAGGCGGCCTTGAGACCTGGATCGCGAAGTTGCCGTTCCCGCTGGCGTAGATTGCCTATCTCTACACGGCCGATGCGTCTACAAGGGACAAGATCGCTCGTCTCCTTCACTTGTTCGAGGCGACAGCAGAGTTCTCGGCAACGCTTCTGCTGAGTGCGATGCGCTCCGATCCTGCTCTCTCCGAGGTCCGGCGCGAGCGCCTCGCAAGGGTCGACCCAGGTGGCAGCGCCCCGTTTTAGCGCAGCTCATACGGAAATTGGATTCAGCTCAGCCGAACGCTCGCGAAGACCGTGCGGGGCCCTCTCGAAGACAGAAAGGAGCGCGAACGCTGTTTCCGGCTGTTCGGAGTTGGCGACGAACGACTTGTGCAGGGCCTATCTAGCAAGAAGTTGTGGCAGATCCATGGGGGAGGGGCCACTACTAGGCGATGCAATTCAGCGATACGATTCGAACTGCTCGGGAGCTCGGGTGAGCGGCTCCGAACTCAACAAGACTGACGGCAGCGCCTCGGCAAGCACAGCGATAGTCTCGAGCACAGCCCGGCGTGATCCCGACGGCTTCGGCAGTGCTGGACCTGTCCCTGCTAGACCAGAAGAAGCCCATCACCTACCGCGAGGCGACTTGCAAGTCGAGAGCTCGAGCTTCGCGCGGGTTAAAGACCAGCTGAAAGGACACGATGAGATACTTCTCCATCTAAAGGATGACGACTTTCAACCCCAAGCGTTACACATCCGGGTAGCCGGGCATGTGAATGAAGGAAAAGCCGGGTCAAACGGAAACCACACTCCCTTGGAGGCGCAACGGCGACCGCCTGCCCTCGGGTTCACGCGACCTGCACCGAGGTGCAGAACGATCGCGGTAAGTGAAGGCCTGGTCGGCCGACCGGGCGAAGACTTCCTTCGCATCAGTAAAGTCGCCGTTCAAGAACAACATGCCACCCAGGGTCGCGATGAAGCAAGGATCATGACATCCGTACAGGCTGGCGAGTTGCAGCGCAGCTACCGCTTCGTTGAACGGCTGCTCTAGGTCGTCAAGTGCAAGCGCGTATTGCATAGCCAACCCCGGTTTGTCGGGATGCTGTTCGACTCCGGTCTTGAGCACCTCTGCCGCCTCTTCTGAACGCTTTCCTGCCAGAGTTGGCCTTCTAGCAGGTAGCGTGTCACAATACCTCCCGGCGCGGCCCGCACTGCTCGTCGCAAAGCGTCCAACGAGCCAGGACGATTGCCAACTGCATCCTGAATCTTTGCAGCAATTACTAGCAATCCCTCGCGGCATCGCCCCTTCCTGAGGCACTCAGCCACTGCCTCCTCGGCGCGCGCGATGCAGTGGAGAAGAGCGTCCTCAGTTCCGGCCTCTAATACCAGCCAAGTTAAAGCTTTGCCAGGTTCGTATAGCTGTAGTCATCTCGCTCATCCAGCGGGAGACAACAGCAAATCGACCAAGTCACCGATAGCTGATATAGAGATTGGGTCGCGAGCTGGGCTCTCTGCTAGCTGAAACACCCGCTCGATTGCTGAGTCGTAGTTGGTCGTGTAGATGGCACGCCACGGCAGTGCGAGAAGCCATTGATGATGCTTGTCCAGGCTGAGACCTGCGAGACGACCGGAGAGAAACGCCTCTAGCTCAAGGCGACCTTTCCGTAACTCGACGGTCTGAGCGACAGTCGGGAAGTCAGGTGATCCATTTGTCTCGACCTCGAACGCTTCTGCCAGCTCCAGTCCGAGCTGAGCGCCCGTGAGCCCAGGCTTCCATCGGGCGCTTCAACGTGATCTACGATACCTGCTCCAACGAAGAGAACACAGCCACCAGACCCGATAGCCGTAGCAAGCGGGATGGACAAGTTCATAGGGTTTAAGGCAAAAGTCACAATGAGTCGCCCTGGCCGGCTAGACAGACATTCGGGACACGGTCGACAATTGGTCGGGGGTTAGATGGGGCTTAAAGTGCTGCCTGCGCAAAGGACCGAGGGTCACCGCCACTCCGCTGCTACGTCTACAGCCGATTGCTCTATCTGAAAATCCCATAACCGCAGCACCTGCCGAACACGCTCGGCGAGGGCAGCCGTTCGGCGTTCGTCGCGTGCGGCCTTCCGCTTGATTCTCTCAGCCCAATAGCCCTCCCAGCAACCCAGTCGCCACTTGCTCGGGTGGCCATGCCGGAGGTCTTTATGGACGAGCAGAGCGACTTTCCAGCGGGCGAAGGCGATGTTGATGCGTCCGCTAGGCTCGCACCAGCTGCGGAATCTGTGATGCCAGAGTTCACATCGAAGGAGCCTCTTGGGCACGGTGTCTTGGCTGTGGATGCTGGACATGATCCGGCGTCGTCTCTCGGAGAACACTGGGAGGAAGCGAAGCGTGTCAGGATTCCGGCCATCAGCTTGTTCAGCGCCTCAGTCGACTCGACCTTGGTGTCGAGCGTGCAGGCTACAGCGTGCGAACGAGTGTCGACCACGACGCTGATGGGTAGTGTCTCAGTTTGAGCTACCCAGCCGGGCCCACCCGCCTGCCACGACAACCTGCCCCTTGAACGAAACGCTGTCCCAAACACAGGTGTCGTCGTCGCACTCGACGTCAACCGTGGCCCCGATCCTGAAGCCGTCCTCTTCCTCTTCGCTCAGGATGTGCCTAATCGAGCAAGACCACTCCCGGTAGTTGCCCTCCACACAAGCCACGCGCTTGTTCTCGACCGGGTGGGTTCCAAGCAAAGTCACCGCGCTGCTGAGGAGCGCCCGCTCGACCATCAGCTTCCTCTGTCCAGGCTCGGGAACAGACGCCGGTGGAGTGACAGCAGGCGCCGGGGCAGGGGTGGCGCTTCTTCCGTTCCCGGCTAACGAGCCGGCGTAGGCCGCCCCAGCAACCACCGCACAGGAAGCAGCGAACAGCCGGACTTTGACGGACGAGCGCATAGGCGCCCCCTTGCGGCCGTGGGGAACAGCGTCTTTGCCGTAAGCCGCTAGACCCAGTGCGTCAACCAGCAAGGGGGCGAGCTGCGAGCTGCCTCCCACGTCTGGCTGACCTGCACCGGGCTGGCCTATCGGCTTACGGCGGGGGGACCTTACTAGACCTTTGGTCCCGTCTGCATCTCTTCAATCTGCGATATGAAACTACCGGGGCTCGCCCGCACGGACGCCCAACCACTCGATGCACCCGAACACCGCTGCCCTCGCGCGCAACGCCGGTGCGAGCGCCGCGATCGCGTCGAGCGCCGTCCCATGCACCAACGCGCTTGTCTCGGCCATCGCGGCAGCATTGAACGCGCCCGCCGGCTGCCGCTCGACAAACGCCGCGATCTGCTCGACGGCCGAGAGCTGCGAGGCGTGGAACGCCGCAAGCTCCGGGGGCGGCACGATCGAGCGCAACTCCGCGAGCGGACCTTCAAGCGCCGCAGCCATCTCCGCCCACGTCTCAATCTCGCGGACGTCAACCGGCGGCTCGGCTGCCACCTCGGCGCACCGCGCGAAGTACGCCTCGACCGTCATGGTTGGGGAAGGCGCGGGCGGCTCGACGCCGCCGCACGCGACGAGGGCGGCCGTCAGAACCACGGCGAGAAAGACGGTCAACAGGTAGCGCATTGGTCGGCTCCTTGCGATGGGAGTGTCATCGTATCGTCTGCTCCAGGCCGTCCAGCCGTGCGTAGGCCACACCCAACGCGGCCGCCTCCACCCGGTCGCTCACCCCCCGCAACGACGCCAACACCCCACCAAACACCCGCCGGTAAAACGGCTCGTCCGCCTCCAAAACAACCGCGTCCCCCCGACAGGACACCGCCTGCCCCAAACTCATCCCCGCAACCACCCCACAACCCGACGGGAAACACTCCACAACCACAGACCCCCCACCCGAACCGCCACCGCCAACAACCACCACAGGCCTGTCCCCGAGACCAGGCCGCCGACCCAACTCAACCCGCACCCGAAACCCCCTGACCAACACACACGCAACCCTCACCAAACACCCCCAACACACCAGAAAGCGCACGGATTATGCGTGGGGTGTTTGGGGTGCGGGTTCCCGTATGGACAGGGGGCATCTTGTCTGGGGGGGGTGCCCCCGTTGTCTGGGGGTGTGCGGGCTGGGTGCGGTCACGGATGGGGTTGTGTTGCCGTCGTGGAGACTCTTTCGGCGGCCCTTGTGGTTCCGGTCTTGTGGGCTTCCGCTTCCTGGGTTCGCAGGTCCGTTGAGGGTGTAGCCGCAGGCGGCTGTGCCGCCTGGTTTGGCTGCGGGGTCAGATCGGGGTGGGGGTAGTGGTTGTGAACCGGTTGGACGCAGCTGTCTCGATGGCTGACGTTGCGGAGGAGCCTTCGGGGCTGTGGGTTTGTGGTGGTGTGTGGGTGGTGCCTGGGGGGGCTGAGATAGGCGGTTGCCGGGGAGGGCGCCGCCGAGGCACGAGGCCACAGGCGCAGCCGCGCTGTCGGGGTGTGCTCTTGTCGTGGATTTGTTCTCTTTGGGTTGCGCGCTGGGGTAGGGTTGCCTGATGGATTTAAGCGGTTGGCGGCGTGG
>JAPOVR010000080.1 GCA_026708005.1 Actinomycetes bacterium
ACCAACAGCGACGGCGACCCCGGCCGCCGCCGGTTCCTCCTCGGCCAGCTCGGGCTCGATGCTCGAGAGATCATCGTGGATCCGGGCGAGGAGATCATCCGCGCTCGCCTAGCCGACTCCGAGACCGGGGAGCTGTCAGAGGAGTGCGACGCGGCGGCGCTGCGCTGGTACGGGCGCCTGGGGGATTGCCTGATGAGCAACGTCGAAACCAGAGCCGTCGAGATCCGGCTGGCAGAAGACCTAGCCCGGCGGGGGCCGGCGTCCTCGGGGGCACACTGCTCACCTACGGGGAGCGGGCCTCTGACCGTGCCGAGCGGTTCGAGATGGGCGCCCTGTCCTGGCCTGACGGGGGCGTCGTACTTAGAGAGCAGCATAACCGGCAAGCGCCGATAGCAAGATTCGTGCCCGAGCAGGTAGGTAACGAGCTTCGGGTGCGTGTCCCGCTGCCTGACACGCAGCGTGGCCGCGATGCCGCCACGTCCGTTCGGGTTCGCCTCCTTGCCGGACTGAGCGTGGAGTTCCGGTCCTTGCTGGAACGACGCGAGGCGGACGTTCGCGTGATTCGACGACCCCGGTTAGTTGGTGCCGGACTCGTCGATGACCCCTCCTACGGGGGCTCCCGTGTTGAGGTGCGAGAGCGCACGGGCCGGAGGCGGGTGTGGCTATGACAATCGACGCCGCAACCCTAGCGCCGCTGATCGGCGCAGACCCAGACCAGGCGGCCCGGCTGCTGGCCCTGGCGTCCGCCAGGATTGACCGCTACGCACCTGCCGCTCCCGATGAGATCGCGAACGAGGCGATGGTCAGGTTCGCCGGCTACTTGGCTCAGAGCGACTTCGGTGGGTTCGCCGAGGAGGAGGTCGGCCCCATCCGGCTCAAGTGCACGGTGAACCACGCGGCGGCGTCCGCAACAGCGGCGCGGCCGGGCTGCTCGCCCCATGGCGGACACACCGGGCCGGCAGCGTGGGGGAGACACCGGCATGAGGCTCCCCTGGGCCAGAGTCGAGAACCGCGAGGCCAGCTACACCGACACCCTCGTCGACCTGATCGTCACCCAAGCCACGGGGGGACACCGCCAAGGCGACCGCGACCGGGGCGCTCGAGGCAGCCGCTGGTGTTGTCGCCAGGTCGTTCGCCGCCGCCGAGGTCACGGGCCCACCCCAACTGGTGGGGGCGCTCACCCCGGCGCTGCTGTCGATGGTCGGCCGGGCGCCGATCCGCCAGGGCGAGTTCGTCGGCGCGATTGACGTCAACGGCGGGCGGGTGGTGCTCCACCCGGCCGCAGACTGGGACGTGGCAGGCGGCCACGACCCGGAAGGGTGGACCCTAACCGGATCAACCTCGCCGGTCCCTCGCAGTTCACGACACGGCCCCACGCCCCGGCCCCGGCTGTCATCCACGCCACCTACAGCCGCGACCCCTCCCGGCCCTCGCGGGGCGTCGGCCCGATCGAGTCCGCCTCCCTCGCTGGCCGCCTCTCCGCCGAGACCCTCGCTGCCCTCGCCGACGAGTCAAGCGGCGCCCGCGGTCACCTGCTGCCGGTGTCGACCGGCGGGCAAGACCCCACCGTCGAGCAGCTACGGACGGACATCCGGAAACTGAAAGGGGCAGGTCGCCCTCGTTGAGACAACACAGGCCGGCTGGGGCGAAGGCAGAACCGGGGCGCCCCAGCGGGACTGGCAGCCCTCCCGGATCGGCGCTAACCCGCCAGCCCCGCTCGCCCAGCTCCACGACACCGCCAGCCGCGAAGTCCTCGCCGCCGTCGGCATCAACCCCGCCCTCTTCTCCGCCGGAGACGGCACCGCCGCCCGCGAAGCCTGGCGGCAGATCCTGTTCGGTGTCGTCGCACCGCTTGGTCGGATCGTCGAGGACGAGCTCCAGGCCAAGCTCGAAACCGAGATCACCATCAGCTGGGAGGAACTCCGCGCCTCAGACCTCTGAAGCCGCGCCCGAGCCTTCCAATCCATGGTCGGCGGCGGCATGGACATCGCCAAAGCCGCCTCTCTAGCAGGCCTGATCGAGCCCGAGTAAACGCCCCCAGAAAAGGGGATGGCCCCGGGCTCGGTGGTGTCTCAGTTTGAGCGCTGAAGGTGTTGGTGCGTTATTTATCGCGGTGCCAGGTGCCGCAGCTTGACGACTCGAAGGCGGCGTCGGTCGGGTCAATCAGAATCACGTGGTCATGGTCGTGGCCCGTGCCGTCATGGCTCATGATGATGTCGTCAGCGCTGCCCGATAGTCCGCTCATCCTGGCTAAATAGCAGCCCTCGGTCGGCGCTGTCCGGTAGGTGCCGGGCTCGATGTCAAACCCGACGATCCAGACGCCATCTCCGAACGACTTCGCCGGCGTCACCGGCTCTGGCTCGGGCGGCGGCGTAGGCTCTGGTTCGGACTCCGGTGGAAACGATGGCTGGGGCTCTGGTAATGGCTGGGGCTCATGAACGATGACGGGCTGGGTGTCCCGCCGTTCAGGTGGTGGCTCGGGCTCGGGCGGCGGTGGATCAGGTTCGAGCTCCAGTACGGGTAGGAACGGAGGCTCCGGTACGGGTGGCGGCCGCGGCGGTGCCTCAACCATGATCCCCTGTTGCTCAAGCTCATCCGGCCGGTCGCTTTCGCAGGCGACAAACGTGAACGCCGCCACCCAAGCGGCGAGAACGATAGCGGTGAACCCGAGTGGGCCGCCTCTCCTCATCGGGGTAGTGTTTCAGTTGGCCGGACTCCTTGGGCGGGGTTAGACCCGGGGCCGGTGAGACTCTTTGGGGGTGAGCCTCGCCCGGTACGGTAGCCGGAAAGGGCCCCACAAGCTCCAGGGAGTCCCGTATCGTCCCGGCGTCCGCGCGGGAAATAGTGTGGGTAAAGACGGGTCTAAGAAGACTATTTGCAGTGATTTTTGAGTCCCGACGCTCCACCTTCTGGATTACCGAACAGCACGGCCTTGGACAGCGAGGGAACGGCCGGGGCGTTGTGGGGTGGCTTCTGCCGACGGAGGAACAGGAGATGACCAGGGAAGGGAATTGGCGCTTGAGTCGTGTCCGGGTGAGGCGGGTCGGGGTCTTCTCCCTCTGCGTTGCCGGTCTGCTCACCTTGGCCGCGTGCACCGGTGTGGAGCCCGCCGGGCCTGGGTCGCCGGCGCCAGCCCCAGCCGAGGCTGGGCCGGTGATGGCTCGATGAATGACGCGCCGCTTGAGCCTGACTCAGCGCCATCGCCTCAACCTCCCGAACCGGCGGAGCAGCCCGGCTCTGATGCGGCGGCGTTGGAGCTCGAGGTCCTTGGGTGGGGCGGCGAGCCACCGCCTCTCGAAGATGGCGGCTGGACGAATGACGCGCCGCTTACGGTACCCCTCTTCGAGGTACCACTTTTGCGGTCGAGATCAACCACGAGGACCAGGCGCTTGCCGAGTCGGTTGTCCTGCGGCCTGATGATTTCCGGACGGGTGGAGTATGTTGGGGCCTGCGTGGCCGTTTTGGGAGAAGCCGCGTTTGGGCGGGCACCCTGATCTGGCGGATGTGACGATCAGCGGCGAGTCGGCGGGTGACGTGTTTGTGAGGGATGATTCCTTCGGGACCTTCGTCGAGGAGACGGACGTGGTCGAGTGGCCTAAGCTCGAGATCGTGGTCTTGTCAGCGCTCGTCTTGGCCGACGAGGCGCAGGCACGAGCCGTCTACGAGCAGATGAGTACGATTCCCGACCGCTGCGCGATCGAGGACTTCTCCTCCGGCGACCTCGGTGGGAGCATCAGCGAGCTCTCGTTCTCGGCCTTCGGTGAGGACTCCGGCGCGTTCCGGATACGGGTGGAGCCCAACGCAGCGAACGAAGAGTGGGCATCCGAAGACTGGACATCTTTCTTTCCAATAGTCACCGACTACGTCTACATCCGCAGCGGCCGCGTCATCTCGATGGTGTCCTTCATCAGCGAGGCCTCGCCGCTCGAGCAGGCGCCGAAAGAAAAGCTCGTTGGCGCGGTCGCCGGGCGCATGCCCTGACTGGCGCGGCCGCCCGGCGACCACCGCACACAACTGCCGGAAGATCCTGCCACCAGAGAAGAGCGTGTCAGCTCCACCGGTCCGCCATTCCTTGGGGCCGGGCGAGGATGGTGGTTCTCGGCGCTGGCGGCATGTCAACACCTGTCCCGCATGGTCTTACCCAAATGGTGTTCTCGCGAGAAGCCCCCGTCGACCCGTGAGGGCCAGGGCCTTCAGTCGCGATCAGCGGCAACGGGGACGGCGAGGAGAGCGGCATGGCTCTGCAGCATCATGCGGCCCGGACGCGGACGTCCACGGCAAGTTGCGACTCGCCACCCCCGTCAAAGACTCCCCGCACTGGAGCGACATCCTGGTAATCGCGGCCGACGGCCACCCGCACATGGCGCTGGTCGGCCAGGCACCGGTTCGTGGGGTCAAAGCCAACCCAGCCCAGATCGGGCAAGCGGCACTCGACCCAGGCGTGGCTGGCTGTCTGTGGTACCCCCCGGATGCCGTTACCAGCCATGCAGAGGTAGCCGGACACATACCTGGCAGGGACATGCCAGGAACGGACAATGGCGATCATGACGTGGGCGTAGTCTTGGCATACCCCCTGTCCCGTCTCCAAAATGTGCTCGATCGGCGATACCACCGACGTACTGCCCGGAACGTACTGGAACCTCTGAGAAAGAGTATCGGAAAGCCGCCGTAAGCTCTCCAACGGGTCGTCTCCCGGTTTGATACCCAGCTTGCCTACGAAGGCGGTGAGAGCTTGAGATGGCCGGGCGAAGGCGCTGGGATGCATGAAGCTCCAATGCCGAGACGATCCTCGCCACGAGAGAATCTCATTCCAGGCAACGGCGCCCAGGGAGTTGGGCAAGGGGGCAGCTGGACTGCGTTCCACGGTCGATCGGGAGACGATCTCCAAGCCGTGGTGTGCTCGGTGAAGGGTCAAGACCTGTTTCGTGTTGCCAAAGAAGTCCAGCTCGCTGGTGAGCGGTGCCGGCGGATCCGTGGTCACGTCGAAGCTGAAGAGCCGTTGCACTTCATCGTGGCGGGGCTTTAGGCAGAGTGAGAGAACGCAGTGGCGTACCGGCGATGTGTACAGATAGCGGGTAACGTGCTCAATCTCATAGAGCGCCGTCTTGCCCATGCGGCTAGCGACTAGGTAAGTCGTCTACCGAGTAGTCGAAATAGGTAGCGGTGACAAGCTGGTGTAGTTCCTGGCAATACTCTCTTACTCGCTGCAGCAACTCGGCCCGATCTTCCCGGTCCGGCCATTCGTAGTGAATCAGGGCCGCCGTGCGACCCGCCAGCCGCTGGGCTGCGCCGCTCACCTTGGCGTTGGGGCCGGGTCCAATGGATGCGATATCCGACACCGTCCGATCCAGAGATCGGCACAGCGAGTCGGGCAGCAGAGGATCAGTCGCCAGGAGATCTAACACCTTGTCTGGATGCACTTCGACGCTGTAGCTGTGGTTGTAGGCATCAAAGGCATGATAGAGGCGCAAGAGGCTGGTCCAGTCGGCGTCGGAGTGCTCGCTTAGCTGTGCAGCGGCGGCAAGCTGCGAGAGGAATAATGAAGTAGAAAGCTGGGCTCGCTCGATGAATCGTCCAAGCTGCATGAAGCGCCAGCCTTCGTCGCGATACATGGTCGCGGCGGCCACACCGGAGAAGGTGTTCATCTCCGCTGCCGTTTCCGCGTAGAAGCTCTCCGGTGACGCTGCCCAGATGTCTTGGATGGTGAGCTTCTGAATCTTGAGGTGAGCCAGGTTGATGCAGGTCCATAGCTCCCCGCTGATGCAGTGGCGCATCTGCCGGGCATTCTCTCGGCCCATGACGAAGCAACTCCGGACGGAGCTAGGGTTCAAGCGCTCGAAGGTGAGATCGTCTGCCAGAGTGTAGGAATCAGCCAGGGTGAAGTCGTCGCTGCCCATCGGTTCCAGGCTGCCACCGGAAGGCTGTCGGTTGATGCCGTTGTAGATGCGGGTCCAGCCGAAGTGGATCTCTCGAATGGGGCGATCCACCAGAGCTTCCGTCTGCAAACGCAACAAGCGGCAGAGGAACTCGGCTCGTTCCAGGTAGCGCCCCATCCAGTACAACCCTTGTGCGCTGCGAGCAAGCATGTCGCTCAGTCTCTCAGTACCCAGAGATCTTTGCCTCCTCCACCCTGGCTGGAGTTCACCACCAGACTGCCCCGACGGAGGGCGACGCGGCAGAAGGCGCCGGGGACCATGCGAGTCTCCTGTCCGTGGAGCACGAAGGGGCGTAGATCCACGTGACGCGGCTCAAAGTTGTCGTCAATAAGGCACGGCGACCGGGAGAGGGCCAGCACGGGTTGCGAGATGAAGTCGGCCGGGTTGGCCCGCAGTTGCACGGCGTATTCGTCTCGTTCTTTCTGGGTTGCGTGGGGACCGATTATCATTCCGTAGCCCCCGGACTCGCCCACCCGCTTCACGACCAGGCTCGCCAGATTGTCCAGCGTGTACTCCAAATCCGGGGGGTGACGGCAGAGGTAGGTCTCCACGTTGGGAAGGACGGCCTCCTCTCCCAGGTAGTAGCGGATCATAGCGGGTACGTAGGCATAAACGCTCTTGTCGTCAGCGACGCCGGTGCCGGGAGCGTTCACCAGGACGACGTTACCCAGCTTGTAGGCATGAAGGAGTCCGGGCACGCCCAAGAGAGAGTCGGGACGGAAGACCAAGGGGTCGAGATAATCGTCGTCCACCCGGCGATAGATCACGTCCACGCGGCGCAGGCCCGTGGTGGTGCGCATGTACACAAAGCCGTTGTTCACCAAGAGATCCCGACCCTCCACGAGCTCGGCACCAAGCTCGCGGGCGAGAAATATGTGCTCATAGAAGGCGGAGTTGTAGACTCCCGGCGTTAGCAGAGCTATGCAGGGCTCAGAGCGGCCGCCGGGGGCAAGCTCAAGGAGCGTCGTCAGCAGCAGGCGGCCGTAGTTCTCCACTTCCTGTACATGGGAGCTCCTGTACAGCCGGCGCAAGCTGGTCTTCACCGCCTTGCGGTTGGCGAGCATGTAGGAGACGCCAGAAGGAACCTGGAGGTTATCCTCAAGCACTCGGAAGCCGTCGTTCGTCCTAATCAGATCAGTGCCGCAGATGCCAACCCATGTACCGTGGGGCGCGGAGAAGCCGCGCATCTCCATGCGGTACTTGGGACATTCTCGGACCACGTCGACGGGGATGACGCCGTCGTCGAGAATACGGGCCTCGTTGTAGACATCCTGGAGAAAGAGGTTCAGCGTCTTGACGCGCTGGGCCAGACCTCTCTCCAAGAGCCGCCACTCGGCTGCTGTGAGCACTCGGGGCAGGCAGTCCACGGGTATGATGCGTTCCTCACCCTCCTCGTCACCGTAGACGGTGAAGGAAATGCCTTCGTTGGAGAAGGAGCGGGTGACTCGTTCCTGGATGCTGCTGAGCTCCTCTGCAGAAAGTCTGCTCAAGCCTTCGTAAAGAGGCCGACAATGCTCCCTCGGCGTCCCATCCTGCAGAAACATCTCGTCGTAGATAGACGGGTCGATCTGATAGGCGTCCAAGTTCACGGCTGCAATACTACCGGAGGCGGCCCTCTCCGAGCTGTACCTCGCCGCGCTGGGCTGGCGCCAGGTTGCTCATGGCGCATCGGAGGGCTCCTCATCCTCCTCAGTTGCCGGGGGTGGCTCGAGGGGCAGCTCGATGGTCATCTCGGTAAACTGTTCCGGTTCTGATTGCACACGGATGGTACCTCCATGGCGGCGCACGATATCGCTGCACATGGAAAGCCCAAGGCCAGTACCTTGATCGGTGGGCTTGGTGGTAAAGAAGGGGTTAAAGATCTTGTCGATAACATCTGGAGGAACCCCACTCCCATTATCCCTGATGACAACTTTTGCGTGATCCTCATCCCGGTGCGTACTTAGCCATACAGTGGGCATGTAGGGGCCACCGTTCTCGTCCGTTGCATCACCGCTGCGCCGTTTCTCATCAGTAGCGTAGCAGGCGTTGCTCACCATGTTCAGAAAGACCCGGCCCAGCTCCTGAGGAATCACTTCCAGCTCACCCATATCTGGGTTCAGGTTCTGACGCAGGTCCAACTGGAAGTCCGGGTCGGTGGCCCGGGCACTGTGGTAGGCAAGGCGGGCGTGCTCGTCGAGAAGGTTATTGATGTTGGTGACTTGCAGCTCGCCACTGTCCCTTCCCATCAGAAGCATGTCATGAACGATTCGGTTGGCTCTTTCCCCGTGTGACCCGATGCGCTCCAGGTTGCCATTCAGGTCCAGGCAGATCTCTTCTATCAGCTCCCGCTGCTCGGCGGGCAGCTTGGTAGATTCTTCGTCGAGCGCCTCTTGCAGCTCCGTCAGCAACTCTTCGGAGACAGCTGAGAAGTTCTTGACAAAGTTCAAGGGGTTTCTTATTTCGTGGGCGACGCCGGCGGTCAGCTCACCGAGCGCCGCTAGCTTTTCCCGCATGACGATCTGGTCCTGGGCCCGGTGGAGGTCAGCCAGCACACTTTCCAGTTGCTCGTTCTTCTCGCTCAGCTCCTCTGCCAACTTCTCCACCAGGTTCAAGCGCTGAACCTCCAGGGCGTGACGGCGAAACACCTCCAAAGCAGCAGCCATATCAGCCACCTCATCCCGCCCTTCCATCTCTACTCTGGCCTCCAGGTCACCGCCGGCCATGCGCCGCATCCACTCAGAAAGCATGTTCAGACGCCGGATAAGTATGCGACCCACAAAGATCCAGGCGATGACCATAGCGCCGGCGATGCTGATGCCGCTGATGATCAAGAGCAGAGTACGTCCGCTAAAGATGGCCTGGCTGGTAGCCTGCGCTGCCTCCTGGGCTCTGGCGCGGGCGGCATTGACCAACCCGTCGACTTGTCCAACGAGGTTGATGGTCATATCTTGGTTGTGTTGCAGCAGGTCCTGCTGACGCTCTGCCAGCAGGAGGCGTTGGGCCAGTAAGTCAAAGCCGTTCTGTTCCCCAACTCCCAGCTCAAACAGCCTGACCAGAATGGGTGTGACCTCGGCCTGCACCGGTGATTCCGCAAGGGCTGCGAGGTCGCGATCTATGCGGCTGGCAGCGGCCTCGAAGCGCTCTCGCAGCGGCTCGATCAGGGACGGGTCGGAAAGGGTGAAAGCATTGGCCAAAAGCTCCATGGCAACGTTGCTATCCGTCTGTAGCTGGGCCAGGTGACGGTAGTTGTCAAACTCCTCCTCTGAGAAGTGCTCGAAGCGAGGTGTGGGAGGCTCGCCGAGGGCTCGATAACCGGTCATGGTGAAGAAGAGCTGATCGTCAATGGCAGGGATCACGACGTGGTCTAGCTGGTCACGAAGCTCCGTCAGCGTCTTGCCCAAGGCCTCAGTCTGCTCTTCCAGAGTAAAGAACGTGTTCTTGTCGCTCTGGATGGTCCCAATGTTTGCGATCAGGCCATTGGCCAGCGTACGAACCTCGGCAAATATCTCCTCGCCGGAGCCACCCTCCTCTAACAAGGCCAGCTGCTCCTCGAAGGCCCGGTAGGCTTCTTCGATGCTGAGCGCGACCTGATCGAACTCCTCCGTGGTGGCTGCTGCGGTCAGTCGCGGAGCCGCCGCGACCAGGGTGCCGCTGTACTGGGCAACGCCGAAGGCCGCAGCCATCTCGGGAATGCTGCCCTCGTTAACACGACTCTGGAAGTCGCCCACGCGATTAAAGAAAAACCATCCTACGAGGCTGGCGGCGATGGTCAGTGCGACCGCGCTCCAGATGGCCAGATGGAGCTGCGCAGAGATGCGAAAGCGACTTTCCAGCAGCCGCTTCAGTCTCGCGATCACGGCCCCGCGTCCCGCAAATCATCGATGGCGTGATACTGACCGTCGGAGCCGATGACCGTCAGAAACACCGCATCCGAGCCTTGGTTATCGTCGACTCCGTAGTGGACGTGGAAGCCGCCTAGATCCATGCTGGTACTGTTCTGCAGGTTCTCTAAGAAGCAGACCCGGCTGACGGTTCGTCCGCAGCCTTCCAGCGCAACTATGGTTAACCTGCCGGCCAGATAGCCCTCGAGGGAAACAAAGCCGGGTACGGTCTCGGGAGAGTAGGCCGCAAGGGCGCGCAAATAGGAGGCCACGATCGGGATAGAGTCGTCTGTCGGGAAGGGCACAACCTGGGTGACAAACACACCGTCGCCGTCAGGCCCCAGCTCCGTGGCAAGAGCGTTGCTGCCGACGAAGGAGATGGTCATGAAAACAGTATCCAAACCGGTATGTCGAGCCCAAGCAATGAGCTGTGCCACCGGCTGGTAAGCTCCTATCAGAATAACTGCTTCAGGAGATCCCTGACTCAGGTCCAAGAGAGCCGTCTTGACAGCCAAAGTATTTCTTGGATAGAGCCCAATGGAAGACGGCTCTCTGCCCCGGCGCTCCAGGGCACCTATAACCCCTCGATACCCAGCGCGCCCAAAGGAGTCGTCCTGGTACATTACGGCGATTCGCTCCAGTCCCAGCTCGTCCGTCAGACGGGCCACCATTTCCTCTGTCTCCTGGTTGTACGAGGCGCGCAGGTTGATGACGTTGTCCCACTTGGGGTCTCGCAGAAAGGCGGCGCCGGTGAAAGGAGCGATATAGGGGATGCCCCTGGACTCCGCCACCGGGACCGCCGAGCGTGAGGTGGGAGTACCAACGGCGCCGATGAGGGCGAAAACCTCTTGCTCCTCGATCAGATGGAGGGTGTTGGCGATGGCGGCTTCCGGTTCGTAGGAGTCGTCCAAAGACACGAGCTCCAGCTGTCGCCCGTGGACACCGCCGTTCTGATTCACCTCGTGAAAGGCCGCCTCAATGCCCAGTCCCATACTTTGCCCCAGCTCCTGTGCCGGTCCGCTGAAGGCGGCGGACTGGCCAAAGAGGATGCGCTCGCTGGAGACACCGATGCCTGGCGGAGGGGCTGCTGCATCCCTAGACTCTAGGGACGTGCCTTCTCGAGCCACGACTTCGTTGTCTTCTGCAACCTGAGGAGTACGGAGAAGAAACCAGGTACTCAAGCCGATGCCAAGGAGGATGAGCGCCGCTCCGCCGATGCCAAGGAGGAAGAGTAGATCTGTGGATAAGCGGGGGACCCCTTTCATGGGTCCCTGCGCTTGACCAGTGTGAGTCGGTTCCTACCTCCATCCCGTTGATAGTGAAGCTCATCCATTAGTGAACAAATTAGATGAATACCTAAACCTCCTATGGGTCGCTCTTCCAAGGGCGCCGTCAGATTGGGGGACGGTGCATCCTTGAGCGGATTGAAGGGTTTGCCAGCATCGATAATCTCAATGGTCAGAGACTTAAGTTCTGAAGTTAGTGTAACTTCAAACTCATGCAGGCCATTGTCATAACCATGATTTATGATATTGATCCCTATCTCCTCCAGCACTAGGTTAACCTGGAAGATGAAGTCCGAAGGCCAGTTGTTCCGCTGGCCCAGGTCTTCGACAGCGACGGTCAGGCGCTCCAGCTCGTCGAGGCGGGTTTCTAGCTTGAGGCACAGCCTTGAGCTCAAGATCAAGCCTCGCTACAAGACAGGGTCAGGCAGGTAATATCGTCCGACTGAGGGGTATCTCCGACGAAGGTGTTAACGGCGTCGAAGACGAGCAGGTTAGCGCTCTCAGGATCCTGGGGAGCGGCAGGGGACTCGAACAGCTTGGAAAGGCGCTCCAGGCCAAACTGCTCCCCGTCGCCGTCCATGGCCTCGGTAACACCGTCGGTGTAGAAAACCACTCTGTCGCCAGGGCTGAGCTGGACAGTGTTCTGAGCGTAACGGAGCATAGGCTGAACACCAAGGGCTATACCCTCGGTCAGAGGCAAGAGTTCGGAGGTACCGTCGCGGTGGACCACCACGGGACTGTTGTGCCCTCCATTAGCGTAGGTCAACTCTCGGGTGGAGGGATCGTAAACCCCGTAGACGAGAGTGACAAACATTCCCTCCTCGTTGTCCTCTTCCAACAGCTCGTTCAGCTCTCCTAGCACCTGGCCTGGGTCACTTTGGCCCATGGCAATGCTCTTCAGCAAGGTGCGGCTCGCCATCATAAAGAGCGCCGCGGGTACGCCCTTGTCCGAGACGTCGGCGATAGCCAGGCCGATCTGACCGTCGTCGAAGGGTAGGACTTCATAGAAGTCGCCTCCGACGTTACGCGCTGCCTCCATCTTACCGTACACACTGTAGCCGGGACTCTGGGGGAACTGGGTAGGAAGAATAGACTGCTGCATCTGTCTGGCGACAGACAGCTCGTTCTGCAGCACAACCAGCTTGTCACGAGCGAGCAGAGCCTCGCGCCACTCGGCCATGTGGCGGAGTGTTCTGCCGATAGTGACTTTCAGATCCTCAAAATCGATTGGCTTTGTGACGAAATCAAAGGCCCCTCGGTTCATGGCTGTGCGGATGTTTTTCATATCGCCATAGGCGGAGATAATAACCGAGCGTACGTTCGGATCAACCTTGGGAATCTGCTCCAGCAGCGTCAGGCCGTCCATCTGAGGCATGTTGATGTCCGAGAGGACCATGTCGATCCCATCATCTTGGCTGAGCTTCTGCAGAGCCTCGATGCCGTTTTGAGCGAAAACAAAATGATAGCGACCTGCACGGATGTCTCGGCGCATACGCTGTAGTATAAGGGGCTGCAAGTCCGGCTCGTCATCAACCACTAGGATCGTGTACTGTTCTTGCATGATCTCTGTCCCGCGGCGCCTCTCTGATAGCTGCTAAGTTTGGAGCAAAGGAGGTCGGACGCTGGCTACCTAAGAGCTGCGAGGGCTTCAGCCTGGGAGTCGTGAATGGAGATGATCTTGTCGAAACCGCTAATCTCAAAAATCTCCCGGATAGGAGCTGAGAGGGAGCAAGCGGCGAATTTGGCCTTCTGGTTTCGCAGTGACTTTGCTATGAGGAGGATCACCCGCAGACCCGCGCTGCTGATATAGGACAGCTGCTCGAGATCGAGCAGGACAGCAGTCTCATTGGCGTCTATGGCGTCTTCCAAAAGAACTTGGAAGTCTTTGGCGTTGGTGCCATCGACTCGCCCCTCTGTCTTTGCGATTAGCACGTCTCCATTTCGCTCCGTTGTAACTGTCATAGAATTCATTCTCCTTCATGTTGTGACTGTGGCTCCCGTGCCGCCACGCCTTTGCTTCAGCTCTCTACTGCTTAGACGATCAGGCAGAATCGTCTTTCTGGGAGACCTCGGACCGGGCCTCGTCGGCCCACACGCGAGGACGCTGCTCGGGAGTGGCGGCGCTAGCTTGACGGATGGCAGAGACAACGTGGTCAACCAGTCCGGCTTCGACAAGCGCCTCAATGTTGACCATGGCATGCAGGCGACTGGTACTCAGCCCCCGATGGATCTTCGCCTGGCTCGCTCCCTCGCCGAAAGCCTTCACTGCGGTGGCCGTTCGCTTGGTGACTCCAATGTTGACGTGAGCTTCCTGCACCGGCTGAGGCCTCTGAGGCTGGATCCTTGCCAGAACGAGCGTCATTGGAACCTACCTTGAATCTCTCTGCGTGTCAGAACCGAGTTTGCCATGGGTTGCCAGGTCAAGGCCAACGGGCTCGTCCTCTTCGTCAACCCGCCTGCCGTTTGCTCGCCTGGATGTGACCTTCGCGACCATCAAGGTGGCACCAATCGCTGACGCCACCGTCGCCACCACTTGCAGCGCTTGGACGCCCCGGGTGGGGACCCACCGCACCGCTGTCAACGGAAAGGCCGTTGCCTGCGAGGCTGTCCAATGCCAGAGCGGCTACTAGCAAGGGGCTTAGTATACCGCGAACTCCCGTCGTCCTCCTCCGAGCCTGGGGGTTTCGAGCTCGGCCTTGGCTCGAAGGAGGGCTCGGATCAGGCTGCGCGGTAACGCGAAGCTCGGGCTTGCAGGTCACTATGTGTTAATGAAGGCGGTGCTGGTCGGATGCCCTGAGGGGCTCGGCCGCCCGGGTGCCGGGGCGGCCGCTTGCCCAGGCTGCGGCTAACACGTCTGCTGGAGGTGCTTCCGTTGAGGGGGTGAGCGAGTGCCTGCCCGCCGCGCGCGCAGCGGCCGCCGCGCCTAGCGGAGGGTGAAGCTCTCGTAGCCGTTGGCGGCGACCTCGTCGCATCGGTCTCGGTAGGTGCGGCAGCCGCCGACGTAGGGTGTGAAGACGCGGGGCTTGCCGGCGATGTTCGCGCCGGCGTACCAGGAGTCGGCTTGGGGGAAGAGCGTGTCGTCGGCGATCTCGTTGACGTGGTCGACCCAGGCGTCCTCGGCGTCGCGTTCGGGCTCGATGCAGTCCAGCTCGGCGTCGAGCAGGTGGGTGATGCAGTCGGTGAGCCAGTCGACGTGCTGCTCGATCGAGACGATCATGTTGCTGAGCACAGAGGGGCTGCCCGGCCCGGTGATCGTGAAGAGGTTCGGGAAGCCGGCCGTTCCGATTCCGAGGTAGGTGCGCGGGCCGTCGGCCCACTTCTTCGTGAGCTGCACGCCGTCGCGGCCGCGGATGTCGATGTTGAAGAGCGCCCCGGTCATGCTGTCGAAGCCGATCGCGAAGACGATCACGTCGAGGTCGTACTCGGCCTCGCTCGTTCGCAGCCCGGTGGGGGTGGGCGCCTCGATCGGGGTCTCGCGGATGCTGACGAGCGTGACGTTGTCGCGGTTGTAGGTCTCGTAGTAGTCGCTGTCAACGCAGAGGCGCTTCGTCCCGAGCGGGTGGTCGTAGGGGCAGAGGAGCTCGGCGATCTCGGGGTCATTCACGCGCTGACGGATCTTGTTGCACACGAAGTCGGCTGCGACCTTGTTGGCCTCGGGGTCGGTGAGGATGTCGCTGTACTGGAAGATGAAGCCGAAGCCTCCCTCCTGCCAGCGGGCCTCGAGCTCGCGCTCCTGCTGTTGCGGGGAGTCCTCGAGAGCCGACCTCTCGCTGAAGTCCTGGGGCCAGCAGGTTGATGTCTCCCGCGCCCGGCGCCGGTAGCGGCTGTAGTTCTCCTTGAACTCGCGCTCGACGCTCGCCGCGAGCGGCCCGTCCCAGGCCGGGATCGCGAAGTTGGGCGTGCGCTGGAAGACGGTCAGGTGGGCCGCCTGCTTCGCGACGACCGGGATCAGCTGGATGCCGGTGGAGCCAGTGCCGACCACGCCCACCCGCTTGCCCGTGAAGTCGACGTCTTCCTTCGGCCAACGCCCGGTGTGGTACCACTCGCCCTCGAAGCCGTCAAGCCCCTCAAAGGCCGGACGCTGCGGGTGCGAGATGCAGCCGGTCGCCATCACGCAGAACCGCGCCGAGAGCCGATCGCCACGGTCTGTGCGGATCTGCCAGCAGGACGTATCCTCGTCGAAGCTGGCGGCTGTCACGCGCATCTCGAACCGGATGTCCCGCCGCAGATCGAACCGGTCGGCGACGTCGTTCACGTAACGGAGGATCTCCGGCTGGGTGGCGTAACGGGACGTCCAGCGCCACTCCTGCTGCACCTCGTCAGACCACGAGTAGGAGTACAGCATGCTCTCGACGTCGCAACGGGCACCCGGGTAGCGGTTCCAGTACCAGGTGCCGCCCACGCCGGTTCCCGCCTCGAAGACGCGCACCGACAGTCCGAGCTCGCGCAGTCGATGCAGCATGTAGAGACCCGCCAGGCCGGCGCCGACGATGACCGCATCAAGCTCAACGCTCGGCCGCTCTCGGGCTGTGTCGTGGCGTTCGTGCGTTGCGCTCATGGGTCTGCTCCTTGCCGCGGTACGCTGAATCTTGCCGAGTGCGGGGGACTTTCGGCGCACGGGCATCCTTTCGGCGCACGGGCATCCGCAGGCCTGCTGAGGTGCCGAGAATCCTCCCTTCCTGCGGGCCGCGGAGGCTGCCGCCGTGGGCCGCCGGGAGGCGACGGGGAGCCTAAGATGTCCCCCTGGCCCAGCGCGCTTCAGCACGGGAGCGCGGCGGCTGACACAGGGGAGGGGTGACATGACCGGCCTGCACGAGCTTACGCTCATCGAAGCCTCGACCACGATCCGCGCCGGGGAGGTGTCCTCGGTGGAGCTCACGCGCCACCTGCTGGATCGGATCGCCCGCCATGACCGGGAACTCAAGAGCTACGCAACCGTGACGGCTGAGGTGGCAACCGCCCAGGCCGAGCAGGCCGACGAGGAGATCGGGCGCGGCGAGAGCAAGGGCCCGCTGCACGGGGTGCCGTTCGGGATCAAGGACCTCTGCGCAACCAAGGATGCACCCACCCACGTTGGCTCGGTCGCGCTGCGCGACTGGAACCCCGGGGTCGATTCGACCGTCGTGGCCCGGCTGCGCGAGGCGGGATCGGTCTTCGTGGGGAAGCTCCAGATGACCGAGGGGGCCTACGCCGTCCACCATCCAGCGATCGATCCGCCGGTGAACCCCTGGAGCGCCGAGCACTGGATGGGCGTCTCTTCGAGCGGCTCGGGTGTCGCGATGGCGGCTCGGCTGGCGTACGGATCGCTGGGCATCGACACCGGCGGCTCGATCCGCTTCCCCTCTCACGCCTGCGGGGTCATCGGCCTCAAGCCAACCTGGGGACGCGTCAGCCGGGCGGGGGCCTTCGCGCTCTCGGAGACGCTCGATCACATCGGGCCGATGGCGCGCTCGGCCGCCGACTGCGCTGCGATCCTCGCTGTCATCGCCGGCCCGGATCTCGATGACCCGACCACCCTCTCTGCGCCGGTTCCCGATTACCTCGGGGGGAGGGGGGCTCGGCGAAGGCATCCGGGGGATGCGGATCGGGCTCGACGAGGCCTACTGCACGACCAACGTCGATCCAGACGTAACGGCGACGATCATGCGCGCCGCCGACGTCCTGCGGGAGCGCGGCGCCGAGACTCAGCCGGTTGAGCTGCCGGATTCCAGGCCGATGGTCGATGGCTGGGTGGCCTGCTGCTGCGTCGATACTGCGCTTGCGCACGCCCCGTACTACGAGGAGCGCAGGGCCGACTACGGCTCGGTGCTGGCAGCGCTGATTGAGCAGGGGCTAGAGTGGGGCGGGATCGAGCACGCGGCCATCCAGATCGAGCGCGCGAAGTTCGCCGGCGCGGTCGCGGCGCTCTTCACGGAAGTCGAGGCGTACCTCTCGCCCTCGCTTCCCTACCCGACACCGACGAACGCGTTCACGTTCATGGAGGCGCTCGGCGAGGAGGAGGGAGCCGTCGAGCGGCTGATCAGCTTCACCGCGCCGCAGGACATGGCCGGCATTCCGGCGATGTGCCTGCCCGGCGGCTTCGACGCGGATGGCGTGCCGCTCGGCTTCCAGATCGTCGGGCCCAGGCTGGGCGAGGAGCAGGTCCTTCGCGCGGGCCACGCCTACCAAGAGGACACGGACTGGCACGCTCGTTTGCCGCTGTTGGCCTGACGCGCTCACCCCGTCTTCTCTCCTGACGCGAACGGCGTCGCCGCCGCCAAGACGTGCGGCCTCGCGCTGCCCGCCTGCATGAACGGCTGCTTTCGGGAGGCGCGAACTTGCCGTTTCGCTCAAGACGATCGTCCTGAACATCCTGTCGAACTCGGCGGCCTACGGCCTGCTCGTGGTCGTCTTCAAGTGGGGTGGGGGATCGCGCTCGGCCTCGTTTCCTGCGATCAGATCGAGGGCTGGATCCCGGAGTTCCCGTTCGCCATGCTGTGCGGGCTCCCGATGGACTAGGTGTTCCTCGTCTCGCGGATGCGCGAGGAGCGGGCCCGAGGGCGCCTGAACAAGCGAGCCGTCGCGCCGGGCTTGGCGAGAAACCGGCCGGCTGGTGACCGCGGCCGGTCTGATCATGCTCGCGGCCTTTCTGGGGTTCGTGGCGGGCTCGCTCGCTGCGATGCAGCGGTTTGGCTTCGGGCTTGCCGCCGCGGTTCTGATCGACATCACCCTCGTGCGGGCGATCCGCCTACCTCCTACCGAGCGCGATGAAGCTCGTCGGACACCGGAGCTGATGGCTCCCGGTGCGCGTTGCTCGCGTTGCATGGCGCCTGCCTCCCCGCTGCGGGCGGGCGAGCGGCCGGCGATCAGCCCCTCGAGCTGAACGCAGGAGAGGGCCGTTCCCGGAGCTGTCCGCTAGGAGGCTGTGACGAAATACGTTTGGGGTTCCCAGAATCGGTGGTGGAGGCGGTGGTGTGCTTCGCAGGGGGGGTACCACCGGGTGAGCCGGAAGCACCTGAGCTATCTGGACGCGTTCGCGGGCCGCCACAACTGGAGGGGCTAGACACGATCGGCCAGATGGGACGCCTGGCCGCCGGGATGATGGGGAAACGGCTCACCTATCGAGAACTGGTCGTCAGGTAGCCCTCTCGGACGAAAGGGGCCCAGCAACTACCTCACAGCCAAGGATTACCCTGAAGTTAGCAGCCTTTGGCGTAATACGTTTTGCCTGTATGTGGTGGGTTTTGGTGGTTGGTGGGCTATGTGCTGGTTTTGGAGGCGAGGACGAACTGAGCGCCTAGTCGTCCGAGCGCTTCTGGGAGAGTTATGCATTCAAGGTTGAATGCTTTGCACACTCCTGGGATTTTTTCCATTACTCTGCGGGTTGGTTCGCCGTTTGGTGCGCGTCCTTCATAGCTGACTACTGTCCAATTTCTTTCGAGTGCTTCTGCGACTACCCATGGGTCTGCTTCGTTTCTTGTGCCTTGGTTGGGGAAATTTTGGTGCGCTTGTACTTCTCCGACGCGTTGTTGGACTGCTCGTGATGGGTCAACGAAAGCGTCTAGGTATTTGTGCGCCCAGTTGAAAAGTTCGTCGGTCTGTTGCTTAATTTCAGTGAGCACGGCTTTAGGCGCTATAATAGCACCTTTCTCTATGTTCTGTTCGATGAACTCCCAAACGCCAGGAAAGGTTTCGGGTGGTAGTTGGCGGTTTTTACCGTTGATGAAAGTCGAGGTGTCGAAGACGTACATGCCGGCTAGAACCTATCTCCAAGTGCAGCGCGCTCTTCTATCGCTCCCCGGATACCTTCGAAACGATCGATTTTCGCTTCAAGCAGTCTAGATGCTGTGGAGTCCGACACCATGTCTTGGTCTAAGGCGTCGAATATCAGGGAGATAAAGCCGGGACCGAGCCGCGCAACAGTGTTTCGGTTTGGGTCACCACCTTGTGATTTCTCTGTTTGTTTCTGCTTCCTTCGCTGCTCTCGACTTTTGATTATCTGGAACACTCTGTCTATATCGGACTCCGCTATGATGCGCCGGCGTGAAGCACGGACAGCGGCTGCTTGTGACGTAACACCGTACTGGCGCGCTACTTCATCGATAGCGTCAATACCGGGCGAATGCTTCCACTCATTCTCCAAATCCACTCGGAAAGACTCGAGTGGCATCAATACAGAACCAGCGAACTCGTTGCACCATTCCTCGTCCCTAGACTCACTTTGGACACCGGTTCTGGTGCGCAGCAGATGTCCTAACTCATGGAGAACCGTGAAGGCCCGGGCGCAGGGGTGATCTTTGGTGTTGAGCACCACGACGGGTACATCCCTGTGCGGAGAGGAGAACCCTCGCATTTCTTCCGGTGGGACATCGCCGTTTTGCATAACGAGCACACCCAGTTGCTCGGCAGCCGTGATCCACGCTCGCAACGGCTTGTATCCATCGCGGTCTCGCCAGGACTTTTGGGCTTCGAGCGAGATCCTAAGACGTGCACGCGCAGACGACGCAGCCTGCTCCGCGGTTCCGCCTGTGTACAGGAACGAGCTCTGCCCCCAGAGGGGCGTTTCTCCAAGCACCTGATAGAGATCGGCTGCCTGCGTCTGGCGCTCCCCGACCCTTCGCGTAAGACTAATCAGCTTCGGAGGCCACGGCAGAGGGGGCGTACCCGGAAACCGGCGAAACCTGGTCTCTAGCTCCTCCTCGTGCGGAGGTTCCTTTAAGAACAGAACAGCGAATGGCCGTTCGTAGAAACGAGCGAGCGCCTCCGCCTGTCTCAGGGTTAGGTGGTGATCACCGGACTCGGCCTGTTCAAGCACATCCCCCTGGATGCCCGCTCTCTTAGCCGACTCGGCGATCCCGTACCCGGTGCTCTCACGTGCCCACCGTAGAACCGCAGGGTTCACAAAAGCCCGGACAGACCGCGCCACGCTTCGATCCTATACTACTAGTTGTTGACGGAGCTTACGATTGCCACGACCGCCATGGCGATCCCCACCAGCACCACTACCGTCAGGACAGTGGTGATGGTGCTCCCGAACAGGCTGTTGTAGACCCTCTCCAACACGCCGGGCTGGCCCAATTCGCGGCCTGCCCTCCTCTCCCGCCCAGCTCGGCCCTGGCCTCGCATCCGGTAGGTGACGTACACGAGCACCACCCCGAACAGGGCGGACAGGAAGCCCAGCTGGAGCCAGGGGACCGCTAGCAGCTCGGCTACCTCGTCCTTGGCGAGCGCGACCACCACCACGGCGATGATCACGAGCCCGGCCAGCACAGCTACAACGCCGAGCAGGTAGAAGGCGAAGCGGAGAATAGAGGCAGCCACAGGGGCCTCCTTCGGGTTGCGGGTCGGGCTCAGTGCCACCGTCACCTGACTGTCCCCCGAAGGAGGCAAGCACCCGTTCCCCGCTTCGGGACGGGACAGTCAGGGCTAAAGCCCGTGACGGTGGCAGGCCACAACCTACACCACGTCCGCGTATAGTGGATGAGAGCGCGGGGGGAGTTGAACCCCTTACCGGCTGGTTTGCGAGCCCGCCCCCTGCTGCCCGCAGGGTCTCGGTTCCGCGCTCACGTCTAGGTCTGCCCCGCCCCCTCACCGTCAGGTGGCGGGGCGGACGCTTCCCCGGGACGGGGGAGACGCCACACCACCGGGCGAGTGCCAGTCGGGTCGCGGCGTCGTCTCCTGACGACCTTACCGGCCTTCCTGAGTTCGAAGAGGGCCAGCCTGACCGCCTCCACATCAGCGTCAAGGCGGCCGGCGACTTCTCCGGCCGTCGATAGACCACGGTCTTCGAGGTCCTCGAGAATCTCCGCGGCTGCGGGCGTCTGGCCCGCCGGGGCGTCCGGCTTGATCGCAATCAGGGTGCGGAGCGCGTCGATCAGCGAGCGGAGCGCCTGGGCCTCCTCTTCGAGGCTGTCTAGCCGTTTCTGCGCCACCGCAAGCATCTCCCTGTAGCAGTTCCCGTCCATGATCGCGTCCTCCCTCTGTTGAGCCTCGGACCAGTATACAGTCCATCCGGTCCGACAGCGGACCGGCCTGGTACACTGCCTGGACACGAAAAAGAAAGCCCCCCGGGTGCTACCAACACCCGAGGGGCTGAACCATAGGGAGGACAATCCCAATGGCAGTACTAGACGCAGCAATTATACCACGGGAGGGCCGGACGGCGGCAGTCAGGGCCGCCCTTGACTCCCCGCCGCTCCGCCGGCTCGCCGAGGCCATGGAGACCCCGAGAGGACGGCGCGGGTACGGCTCTCGAGCCCTCCTCGGCGCTTGCCTCGTCAAGGCGGTGTACGGGCTCGCCACGTGGGCCGACACCGACCGGCTGATCCGTGACCACCCCGGCCTCCAGGCCGTGCTCGGCTGCTGCCCGTCCCGGTTCGCCTGCTACCGGTTCTCCCGCCGCCTCATTGCCCAGCCCCGGCTCGTAGAGAAGACTGCGCCCAGGGGCTCATACGGGCGCTCAAAGCCCGTCACCCAGCCCTCGGGGAGGATGTCTCGATTGACTCCACAGACCTCCCCGCCTGGGCCAACGGGCAGCGCTACCGGTACCGGGGCGGCCCAGAGCGTGAAGCGTTCAGCGATCCCGACGCGTCCTGGGGCCACAGGTCAGCCGTGTCCACGAGGAAGGGCGGAGGGTTCTACGGGTACAAGCTCCACCTCGCGGTGTGCTCCCGGACAGGTCTCCCCTTGGCGTGGGATGTCGTGACCGCCAGCGGCGCCGACATGAGGCAGGTAGGGACGCTGCTCGGCCAGTTCGCCCGGCGCGGCGTACGGCCCCGGACGGCAGCGATGGACCGCGGCTACGACTACCAGGCCGTCTACACGGTCTGCGCGAGCTACGGGACGCTGGCCGTGGTGGCCCAGCGCCGCAACTCAGGCACCGGGGACGGACCAATCCCCAGGGCCTCGGAGCGGTTCCGGGCCCTCTACCGCGCCAGGGCCAGCGTGGAGCGGGAATTCGGCAGGTTGAAGCACCACCTGGGGCTGGCCCACCTACGGGTCAGGGGCCTACCGAAGGCCCGGCTGCACGCCGACCTCTGCCTGATAACCCGGCTGGCAGGAGCCCTACAGGCTACGTAGGGAAGGAAGTCGCGACGGCACCGAGAAGCGGCTACCCTACTAGCCCATGCCGATTTTCGCCGTAGCCGTCAGAGACGACTGCCCGCCGGCTGCCATAGCTGAGATAACCAGCCGGGTCGAGACCGAATACCCCGGATGCTACCAAATAAACGGCTCCCTCTGGCTTGTCCACTCAGACGGGATTGCCGAAACTGTCGCCCAAGCCACTGGAATCAAAGGCGACAGCAGGGTCGAAGGCGGGAGCGGTGTGGTGTTCAAAATGAACTCCTACGCAGGCTTCACAGCCCGGTCTCTGTGGGACTGGCTCGCCGATGCTGAGGCCAAGGGATGAACCGCCATCTTGGCGCCGTCGGAGAGCCAGAGGGTGAACCGCCAGTAGGAGCAAGTTCCGGCGGGACAGGCGGCACCAACTTCGACGAGCGGCTCAGAAACGTCGAGCTGGACGTGCGGGCAGTCAAGACCGACATGAAACATGTCGCCACCAAGGCGTGGGTTCTCGCAGGCGTAATCGGGGGAATGGGCACCGCCGCTGGCATAGCCGCCCTGATGATCCGGGCGTTCAGCTAAGCCCTCCAGGCTAATTTCGTCACTGCCTCCTAGGTGATCGGCTGCAGACTCAGTCGCTTGAACAGGGCGTTGACGGTGGCGCGTCCGACGCGCCGGGGGGCGGCGCCCGTGAGGCCGCCCGAGTCGAGCACCATCTCGGGCGGCGTCAGCAAGAGGCCCCACAGCTGCTGCCACGCGCGCCCGTTCACCCACGCGTCGATCCTCGCCGTCTCGCCCTCGTGCACGACCTCGAGCATCATCGGGGCGAGGGCGAACCCGTTTCCCTTCCGGAAGGTTCGCCTTTTGCTGTCCTGCGCCCTGAGACGGTAGCCCTTCTCGGAGGCCCACGTCGCGAGGACCTCCTCGAAATCGGGTGCTGGAGTAAACCGTCGAGTTGTCCGGCCCTCGACCACGTGCGCTGAGTCTAGCCGAGATCGCCGGCAGCGGACCACGTTGGGGGCCGTCAGCCTCCCGACGGGGCGCAGCTATCGTTCAGGAGGTGCGGGCGGTCGTGCAACGCGTGCTCTCGGCGCGCGTCGAGGTCGAAAGCGCCGTCGTCGGCGCGATCGGATCGGGCCTGCTCGTGCTCCTCGGAGTCTCTGCGGACGACACCGAGGCCGAGGCCTGCAGCCTGGCTCGCAGATGCGCCCGCCTTCGTATCTTCGAGAATCAGGAGGGCAAGTTCGACAGGAGTGTCCTCGACCTCGGCGGCGAGGCGCTCGTCGTCAGCCAGTTCACCCTGATCGCGGACACGGCGAAGGGGCACCGGCCGAGCTTCACGCGCGCGGCGCGGCCGGAACACGCGGAGTCGCTCTACGAGGCATTCTGCGAGGCCCTTGCCGAGCAGGGCGTGCCTGTTACGACGGGACGTTTCGGCGCGAGGATGACGGTCATGCTGCAAAACGACGGGCCTGTGACGTTGCTGCTCGAGCAGCGGCCTGCTCCCGGGACCGTTCGCTAGCCGCCGGCTTGCTATCCTGGAAGTCGTTACGAGTCCCCCGGTTTCGTTTTTGCGAGTGGGCGCCCTGCGCCCGCTTTTTGTACAGAGGGAGAACAACGACAAGGAGGAGCGTTCGGGCCCGTGAGCCGGTCGACGACGTACGACAGGGAGCGCAAGCTCCAGCGCGAGGTCACCGAGACCGTCGGCCTGACGGCGCCGGATGTCGAGGTGCTCGCGCTCGAGCTCTCGGCCCCTGATCGGTTCTGCGTGTACATCGACCACGAACGCGGGGTCGACCACGCGCTCTGCGAGCGTGTGACGAGGGTGCTGCGGGGCTACCTCGACCGCTACGCGATCGACGTCTCCTCCCCGGGCATCGAGCGGCCGGTCCGCACCCGGGAGCACTTCGCGGCCGTTGCTGGGAAATCGGTCTCGGTGCGCACGAACGAGCTGCTCGACGGGCGGAAGCGCTTCAAGGGGCGCGTTGTCGAGGCGCGCGACACGGCTGTCGTGCTCGAGCAGTCAGGGCAAGAGGTCGAGATCCCGTACGAGCGCATCGCGCGGGGCAACCTCGTCGACGAGGGAAGGTAGACGTGAGCCGGGACATACTCGAAGCTGTCCAGACAATCGAGAAAGAGAAGGGGATCGATGGCGACACGCTCATCGCGGCCCTCGAGGATGCGCTGCTCGCCGCCTACAAGAAGACGCCGGAGGCCGCCAGGCACGCCCAGGTTGCTCTCGACCGCGTAAGCGGCGATTTCCTCGTCTGGGCGATCTCGCTGCCGTCCGACCTCGAGGAGACCCTTCTCGAGGAGGCCCGCGAGCGCGCGATCAGCGAGCTGGAGGCAGCGGAGGCCGAGAACGGCGAGAAGGCGCGCACGCTGATCACCGACGACGACCTCGATCTCGACTGGTCCAAGGTTCCCGGCGAGAAGATGTCGAAGCGCGATGTGACGCCCGACAACTTCGGTCGCATCGCCGCACAGACCGCCAAGCAGGTCATTCTCCAGCGCATCCGGGAGGCCGAGCGCGCGATGATGTACGAGGAGTACATCGATCGCGTCGGCGAGGTCGTCACCGGCATCGTCCAGCAGGCCGGAGACCGCAACAACGTGCTCGTCGACCTGGGCAAGGTCGAGGCGTTGCTGCCTCGCTCGGAGCAGGTCGACGGTGAGCGATACGAGCAGGGCGGCCGAATCAAGGCGGTCATCACCGAGGTGCGATCGGGCACGAAGGGCCCGCAGGTGATCCTCTCGCGGCGCGATCCTGAGCTGATCCAGACGCTGTTCGAGCTCGAGGTGCCCGAGGTCGCGGACGGTCTCGTCGAGATCCGCGGCGTTGCGCGCGAGCCGGGCTACCGCACGAAGATCGCCGTACAGTCCCACGCGCAGGGCGTCGACCCGGTCGGAGCCTGTGTGGGGCCGCGCGGCTCGCGCGTGAGGATGGTCGTGTCCGAGCTGCGCGGCGAGAAGATCGACATCATTCCGTGGAACGCTGAACCCGCGCGCTTCATTGCCAAGGCGCTCGCGCCAGCCAGGGTGCGCGAGGTGTTCGTGGACGACGACTCGCAGGAGGCGACGGTGATCGTCCCGAACGATCAGCTCTCCCTCGCGATCGGGAAGGAGGGCTTGAACGCACGGCTTGCAGCTCGGCTGACGGGGTGGAAGGTCGACATCCAGTCCGACAGCGAGTTCGCCGAGGCCGAGGCCGAGGCCGCCTACAGCGGAGACGGGGAGGAAGAGGTCACCGGCCGCTGTGCAGCGATTCTCTCAACCGGGAAACGCTGTCCGAACTCGGCGCTGCACGCCGAGCGCTACTGCGGCATACCCGGGCACAAGGAGCTTGCCGAGCGGGCCGCCGTCGAGGCGCTCGAGGAAGACAGTCCGGGCGACGGCGACAGTGCGGGCAATGGCAGCGGTGAGGCCAGAGGCGCTGAAGGCTCGCAGCTCGCGCCCGTGGCGGAGGCCCAGCCTGCGCCGGCCGGCAGCCGGCACGCGGCACTGTCCACCGCCGAGGGGGCGCCTGACGCTGCCGAGGGTGTCTCGGCCACCGACGATGCAGCCCGACCGGAGCTGAGCCGCTGAGTTGAGCAGCGAGGCGTTTCTTGCCGCTCGCTGGTCACCCTGGCCGCGGCCGGGGAACGGTCGCCCCCCGCGCCCGTGCGCGGGCAGCTGGGAGAGACGGCCGGCAGAGGATAAGCTGACCCACATGGCCGATCGAGGGAAGAAGCCGTCCCGTCCGTTGCGCCCTCGTCAGGGTGGAGCACCCGGCAAGCGGAAGCGTCGGGTTGTCATCGACCAGCCCAAGCAGCGCGCACGTTCCGAGGGTCGCGGCAAGGAGGTTCCGTCGCCAAAGGCCGAGAAGCGCGAGCAGCCGGCCCCCGACAAGGGCGGGAAGGTCTCGGTTGCCTCCGGCGCCACGGTCAAGGAGCTCTCGGCAGCGCTCGGCGTGCCCGTGCCCGAGATCATCAAGATCATGATGAGCGTGGGGGAGATGGCCACGATCACCCAGAGCCTCTCTGACGATGGGGTCGAGCTGATCGCCACCGAGCTCGAGCGCGAGGTCGAGATCAAGCGCGTCGACGAGGAGCAGCCCGAGGAAATCGTGTACGACGACGACCCCAGCGACCTCGCGCCGCGGCCGCCGGTTGTCACCATCCTCGGGCACGTCGATCATGGCAAGACGACGCTGCTCGATGCCATCCGAGAAGCGACGGTCGTCGAGACCGAGGCCGGCGGGATCACCCAGCACATCGGGGCCTATCAGGTCGAGCACGACGGTCGTAAGCTGACGTTCCTCGACACCCCCGGGCACGAGGCGTTCACGGCGTTGCGCGCCCGCGGCGCGAACGTCACGGACATCGCCGTCCTCGTTGTCGCCGCCGACGACGGCGTCCAGCCTCAGACGGAAGAGTCGATCAGCCACGCGCGTGCCGCGGACGTGCCGATCCTCGTCGTCGTCAACAAGGTCGACAAGAACGACGCCAACCCCCAGCGCGTGCGCCAAGAGCTCGTTGCGCATGATCTCCAGCCCGAGGAGTGGGGCGGCGAGACGCAGTTCGCCGACGTCTCCGCCACCCAGAAGCAGGGGCTCGACGACCTGCTCGAGAAAGTGCTGCTCGTCGCGGACGCCGAGCTCGAGCTGCTCGCCAACTCGAATGCTCCGGCCTCGGGTCCGATCATCGAGAGCCGGCTCGACGTGGGGCGGGGACCTGTCGCGACTCTGCTGGTGCAGCGCGGGACGCTGCGCGTCGGGGACGCGGTCGTCGCTGGCGATGCCTGGGGCAAGGTGCGAGCGCTCCACGACTTCCGCGGCGATCGCATCAAGGAGGCCGGCCCGGGCGACCCGGTCGAGATTCTCGGCTTCCAAAAGCCGCCAGGGGCTGGTGAGCACGCCCGCGTTGTTACGAACGAGCGGGAGGCGCGTGACCTCGCGGGCCGCCGCAGCCAGCGCCTGCGCGCGGAGCACCTCGCGCGCCAGTCGCAGCAGGGCGTCTCGCTCGAGGAGCTCTTCGCGCAGGTCGAGCAGGGCGCGATCGAGGAGCTCAACGTCATCGCGAAGGCCGACGTGCAGGGCTCCGCCGAGGCGGTGGTCTCCGAGCTGGGGAAGATCGAGCATCCTGAGGTGCGGGTGAACGTCATCCACACCGGCATCGGCGCCATCACCGAGAGCGACGTCATGCTGGCCTCGGCATCGCGTGCCATCGTCGTCGGCTTCAACGTTACGCCGAACGCCGAGGCCCGGGCGCTGGCGAAACGTGAGGGCGTCGATGTGCGCACGTACCGCGTCATCTACGAGCTGATTGACGAGATCCAGCAGGCGCTCCTCGGCATGCTGAAACCGGAGACCGTTGAGGAGGTCACCGGTGAGGCCGAGATACGCGACCTGTTCCGGATCTCCCGCGTCGGGATGATCGCCGGCTGCTACGTGACACACGGTCTCGCCCGGCGCAACTCGAGCGTTCGCCTCGTTCGCGACGGCGTGGTCATTTACGAGACGACCATCGCGAGCCTGAGGCGGTTCAAGGATGACGTGCGCGAGGTGCAGGCAGGGTTCGAGTGCGGTATTCAGCTCGAGGGCTACAACGACGTCAAGCAGAGCGACGTCTTGCAGTTCTACGAGACGCGGCAGATCGAGCGCACGGAGCTTGCAGGCGCCGGGGGTAACGGCCGGGCTTCAGCTGACTCCGGCTGAGCCTCCGGGGAGTGCGTCATGGGCTCCGGCTACGTCGGGATCCTCACGGCCGATCTCCATTTCCCGGAAAGCAGCTCGCTCAAGGGCAAGCGCAAGCACGTGCAGTCCGTGAAGGCGCAGGTTGCGCGCCGTTTCGGCGCCTCGGTCGCCGAGGTCGACCACCACGATGCGTGGCAGCGCTGCCGGCTGACGCTGGCGTGCGCGGGGCGCCGGCACGGAGAGCTTGTCGATCTCCTCGATGGCGTCGAGCGCTACCTGTGGAGCCAGCCGCTCGAGGTGGGCCGCCTCGAGCGGCAGGTCGTCAAGGTTGGTGAGTAGCGCGGCGCGGCGGCGTCTGCGGTTCGTGATGCTGCGGCGGCTGGCCGAGACTTGCGCGCTGTCCGATCGGTGGCGGCGGGCGTGAGCGGGCGGATGCGCAGGGTCAACGAGGCGCTGCGGGCCGTGGTCTCCGAGGGTGTCCGCGATCTCCAGGACCCGCGCATCGGGTTCGTCACGGTCACCGACGTTCGTGCGACCGCGGATCTCCGCACGGCGAAGGTCTACGTAAGCGTGCTGGGCAGGGAGCACAAGCAGCGGGCGATGCTCGAGGGCCTCGAATCGTCGCGGGCCATCCTCCAGCAGCGCATCAACCAAGAGCTCCGGCTGAAGCGGACCCCCGTCCTCGCATTTGAGTACGATCCGACGGTGGAACGCGGCGTACGCCTCACCAGGCTGGTCGATGACCTCTCTCCAGGAGACCCGGACGCCCGCGAACGCTGAGCTCGCCGAGGTCGTGCAGGCGCTCGCCGATGCTGACCGCCTGCTCGTCGCGACCCACGAGAGCCCGGACGGCGATGCGCTCGGGTCGCTGCTGGCGGCGAAGCTCGGCTGCGAGCAGTTCGGGATCGACGTTGTCATGTTGCTGCCGGGAAGCCTCGCGCTGCCCCGCGAGTACGCGTTCATGGATCTGGCCGATCTGCAGCGCAACCCGCCGGAGGACCTTCAGGAGCGCGTCCTGCTCGCGCTCGACTGCGCCAACGCGCAGCGCCTGGGGCCCGATCGCGACCTGTTGGCTCGCCCCCGTCTCGTCATCAACATCGACCACCACCATGACAACACGCGCTTCGGAGACATCAACCTCGTGATTCCCGAGGCGTCCTCGACCGGCGAGATCCTCAAGGATGTCCTCGACCGGCTGAGCGCCCGGCTCACGCCGGAGATCGCCGAGGCGATCTACATCGCGGTCGTCACCGACACCGGCCGCTTCCAGTACTCGAACACCGAGCCCAGGACGCTGCGCCTTGCGGCCGAGCTGATCGAGGCGGGGGCGAACGCGCAGCTCGTCTTCCAGGAGGTTTACGAGAACGTCGCGTTCGCCAAGATCAAGCTGCTCGCCCGAGCGCTCGAGCACGCGCAGGCCTGGGAGGGCGGCAGGCTGATCATCTCGATGCTCACGCGCGGCGACTTCGCGGCCGCCGGGGCCGACGAGCCATTCGCGGAGGGGATCATCGACCATCTTCGGGCAATCGAGGGGAGCGAGATGGCCGCGCTGATCCGTGAGCCGGCTCCAGACAGGGGCGCTCCGTTGCGCAAGGTCAGCCTGAGGACCGCCCACGAGGCGATCGACGTCTCGAAGATCGCCCGAGACCTCGGCGGCGGCGGTCACCGGCAGGCTGCGGGCTTTCCGAGCGATCGGTCGCTCAAGGAGCTCGTCACCCTGCTCCGCGAGGCGTTTCGCGAGCAGGCCGACAGCCTGGCTGTGTAGCCGGCCAGATGGCCGCTCGCGCAACGTCAGCTCGCGCTGCCGCCGAGCGCGAGAGGGTGCCGGCGGTGGGGATCGTGCTCGCCGACAAGCCGGTGGGCCCCTCCTCGTTTGCGGTCACGCGCGCCATCGGGCAGCGGTTCGCGGCCAAGGCAGGACACGCGGGCACGCTCGATCCGCTCGCCTGCGGCCTTCTGCTCGTTCTCGTCGGCAGGGCGACGCGGCTCGCGCAGTACCTGGTCGGCCTCGACAAGGGCTATACCGTCGAGATCCGGCTTGGGGTGCGAACGACGACGGGCGATACCGAGGGGGACCTGCTCGAGGAGGCCGCGATCAGCGGCGTCGAGGAGTCTGTGCGCGCGCTCGTCGGCGAGGTCGAGCTGCCCATCCCGGCCGCCTCCGCAGTCAAGATCGGGGGCAAGCGGGCCTACCGGCTGCACAGGCGCGGCATCGCCCAGGAGATGCCAACTCGCCGCTCGACGATCCGTGAGGCCACGATCCTCGCCTACAGCGGCTCGTCGCTGTGCCTCGACCTGAGCGTGTCCAGCGGGGCCTACGTGCGGGCAATCGCCGACCACCTGGGTGGGCACTGCACGAGCCTGCGCCGCACCCGCGTAGGTCCGTTCAGCGCTGATCACGCCGACGAGAATGGGCTCTTGCCCCCGTCGGCTGCGCTGCCGTTTCTCCCCGTGATCGCCGTTGACGAGGACGGCGCCCGACGCTTTATCAGCGGCCGTCCGGTCGCCGGGGAGGGGGAGGGCCACGCCCGCGTGCTTGCGGGCGGGCAGCTCCTTGGCGTCGCCCGCCTCGAGCGGGGCCAGGCCCACCCAGAGACGGTCATCGCGGTCCCGTGATCGTCGCCCGGACCCCAGAGCAGCTTGAGCCCGCGGAACGGGCGATCGCGATCGGGACGTTCGACGGCGTCCACCGCGGGCATCGCGCCGTCATCCAGGCGGCGGTCGACACAGGCCTCCGGTCAACCGTCGTCACGTTCAACCCGCACCCGCGCACCGTGCTCGGGTACGAGGTTGAGATCCTCTCGAGCGTCGAGCGGCGCATTGAGCTCGTGTCTGACGTTGGGCCTGACGAGCTGCTGCTTGTGGAGTTCACGCTCGGCCTCTCCCGCCTCTCGCCCGAGGAGTTCGTCCAGAAGGTCCTCGCGCCGCTCGGCGCGCGTGTCGTGCTTGCCGGTGAGAACTTCCGCTTCGGCAGGGGTAGAGAAGGGGACGTTGAGATGCTACGCCGGCTCGGCTTCGAGGTGCATGCCGTGCCGCTTGTCGACGGCGTCTCCTCGAGCCAAATCCGGTCGCTCATCTCTGCCGGCGACGTGCGCCAAGCGGCCGCTCTGCTCGGGCGGCCGTTCGAGCTGGAGGGCACGGTGGTCGCCGGCGATCGGCGTGGCGGGACGCTTGGGTTCCCGACGGCGAACCTCACGGTCGACCTGCGCGCGGTCGTGCCCGCGTACGGCATCTACGCGGGGTGGACGCTGAGGCACCCGGTGGCCATGTCGATCGGAGTCAACCCGCACTACGGCGGGATCGAGCGGCGCATCGAGGCGCACGTTCTCGACTTCGACGGCGATCTCTATGGGCGTCAGCTGCGGATCGGAGTCTGGGAGCGCCTGCGTGCCGAGCGGGCCTTCGAGACGGAGGCTGCGCTCGTCGCACAGATCACGGCCGACGTCGAGGCCGCCAGGCGCGCGACGCGACCGGCTTGACCGATCCAGCAGCCTCGGATGCCGCGTCGTGGGCTGCGGCTGCTAGCCTTCCGGCCGAATGCCGTTAACCAAAGCAGAGAAACGCGAGGTGATCGCGGCCCGGGGTCGTCACGAGGGCGACACCGGCTCGGCCGAGGTCCAGATCGAGCTGTTGACACGGAGGATCGATCAGCTGACCGAGCATCTCCAGACCCACCGGAAGGACCACCACACACGTCGTGGGCTCCTGAAGCTCGTGGGTCAGCGACGCCGGCTGCTGGACTACCTCCAACGCTCGGATCTCGACGGGTACCGCAGGCTGATCAACGAGCTCGGCCTACGTCGCTAGCTGCGCCGCGTCTGGAGGCGCGGTGGAAGTTTGAGGGAGTCTCAGCGGTGGGCCTGCCTCAAACCTCCGCCTCCGTCTCCAACGCAGAGAGGGAGGAACATGAGCACTGTTCTTGATATGAGGGAGTCGACGAGCGCGCTCGTCGGCGGTCGCGAGATCACGTTCGAGACGGGTGAGCTCGCCAAACAGGCTGACGGGGCAGTCGTCGCGCGCGTCGGCGAGACCATGCTGCTGGCAACAGCGCACGGGCGCCCGCAGACGCGGGAGGGCGCAGACTTCTTCCCGCTCACGGTCGACGTCGAGGAGAAGATGTACGCGGCCGGCAAGATCCCGGGCGGCTTCTTCAAGCGGGAGGGACGACCCACCGAGCGGGCGATCCTCAACGCGAGGATGATCGATCGGCCGATTCGGCCGCTCTGGCCGAGCGGCTACACGAACGAGGTCCAGGTCATCGTTACGACCCTGTCCGTCGACCTGATCCACGCCCACGATGTCCTCGCGATCAACGCCACCTCCGCGGCGCTCATGATCTCCTCGCTGCCGTTCCAGGGCCCGGTGGGAGCGGTGCGCATCGGTCTGGACGGGGAGTCGCTGGTGATCGATCCCACCCTGGCCCAGCTCGAGGAGTCATCGCTCGACCTGCTCGTGGTGGGAACGAAGGCCGGCATCACGATGGTGGAGGCCGGGGCCAGCGAGGTGCCTGAGGACGTCGTGCTCGGCGCCCTCGAGCTGGCTCACCGGGAGATCCAGGGCCTCTGCGAGGCGCAGGAGCGTCTGCGGGTGGCCGCCGGCAAGCCGAAGCAGATCGACGACGAGCTGACCGACGAGATCGCGGCCCGGCACGGGCCGCAGATCGCCGAGCGCATCCGCGATGTGGGCCCCAAGGAGGCCGCGGCGGTCGTCGAGACGCTCGAGGCTGAGCTTGCTCCACCGATCACGATGGACTCGACCGAGCAGGACATCCTCAGGCGGCGCCAGGTGCGCGTGAGCCTCGGGACCGTGCTCGAGGCGGAGCGTCTGAACGCGCTGGTCAGCGCTGTGCGAGCGCAGTTCGAGGCCGATATCAGAGCGCTCACCGAGGCCGAGCAGGACTCGAAGGAGCTGAAGTCCGCCAAGCGTGACGTGCTGCTCGAGCGCATTGTCGAGTCGATCGAGCTGCCGTGGCTGGGTACGGTGCAGTCCGAGCCGGCCGATGACGCGGACGCACGGGGAATGGACCAGACGACGCGCCAGCTCGTCAAGCGCGCGACAGATTCGATCTACAAGGAGCTCGTGCGAGCGAAGATCGCCGTTGAGAAGCGTCGTCCTGACGGGCGCGGCGCCAAGGAGGTGCGAGCTGTCAGCTGCCGTGTCGGAGTGGCCCCGCGCACGCATGGCTCAGGTCTGTTCACGCGCGGCCAGACCCAGATTCTCACGCTCCTGACGCTGGGAACGGCCAAGGAGGGTCAGCGCATCGACGACCTCTCGCTCGAGGAAGAGCGCCACTTCATCCACCACTACAACTTCCCGCCGTTCTCGGTCGGCGAGACGGGCTTCATGCGCGGCCCAAAGCGACGCGACATCGGGCACGGTGCGCTCGCGCAGCGGGCGCTCGAGCCGGTGATTCCCTCTCCCGAGGAGTTTCCGTACACGATGCGGCTCGTCTCGGAGACGCTCGAGTCAAACGGCTCCTCCTCGATGGGCTCTGTCTGCGGCTCCACTCTTGCCCTCCTCGATGCGGGCGTCAAGATCCACCGCCCGGTTGCGGGCATCGCCATGGGGCTGATCAAGGAGGGCGGCGACTACGTAATCCTCACGGACATCCAGGGCGCGGAGGATCACCTCGGCGACATGGACTTCAAGGTGGCCGGCACCCGGAAGGGCATCACAGCCCTCCAGATGGATATCAAGATCACCGGGGTCACGCGCCAGATCATGAGCGACGCGCTCGAGCAGGCACTCCGCGCGCGACACGCCATTCTCGACCGCATGGCTGAGACGATCGGTGAGCCTCGCGAGGAGCTCGCCGATCACGCCCCACGCATTACCGCGGTCGAGATCGACCCCGAGCAGATCGGCCTCGTCATCGGTAAGGGCGGCGAGACTATCCGGGCGCTGGAGGCAGAGCACGGCGTGCAGATCGATATCGACGACGACGGGACCGTGCTGATCTACGCCGACGAAGGCGTCCGCGCAAAAGCGGCGGCCGACGAGATCCGGGCGCTCACGAAGGAGCCCGAGGTGGGGGACACCTACACGGGCAAGGTTGTGCGCACGACCGATTTCGGCGCGTTCGTCGAGCTGAAGAAGGGGCTGGACGGCCTGTTGCACGTCTCCAACGTCGGGCCTGGCCGCGTCGGCCATATCGAGGACGTCATCGCGCGCGGCGACCTGCTCGACGTGTTCGTGAAGGAGGTTGACAAGGCCCGGGGCCGCATCGGGCTGAAGCTTGTCAACAAGCACGAGGACGGCACGCTCGTCGGCCCGAAGACGCTCATCGAGCGCGCGGCGGTCGCGCCGCCACGCGAGCGCGAGAACGACAGCCGCGACGGAGGCCGCAGGCGCGACCGGGGGCGCAGTGGCGGCCGGCGGCGCGAAAGCTAGCCGACGACACTCTCGGCGCGTCTCTTTGCTCCGGTCGCTGAGCGGCTGAGGGGTGCTCGAGCGGCCTCGTTCGAGCGCCCCGCCGGTCGCCGTTCTCTTGGGATGGCTGCGGCGTGTCGTCGCGTGGCGCTGCGGTGCCTGCGTCGCTGGATGACCGCTGACGGCGGCCTCCGTACAATCTCAGCGGTGAGACGCTACGACGCCGTCATCGTAGGCGCCGGGCCCGCCGGCTCGGTCAGCGCCTACCGGCTGGCCTCGGCTGGCGCGCGGGTGCTCATGCTCGACCGTGCCGCGTTCCCACGTGACAAGCCCTGCGGCGGCGGCCTCACCGGGCGAGCGCTTCGGGAGCTTCCGATCGATGTCGGGCCGGTGATCGAGAAAGAGGTCGACCGCTTCGAGTTTCGCCTGCGGTACGGGCCTGCGTACGCGCGCACGGCATCCGGGCCGCTGATCGCGATGACGCGGCGCGCCAGGCTCGACCACCACCTGGCCGAGCGGGCGGCCGCTGCGGGCGCTGAGTTCCACGACTCGGTGCGGGTGACCGATGTCACTGAGCTCGAGGACGGCTACGTCGTGCGCGCAGGCAGCGCGCGGTTTGCGGCCTCCACGATGGTCGGCGCAGATGGCGTGAACGGCGTCTGTGCGAGAGCGCTCGGGCTCGGGTCCAGGCCGACCTACGGCGTCGCCCTCGAAGGTGACGTCGTCTCGACCGCCGCCGAGGATCGGCGGTATGCCGCGACGGCGGTCTTCGAGCTTGGCACGGTCCCGGGCGGGTACGGCTGGGCCTTCCCGAAGGAAGGCCGCATCAACCTTGGGGTCGGAGGGTGGCAGCGCGAGGGCCCGAGCCTGCGCGGGCATCTGGAGAAGCTTTGCGCGGCGCACGGCATCGATCCCGCCCGGCTTGAGGGGGTGGTGGGCTACCGGTTGCCGCTGCGCAAGCCGGATGCTGCGCTCGCGCGCCGACGCGCGCTGCTCGTTGGTGATGCGGCCGGGCTGGTTGACCCGATCTCCGGGGATGGCATGTTCGAGTGCTTCGTGAGCGCGCGCGTGGCCTCGGACGCAGTCGTCGACCTCCTTTCTGGGGCCGAGAGCAGCGTCGAGCCGTACGCGAAACGGCTTGAGCGCCGGCTGTGCCGGCTCACATCGGCCTCCTGGTCGGCAAAGATCGCCTTCGACCGCTTCCCGTGGCTCTCGTTCCAGCTCACGCGGCCGGGCTTCGTCTGGCCGATCGTCGAGGCGCTGATTCGGGGAGAGATCGACCATCCGGGCAGCTCGCGCGGCCTGGGCCGTACAGCGCTCAAGCTCCTCGACGCGGGATCGAGGCGTCTCACGGGCGGTCAACGCATCTGGCACGAGCCCGGGCCCTCTGCGCTCGGCTGACCATGGGCGCCCACGAGTCGACGACGCTCGAGAACGGCATGCGTGTCGTCTCCGAGCACATCGAGGCGGTCAGGTCGGTTGCGATCGGCTTCTGGGTTGGCGTTGGCTCGCGCGACGAGCGCGCCTCACAGGCCGGCGCGTCTCACCTGCTCGAGCATCTGCTCTTCAAGGGCACCACGTCGTACACGGCCCAGGACATCGCCGAGATCTTCGATGGGCTCGGCGGGGAGCTGAACGCGGCGACCACGCGCGAGCTCACGGTGGTCCACGCCCGTGTGCTCGATGATCACCTCGAGACCGCGTTCGACGTGATGAGTGATATGGTGCACAGCCCGACGATCAGCGATCTGGCCTCCGAGCGGGAGGTCGTGCTCGAGGAGATCGCGATGGTGGAGGACGCGCCGCAGGAGTCAATTCATGACCTCTCCTCGCAGGCGATCTTCGGCGACCATCCGCTGGGGCGGCCCGTCATCGGCAACGCTGAGGTTGTCTCGACCGTCTCGCGCCGAGCGCTCGGCGCCTACCACCGCGCTCGCTACGTACCGCCAAATCTCGTTGTCGCTGCCGCCGGTCA
The DNA here is from genome assembly GCA_026708005.1 of Actinomycetes bacterium. Classification (GTDB taxonomy): domain Bacteria; phylum Actinomycetota; class Thermoleophilia; order Gaiellales; family Gaiellaceae; genus JAPOVR01. The sequence goes on from JAPOVR010000080.1 coordinate 36,147, forward strand.
CGTCGACCACGACCGCCTGGTGCGCCTGGTCGAGCAGGCGAGCCGCGCAAAGGTCAAGCTATCCGCCCGAAAGGCCGCCGCCCGCCGTCCTGTTCGCTCGCTTCCCAGCGCGACCGCTGCGTTCCAGCCGAAGGACACCGAGCAGTACCACGTCTGCGTGGGTGCGCCTGGCGTTTGCCGGTCGGATCCGCGCCGCTTCGCCGCTGCGGTGCTGGATAACGTTCTCGGGGGTACGGCATCATCGCGGCTGTTTCAGGAGATACGCGAGAAGCGGGGTCTTGCCTATTCCGTGTACACGTTCGGCACCCACTACGAGGACACCGGCGAGATCGGTGTCTACGTCGGCACGCGCGCCGAGAACCTCGGCCGCTGTCTCGAGCTCGTCGGTCGTGAGTTCGGCGCCGTAAGGCAGGGCGAGCTCGGCGAGGCTGAGCTCGTGCGCGCCAAGGAGCATCTGAAGGGCCGAATCATGCTCTCCCTGGAGTCGACCGTCGCTCGCATGAACCGCCTCGGCCGGGCGGTGATCGCCGAGACAGAGCTCCTGTCCTTCGACGAGGTCCTCGCGCAGATCGACGCGGTCTCCGGTGACGATGTGGTTGCGCTCGGCAGCGAGCTGTTCGCGCCGGCACGGCTCTCGGTCGCGGGGATCGGGCCGCGGGGCGGCGACTTCCGTCGGGCCGTCTGCGCGGTCAATCCCTTGCTAGGGGAGGAGGCGGTGTGAAAGTCGTGCTCTTCGGTCGTGATGGCAAGGTGGGCTCTGTTCTCCTACCCCGGCTCCAAGAGGCCGGCCACGAGGTCAGGGGGATCGAGCTTGGCGAAGACGCAGACCTGGACGGGTACGAGGTCGCGGTCGATTTCACCGCGCCGGCAGCCGTGCTGGGAAACGCCCGCTCTGCGCTCGAGGCGGGGCTCTCGGTGATGATCGGGACAACCGGCCTCTCCGAGGGGGGCTTGGTCGAGCTCGACGTTACGGCGCGCGAGCGGGGGCTCCCATGCCTCGTGGTGCCGAACTTCGCCATCGGCGCGGTCCTGATGATGCGGTTCGCCGAGGAGGCCGCGCGCCATCTTGCCGCCGCGGAGGTCATCGAGCTGCACCATGAGACCAAGGTCGACGCGCCCTCGGGCACAGCGGCGGCGACAGCCGCGCGCATGGAGGGCGAGGTACCCATCCACAGCGTGCGGCTGCCCGGCCTGATCGCCCACCAGGAGGTCATCCTCGGCGGCGAGGGTCAGACCTTGACCATCCGGCATGACACCTCATCCCGTGAGGCGTTCGTCCCAGGAGTCCTGCTCGCGCTCGAGGCGATCTCGGGGCTCCCGCCAGGCCTCTCGCGCGGGCTCGAGGCGGTGCTCTAGCCGAGCGAGCGTCCTTGCGGGTGGGATGTTCGCCCGTCGGCCTGGGCGCGCCGCTCGGGCACAGGCAGCCCCAAACGCGCGGCCGGGCGCCTAGACTTCGGGGCATGCTCGGGGAGGTTCTCACCGCAATCGTGACGCCGTTTCGCAGCGACGGCGGTGTCGATCTCGAGCGGTTTCGCCAGCTCGCCGCGCACCTCGTCGACAACGGCTCGGATGGGCTCGTCGTGGCCGGGACGACCGGCGAGGCGCCCACGCTCGAGGACGACGAGCGCCTCGCGCTGTTTGCGGCCGCGGTCGAGACGGTCGGAGACCGCGCCAGGGTTGTTGCGGGAACCGGCACGTACTCGACCGCCCACTCGGTGCATCTCACCCGCGAGGCCGCGGCGGTGGGCGTGGATGGGTTCCTCGTCGTCACGCCGTACTACAACAAGCCGCCGCCGGCGGGCATCGTCGCGCACTTCGCGGCCATCGCTGAGGTGAGCACGAAGCCGATCATCGTCTACAACATCCCGCAGCGCGTCGTCATCAACATCGAGCCCGAGACAGTGGCTGAGCTTGCGCGCATCCCGTCGGTCTCCGCTGTCAAGCAGGCAACCACCGATCTCGATCAGGCTCGGCATATCGTCGAGCTCGGCCTCGACCTCTACGCCGGCAACGACGACCTGATTCTGCCGTTTTTCGAGCTCGGCGGCATTGGCGGGGTGTGCGTGTACACGCACGTGGTCGGCCCGCAGGTCAAGGAGATGGTGACGCAGTTCGCCGCGGGCAACCACGACGCGGCGCGCGCCATCGATGCGAGCCTGCGTCCTATCGCTGACGCACTGGCGGTGACGACGAACCCGATCCCCGTCAAGGCCGCGCTCGCGATGGTGGGTCATGATGTCGGTGGGATTCGCCTTCCGCTCGTGCCTGCGACAGACGATCAGCAGGCTGTGATTCGGCAGGCGCTCGACCAGGCTGGCGTGCTCGTCCCGGCCTGACCGGGCCCCGACTGGCTCGTTTTGATCTGCGTGAGCGGTACCGCGCTTCGGCGTCGAGAGTCCGCGCTGTGACGAGCGCCGGCACGCGCATCGTGCCGCTGGGCGGTCTCGGGGAGGTCGGAAAGAACATGACGGTGATCGAGGCCGACGGCGGCCTCGTTGTCATCGATGCGGGACTCGCCTTTCCGCGCGACGAGCATCTTGGCGTCGATCTCGTGCTGCCCGACTTCGGCTATCTCCGCGACCGCGCGGAGACGATCCGGGCTGTCATCCTCACGCACGGGCACGAAGACCACGTCGGCGCGCTTCCGTACGTGCTGCGGGACGTGCCCATACCTCAGATCCTGGCCACGCGGTTCACGCTTGGCTTGGTGAAATCGAAGCTCGATGAGCACGGTCTGGGTGCCGCGACCAACCTCGTCGAGGTTGCCCCGCAGGACGAGCCGCGGAGCGTCGGCCCATTCCAGGTGCACTTCGTGCGCGTGGCCCATTCGATCCCTGACGCGGTGGCTGTCGTGGTCGAGACACCCAGCGGGCGCATCGTGCATACCGGCGACTACAAGATCGACCACACGCCCGTCGATGGTTTTCGTACCGATGTCGGCCGCCTGGCGGAGCTTGGTGGCGAGGGTGTTGACCTCCTGCTCGGCGACTCCACGAATGCCGAGCGCCCAGGCTTTACCGCCTCAGAGAGAGCCGTCGGCCAGGCGTTTCGCGAGATCGTTCCCCAGCTTGGCGGGAGGGTGCTCGTCGCCTCCTTCGCCTCGAACGTCCATCGAATGCAGCAGGCAATCGATGTGGCGGTCGAGACGGGGCGGTCTGTCTGTATCGTCGGGCGCTCGCTTCGGAAGAACATCAACATCGCGAGGAACCTCGGCTACGTCGAGCTGCCGGAGGAGATCGTCGTTCGCCCGTCGGAGCTGAGGGAGCTCGCCCCGAGCGAGACGATGATCCTGTGCACGGGCAGTCAAGGCGAGCCTCTGTCAGCGCTCACGCGGATCGCCTACGGCGACCATCCGCACGTGCGGGTGGAGGCCGCCGACACGGTGATCATCTCGGCGAAGCCGGTTCCCGGCAACGAGCTGCGCGTCCATGACACGATCAACCAGCTGACGCGTGCCGGCGCGGCCGTGCTTCACGAGGAAACGAGCCGCGTCCATTCATCCGGGCACGGCAACGCGGAGGAGCTTCGCATGATGCTGAGCCTGCTGGAGCCGCACGCGGTCATGCCGATCCACGGCGAGCACCGCATGCTCGTAGCGCACGCGCGCCTCGCCGAGGAAGAGGGCGTGCCGTCCGACGCGATCATTGTGGCCGAGAACGGCTCGGTTGTCGAGCTCACGACCGATGGTCCGAGCATCACGGGCCGGGTCGAGGCTGGCGTAACGTTCGTGGACGGGCTGGGTGTTGGGGATGTGCGCGATGTCGAGCTGCGGGATCGCCGGCATCTCGCAGAGCACGGCGTGCTGATCATCGTCGCGACCGTGGTGCTCGACGAAGCCCGCGAGCTCGCTCCGCCGGAGGTCATCGCGCGCGGGCTCTCAGAGCTCGAGCCGCTGGTGGACGAGACGAGGGAGGAGGCGCATCGCGTGCTGGCCGAGTGCCTCGATGAGGGCGTGTCCGAGCACAAGCTCCTCCAGGAGCACCTGCATGATGCGGTCGGGCGGCTCGTCGCCGAGCGAACCGGCCGACGGCCGATGATCCTGCCGGTCGTCATCGAGGTGTAGCGCCGGAAGCGCGGGCCCAGCGGCCGTGCCGCCAGGGGCAGCGGCAGGAGTCGGCGATCCAGAGGAGAAGGCATCGTGATGGCGCAGACGAAGCGTCGGTCATCGGCACGCCTGAAGTCGGAGGCGGCCACCGGCTCACACACCGGGTCGGCTGCGCCCGCACATCAGCGGGCTGAGCTGTGGGGCCTTATCCTGCTCGCGCTTGGCGTCTTCCTGGCCGTGGTCTCCTGGTTTGGCTGGGATGGGGGCTTCGTCGGTCCCAAGCTCGACTACGTGCTGGAGATCCTGATCGGCCGTGCCGCGACGGTGTTCCCGGTGGCGCTCATGATCCTCGGGCTGCTCATCCTCGTGCGCAACGAGCTCATCGACCTGCGGCCGTTCCGGACCGGCCTCGTCGTGTTTGGGTTGGCGCTCACCGTCGCGCTTGGAGCCGGATCGTTTGGGTTGGGGCCGCCGGGCCCCGCACCCAAGACGGTCGATCCCGCCGTCGTCACCGACTACGGCGGGCTGCTGGGCGGAGCCCTCGCGTTCGTTCTCCGCACGCTGGTGGGCGATGTCGGCACCGCGATCGTCAGCGCGTTGGGTCTGGTGTCAGGCTCCCTGCTCATCACCGGGGCCTCCCTTGGAGCACAGATGCGGCGCTCCGCGCGCGCGAGCGCGCGTGCCGCCAGGCAGACAGCCGGCGCCGCTCGCCGAGGAGTGGGGTCGCTCGCAGTGCCCGCTTTGCCTCGGCCCAAGCCCGCCCCTTCGCACCAACACGAACCCTCCACCCTCATGCCGCCGTCCAGGCCCGAGCCCGTTGACGCAGCGCTTGCATACGCGGACATCACGACCGGCGAGCTACATCGATCGCAGGTGTTCGATGCCAGCACCGAGCTGCGAACAGGCTACGAGCAGCTCGTTCCGCCACCGGTCACACAGGCGCCGATCGAGCCTCCCGGTGCGTTCCAGGCTGTCGTGAACGACCCGCAGCCCGTGGACGCGCCGGAGCCGGCGGACGTCGAGCCCGCGGACGACCTGGGGTTCGAAGCTCTCGACACGGCGGAGTACCGGCTCCCTGAGCGGTCGGTGCTGCGCCGCTCGACATCAGAGCCGAGCCAGCAGGAGATGGCGGGGTCCCGCGTTGGCGAGGTGCTGGTTGAGACGCTCGCGCACTTCGGGGTCGAGGCGACCGTTGTTGGCCAGGTGTCGGGCCCGCGGGTCACCCGCTATGAGCTGCGCCTCGCGCCTGGCACGAAGGTGTCGAAGGTGGCGGGCCTGAAAGATGACCTCGCCTACGCGCTCGCAACGACCGAGATCCGGATCCTGGCCCCAATTCCCGGCAAGCAGGCCGTCGGCGTCGAGGTGCCCAACCTGACGGCGCATGTCGTGACGCTCGGTGACATCGCCGAGGGTGTCCCGGCGAACGCGAGCCCGCTGACCGTCTGGCTCGGCAAGGACATCTCCGGAACGAGCATCACTGCTGATCTCGCGCGGATGCCGCACCTCTTGATTGCCGGCACGACGGGCTCAGGCAAGTCCGGGTGCATCAACACGATGCTCTGCTCGATTCTGCTGCGCGCGACTCCCGACGAGGTCCGCATGATCCTCGTTGACCCCAAGAGGGTTGAGCTCGGCCCGTACGAGTCGATCCCGCACCTACTGACACCGGTCGTCTCGAATCCGAAGCGGGCGGCGGCTGCGCTGCTCAACATCGTCGAGGAGATGGAGCGCCGGTACGAGCTACTGAGCGCCGTGAAGGCGCGCAACTTGGTCGAGCTGAACCGTGTCCTCGCGCGGCGCGGGGAGGAGGCGACTCCGTACCTGCTCGTCGTCATCGACGAGCTCGCCGACCTCATGATGATCTCGCCGCAGGACGTCGAAGACGCCGTCATTCGCCTGGCGCAGAAGTCCCGCGCGGTCGGGATTCACCTCGTGCTTGCCACGCAGCGTCCGTCGGTGGACGTGATCACTGGCCTGATCAAGGCGAACGTCCCGTCACGCATCGCGTTCGCGGTCTCCAGCCAGACCGACAGCCGGGTGATCCTGGACGGCCCAGGCGCCGAGAGCCTGCTCGGCCAAGGCGACATGCTCTTCAAGCCGCTGGGCACGTCGCGCGTCCAGCGCATTCAGGGCGCCTACGTGACCGAAGAAGAGATCGCGCTGATCGTCGAGCAGTGTCGCGCGCAGCGCTGCCAGGAGCTCGATGAGTCGCTGCTTCGGGCGCCCGAGCGCGACGAGCCCGAGCCCGACGAGGACGGCGACGGCCTGGATCCGGACAACGACCCGCTGCTCGAGAAGGCGATCGACATCGTTGTCCAGACGCAGACCGCGTCCGTCTCGCTGATCCAGCGGCGCCTACGCGTCGGATACACCCGTGCTGGCCGGCTCGTCGACATGCTGGAGCGACGAGGAATCATCTCGGGCTACGAGGGCTCGAAGCCGCGGCGGGTGCTCGTGACGGAAGCCGAGCTCGAGCGGAGCCGTTCCGCTGTGGGCGCACCGTCGTGAGCGCGGTCGGAGCGGTCCCCTACGGGAGACCTGCGGCTGCAAAGCGACGACTGTCAATGCACTCAGAACCCTCCTCTAGAGTGATCGCCGTGCGCAACCGGAAGGCAGTCTTCGCGCTCGCGTGCGCGGTCGGGGCGCTCGCGCTCCTCATCGCAGGCGCGGCGGCCGCGAACCAAGCCGACCACATCCCCGTCTACTCCTATGCGGCCGTCCCGGCGGCGTTCGTGGCCGCCATGGCCGCGGTCTCGCTGGCCCGCCGCGCCCACTTCGACTTCCAGCGGAGCCTCGGGCGGCTCGGCGGGAACGGTCTCGCCACAGCGGGTAAGTCGCTGGCGGTGCTCGCGCTTCTCCTCTCGTTGACAGCCGCGCTGGCGATTGGCGTCTACCTCGTCCTGAAGCTCGCCGCCTAGGTGTCTCGCGGCTTGCAGCTTCGGGGGTTCGCGTCCTCGCGCCTCATCGAGCCGCCGACAGCGCTACGGGCGTTCGCGGGGCTGTTGTTCGGGCGGCAACGCGGTAGAAGCCACCTTCCCATACGCCGGCGCAAGATGGAAGATGTCTCCTCTGGCATCTTTCGCAGCCAGTGAAACCCAAGAGACATCCTCTGAGCGCATAGGGGAAGCGATCGACCGGCTTGGTGGTACGCAAGCAGCTGCTCGAGCGCTAGCCGCAGTCAGCGGCCGTGACGTTGATCAAGAGCGACGCGGCCTGTGCCGCTGGCGCTCTGGGGTGAACCCACATTGGAGGACCGCGGCCTTTCTCCCCGAGGCTCTTGATGGAGATCCTGCAGAGCGGCGGGAGTCGAACGCGAACCAGGCGAAGCTAGATAGCATGCACAAGACCCGGGGCGATTCGTTTCATGGCTCGCTCAGAGTGTTGGGCAGCCAACTCGCGGGTGGCACCGTAGTGCACTTGGTGGACAGCGGCAGGCGGCGTGCAGGCACCGCCGGGGACGGTCGATCTCGTTCCGGTGGCCATCTCTTGGACGGCTGGCCCGATCTCCTTCCCGGGGAGAACAGCTCCTCGGGCGTTACCGCGGTAACGGTTTCCGTGGATCTGCGGAACCTTGTCACAGAAGCATCACGAGACCGCGCGAAGTGCGCGCGGCCTCACGGGGCCTTCCCCAAGGGCCATCTCCCAAGGGTGTACACACGCGGAGGGGTACGCCCAGGCGTATACGCCGAGGAGGGGCCGGCCCTATGAGCGCGGCCGCCGTCGATCTCGCCTGTGGCGGCTTGGGAGATTCGGCCGCCTGGGCACCCGAGGAGATACGTGAGATGGAGGGTCGGCCGCCGAATATCACCCTGGTGTCGTGGGAGGCGTGGGTGAAGCTGGCCCCGCCACTTGGGGCGGAGTGGGACACCTCCGACCCGGAGGGAATCCTGGGGGAGGCTCGGCAGCTTGGCGGGAGTGACTGATCCGGGGGTCTACTGCGAGGACGAGGACGGCAAGGGGAGACCCGTTGTCGTGCGCCACAGCCGCTGGGAGCAGGTGATGCGTGGGCACAGCGTCCGCACGCTCCGGGAAACAGCGGTAACCCGGAAGCAGCATTGCCTCTGTCCACACGGAATCCCGTACCCTAAGAGCCTCTTGAGTTAAAATTGCACCCCTTGTTCGAGATCGGCAATAGCTTGCGCGAGGCCCGTTCCCGCCAAGGAGTCGACCTCGCGCAGCTCGAGGCCGATACCCGGATCCGCAGGAAGTACCTGCGCGCGCTCGAGGACGAGCAGTTTGACCTGCTTCCAGGCGAGACGTACGTGCGCGGCTTCCTGCGTCAGTATGCCGAGCGGCTCGAGCTCGACGGCGACGTCTACGTGGACGAGTACAACGCGCGCTTTGCCAGCGACGATGAGCTCGCATCCGACCGCGTTCAGCGCCCCAAGAGCCCGCGCCGGCTCAACCTCGAATCCCACGCAGCGATCATGGCGGTGCTCGGAATCATCGCGGTCACCGTCCTCGTCATCGCGGCCTGGCAGTTCAGCTCATCGGACGAGGGCCCAGCAACCCCGGCCGAGACCGTCGACTCGGCCTCGACGCCCACTTCGAGCTCGGCGCCAACGCCGGCTGAGGCGCCGCCGCCACCGGCGGCTGCTCCGCCACCAGCGCCGCCCGCGCCGCCGCCCGCTCCGTCACCTGTCGTTTCTGAGGTCGAGGAACCAAGCTCAGCAGCTGCTGCGCGCGCCAGGCTCGTGCTCAGGGCGGTGGGGGGTCGCTCGCATGTCCTCGTACGCAACGGAACCCGCAAGGGCAAGGTGCTCTTCGACGCGGTGCTCCGGCCGGGCGAGCCCAAGCGATTTCGAGGGAAGCGCCTATACGTCCTGATCAACGAGCCAGGGGTGCTGGTGGCCGAGGTCAACGGCGAGGTGTACTCGCCGCTTCCGACGGCCCCGGCCCCGCTGATCGTCAACGCCGAGGGCGCGCGCACGGGGCGTGGCGTGTGAGCGTCGTGGCCGGTCGGTCAGCATGAGCCGGCCCCGCGCGGCAATCGTCATCACCGGCTCCGAGCTCGTGCGAGGCGCGCGATACGACGCGAACGGGCCGTTTCTCGCGGCCGAGGTGCTCCGTCTTGGCTTCGAGCCGCGCCGCATTCACATCGTCGGGGACGCGGAGGCTGAGCTTCGGATCGCCATCGAGGAGGCACTTGAGTCCGAGCTCATTCTCACCTCCGGTGGACTCGGGCCAACGCACGATGATCGAACGATCCCCGTTCTCGCTGCGAGCCTCTCGCTCGCGCTGATCGTCGACGAGGGTCTCGTCGGGGAGATCGGCGGCATCTCGCGGGGGTTCGCGAAGCGCATGGGGCGGCCGTACGCGGACTTCGCCGCCGGTGTCGAGAAGCAGGCGACGCTGCCCGTGGGAGCCGAGTCGCTGGGCCTGGCCGGGACGGCCCCCGGAGTCCTCATAGAGCACGAGAGGGGCGTGGCGGTTGCGCTGCCGGGGCCCCCTGGCGAGCTGCAGCGGCTCTGGGTGCGGGCGGCGGCGCACCCGGCTGTCATGAGGCTCACCGCGGGCGCAGCGCCACGCGAGCACCGGGCCCTTCGATTCTTCGGGCCGAGCGAGTCGGCAGTTGCGAAGGTCATCGACGAGGCTGGGGGCGAGGCGCCTGGCCTCGAGGTCACGGTCTGCGCGAGGGACCTCGAGATTCACGTCGATCTGCTCGCAGAGGCGGGCTCGCAGGCGGAGGCCGACGTGCTCGAGGACGCTCTCGTCGCGCAGTTCGGGGAGGCTCTCTTTACCCGGGACGAACGCCGGGTGGAGGAGCTCGTGCTCGAGCGGTGTCGTGCCTTGGGCTGGACGCTCGGTACCGCTGAGTCCTGCACGGGAGGGCTCGTCGGGGCGCACCTCACCGAGGTCCCCGGCGCGAGCGCGGCCTTCCAGGGCTCGGTGATCGCGTATGCAAACACGGTCAAGTCTGGCCAGCTCGGCGTTGACCCCGCCGTTCTCCAGCACGGCGGAGCGGTCTCTGCCGACGCGGCCGCGGCCATGGCCTGCGGTGTGCGGGACACGCTCGGCGTCGACGTCGGGGCCTCCGTGACAGGCATCGCGGGCCCCGGGGGCGGCACGCCCGACAAGCCCGTCGGCCTCGTGTTCCTCCACGTGGAGACGCCCAGGGGGTCGAAGAGCCGTCGTCTCGAGATCCCCGGTGATCGGGAGACCGTTCGCCGGAGGGCGACGGCATCGCTTCTCCACCTCACGCTCCGCGCGATTTTGTCACCGTCTGGTAGCATCCCTGCGTGACCTCGGCCGATATACCGTCGGCGGGGGTGGCCTGCTTCGCCTCTTCGTTGCGCTGTTGCTTCCAGAGAGGTGGGCTCACGAGGTCGACCGCTGGCGCTGCGAGCACCTGGCCGGCAGCGGTCTGCGCTTCGTTCCAGCCGAGAACCTCCACCTCACGCTCGCGTTCCTCGGCCGGCGAGAGCCTGGGGAGATCGACCTCTTGCGCGAGCTTCTAGACGGTGTGGCCGCCTCGATCCAGCGACCCGTCCTCGTGCCGGCTGGCTATCGCGAGACCGGCCGGGTCGCGATGCTCGTCCTCGATGACGAGGACGGTCGCGCGGCAGCGCTCCAGGCGGCGATCGCTGCGAAGCTCGCCGCCCGGAGCCTCTACCGACCCGAGCGGCGTCGATGGCTGCCCCACGTCACCGTGGCCCGGGTTCGCCGCTCGCGCCCGAGGCGTACGCCGCCGGTTCAGCTGGTGCCCGCCGCGAGTCCGTCCGAGATCGCGCTCTATAGTTCAACGCTTCGGCCAACCGGGGCACAGTACAAAGCTCTCCATACGGCGGAACTCTGTGGCTGATCGTGAACCAGTGAGCGCTCTGAGACAAGCCTGCGGGCGAAGGTGCACATCGCTGCGCACCGCGGACCGGCCGACGGGGGAGACAGCCTCTCGACCGGGTCTGACGCCGGGCTCCGCGCAGCGAAAAGGAGGTTGAAGATGGATCGCGAGCAGGCTCTTGACGCCGTCTTGGGCCAGATCGAGCGGCAGTTCGGGAAGGGCTCGGTCATGAAGATGAACGACCGGGCGCAGATGGCGGTGCCCGCCATCTCGACCGGTTGCCTTACCCTCGACGTCGCGCTGGGTGTCGGTGGCGTCCCGTGCGGCCGCATCGTCGAGATCTTCGGGCCCGAGGCCTCGGGCAAGACAACCCTCATCTACCACCTGATCGCCGAGGCACAGCGCAAGGGCGGCCTCTGCGCGTTCATCGATGCCGAGCACGCGATGGATCCGGCCTACGCGCAACGCATCGGCGTCAACATCGACGACCTTCTTGTCTCCCAGCCAGACAACGGCGAGCAGGCGCTCGAGATCACCGAGCTCCTGGTGCGCAGCGGCGCGCTCGACGTCGTCGCTGTCGACTCGGTGGCTGCGCTGACGCCGAAGGCCGAGATCGAGGGCGAGATGGGCGATACGTTCGTCGGCGCTCAGGCACGGCTCATGAGCCAGGCGCTGCGCAAGCTCGCAGGAACCCTGAACCGAACCGGCACCGTGTGCGTGTTCACGAACCAGCTGCGCGAGAAGATCGGCGTGATGTTCGGAAGCCCCGAGACCACGCCGGGCGGCCGCGCCTTGAAGTTCTACTCCTCGATCCGAATCGACGTCCGGCGCATCGAGACGTTGAAGGAGGGCGTCGAGGCGATCGGGAACCGCACGCGGGCGAAGATCGTGAAGAACAAGGTCGCGCCGCCGTTCAAGCAGGCTGAGTTCGACATCATCTACGGGCATGGCATCTCCTGGGAGGGCTCGGTCATGGACGTGGGGCTTGGGCAGAAGGTCCTTCGGAAGTCGGGCTCCTACTTCAGCTTCGACGACGTGCGACTTGGTCAGGGCAGGCAGAACGCAACTGCGTTCCTGCGCGAGAACCCAGACGTCTGCAACGCGATCCTCGAGCAGGTCAGGACAGCGATGGGCGACGTCATCGTCTCCGCCCGCCTGCTGCCCGCGGCGGTTGCTGACGTCGACGCTGGAGCCCCAGCGCCTGCCGGCGACGTCGAGGACGTCGCCAGGACCGCGTAGCTCGCCGTTCGCGACCCGACGGCCGTCGCGTGGCGCGGGTGACCGCAATCAGGGCCCTCGACCGCGGCCGTGTCGCGGTGGAGCTCGACGGTTGCCCGTGGCGAGCGGTGCCGGCTGCGGTCGTTGTCGGCGCTGGGCTCGCCGTCGGTGGTGACCTGACACGCCACGCTGCGCGCACGATCCGTCGGGAGCTCCGCCGGGCCGAGGCTGCGGAGGCGGCTGCTGCGCTTCTCCGACACCGTGATCGCTCGAGCGCCGAGCTCGAGCAGCGGCTCACGCGGCGGCGGGTTGCCCCGAGCGATCGTCGCGCGCTGCTCGAGTCGCTGGAGCGCGCGGGGCTGGTGGATGATGCGGCCCTCGCGGTTCGCCGGGCCGCGCACCTCGCCGAGCGAGGCTGGGGCGACCAGGCGATCGAGCACCGGCTCGCCGCCGCAGGGTTGGCGCGCCAGCTCAGGCGTCACGCGATCGATGCGCTCGCGAGCGAGTCGGAGCGTGCTCGGCTCCTGCTCAGCGCTCGGGGCATCGGCGGCCGGCTCGCTGCGGGGCTTCTGCGGCGGCGAGGGTTCAGCGAGGAGGCGGTCGAGGACGCGCTTGGCCTCCTCGACGGCTGACACGGCTGACGACAGCGCCTGCCCGGTGGGGCGGCTAAGATGTTCTCACCACCCAAAGACAGAGTTCGATGCGCGACGGAACGCGCTTCGAAGAGTCGGGACTGACCGAGACAACGACGAGATCAACACGAGAACGGCTGAGCATGGAGCACACGCGCGCCTGGGCTTCTGGCGAGGGGAGGTTGCAACTCCGCACGAGGGCTAGATGACTGCGGCCGTAGAGGCTGCACGCGCGCGCCCGAAGCTTCGAAGAGTCGTTCCTACGCGCGAACAGCTGTAGGAGCGAGCATGGAACTTGCGATAGGAATCATCGCCGGCCTTGCCGTCGGCGGCATTGGAGCCCTTCTCGTCTCCCGGTTTGTGCTGGCCAGCCGCGTTGCCAGCGCGCGTCAGGAGCGAGAGGAGCTGCTCGCCGAGGCCGGCCGCTCGGCGGATGCGATCCGCCGGGAGGCTCGCGTCGAGGCACGAGAAGAGGCGGTTCGGCTGCGCGCAGACCTCGACCGCGAGCTACAAGAGCGGCGGCGGGAGGCAACTGAGACCGAGCAGCAGGCCCAGCTGGCGGCTCGCCAGGCCGAGTCGCGTCAAGCTGCCGTCGAGCAACGGGAGCAGTCTCTGCACGGTCGCGAAGCCGCCATCGAGAAGGTGGTCGAGGAGACGAGCCAGGTGCGCGAGCGGCAGGTTGCTGAGCTTGAGCGCATCTCGGGTCTGACCATCCAGGAGGCGAAGACGCAGCTGCTCGAGCGCACCGAGGAGGTCATTCGACAGGAGATGGGCCGCCTCGTTCGACAGGCTGAGGAAGAGGCCCAAACCGAGGCCAAGCGACGCGCCCAGACCCTTGTCGGCGATGCGATCCAGCGAGTCGCAGCGAGCCACGCCTCCGAGATGACGGTGTCGCTCGTCGAGCTTCCTTCCGACGAGATGAAGGGTTGGGTGATCGGGCGCGAGGGCCGCAACATCCGCGCTCTCGAGAGCCTGACGGGCGTTGAGTTCATCATCGACGACACGCCGCAGGCCGTCGTCCTCTCGTCGTTCGACGGCGTGCGGCGCGAGATCGCGAAGCTCACGCTCAGCAAGCTCATCGAGGATGGGCGCATCCATCCCGCCCGGATCGAGGAGATGTACTACCGGTCGAAGTCAGAGATCGATGACGTGATCCGGCAGGCCGGCGAGCAGGCTGTCTTCGAGGCGAACTGCGGGAAGATGCACGACGAGCTCGTGAAGCTGCTCGGTCGCCTCCACTTCCGCACGAGCTACGGCCAGAACGTCCTCAAGCACACGCTCGAGGTCGCTCATCTCGGGGGAGCGATGGCTGCTGAGCTCGGCGTCGGACGCAAGACCGTTAAGCGCGCTGCGCTCCTGCACGACATCGGCAAGGCCGTGACGCATGAGGTGGAGGGCTCCCACGCGGCGATCTCCACCGAGTTCGCACGCAAGTACGGCGAGTCTCCTCAGGTCGTCCACGCAGTCCAGGCACACCACTATGAGGTGCAGCCCGAGACCGTCGAGGCGGTGCTGCTTATCGCCGCGGATGCGGTCTCGGCATCGCGGCCGGGCGCGCGTGGGGAGAGCCTCGAGCACTACATCAAGCGTCTCCAGGAGCTCGAGCAGATCGCAGCCGAGAAGAACGGCGTCGAACGGGTCTACGCGATTCAGGCTGGCCGAGAGGTGCGCGTCATGGTTAAGCCGTCCGAGCTCGACGACGACGGTGCCGCGCTGCTCTCGCACGAAATCGCCCGCGACATCGAGAAGCAGCTCGAGTACCCAGGCCAGATCAAGGTGACGGTGATCCGCGAGAGTCGGGCGACCGAGTTCGCCAAGTAGGTTCTGCGCCTCCGCCAGCTGCCGGGCGGCCTGCTCGGCGGTGGCTCCACGGAGAGGCGCCCGCTCGGTCGGCGTTGGGTCGGCTGTGCTCGGACGTTCGCAGAACGTGCGCGCGTACACTTCGGCACGTGAGGCGCTACCACGTGACGACGTTCGGGTGCCAGATGAACGCCCACGACTCCGAGCGCATCAAGGGCGTGCTCGAAGAGCTCGGGCTGGGCGAGGCACCGTCGCGGGATGCAGCAGACGTGATCGTGTTCAACACGTGCACGATCCGAGAGAAACCCGATCAGCGGCTGGCAGCGCACCTCGCGCAGGCCCGTGCGCTCAAGGACCGCGATCCCGAGCGCGTGATCGCGGTCGGCGGCTGCTACGCGGAGGCGCAGCGCGAGCAGCTGTTCGCGAAGTACCCGTTCGTCGATGTTGCGTTCGGGCCAGGCTCGATTCGCCACCTCGCAGACTGGGTCGGCTCGGGCGGGCTCGGGCAACCGGCGAGCGGGCTCCGTGTCTCGCGTGGCCGTTTCGCCGCGTTCGACCAGTTCGCCGGAGACTTGCCCGCTCGGCGCGAGCAGCCGTTTCAGGCCTGGGTCCAGGTCTCGATGGGATGCAACTCGAAGTGCTCCTACTGCATCGTGCCGGCCGTGCGAGGCCGCGAGCAGAGTCGACGGCCGGACGAAATCCTCGCCGAGGTTACGCGTCTGGCCAAAGACGGCGTCCGCGAGGTGACCCTCCTCGGCCAGAACGTCAACTCATGGGGTCGGGACCTGGCGCCCCAGACCACGATGGAGTTCGGGGGCCTGCTGCGCGCGGTCGACGCCGTCAATGGGATTGAGCGCGTCCGGTTCACGAGCCCGCACCCCAAGGACTTCCGCGAGGAGGTGATTCACGCGATGGCCGAGTGCAGGTCCGTCTGCGAGCACGCGCACCTGCCTGCGCAGTCCGGCTCGAGCGCTGTGCTCAAGCGGATGCGGCGGACCTACTCCCGTGAGCGGTACGTGCGGCTGGCCGAGCGCATGCGCAGCGAGATTCCCGATCTGGCGCTCACGACGGATCTCATCGTCGGGTTCCCAGGCGAGTCCGACGATGACTTCGCGCAGACCCTGAGCCTCGTCGAGGAGGTGGGATTCGACGGAGCGTTCACCTTCGTCTTCAGCCCGCGGGTCGGTACTGAGGCCGCGTCGCTTCCCAAACCCGTCGCCGAGGAGGTCAAGGCCGAACGCATCGAGCGTCTGATCGATGTGGTTCAGGCCGTCGCACGGAAGCGAAACGCCGAGCGGGTGGGCCGCGCCGAGGAGGTGCTCGTCGAAGGGCCGAGCCGGAACGACCCGTCCATCAGGCGAGGGCGCACACGCCGCAACACGACGGTGAACTTCAGCGGCGCCGCCGCGGCCGGCGAGCTGGTGCAGGTCGCGATCGAGGACTCCACGTCGACGACCCTCCGCGGCACGCAGCAGGCCCTCGCCATCGCGTGATCCCGTGACGCAGCTCGGTGAGGCCGCGCCGGCGGGCGCCGCCTCGGTCATCGCGATCTTCGGGCCAACCGCCTCGGGGAAATCGGTGGTCGCCTCGGCTCTCGCCGAGCGCGTCAACGGCCGCGTCGTCTCCGCGGATGCCATGCAGGTCTACCGCGGGCTGCCGATCCTCACGAATCAGCCGGCCGAGCCCACCGAGCTCGTCGCCATCTGGGATCTGGACTGCGAGGCCTCGGTGGGTGAGTACCAACGGCTTGCGCACACGACGGTCGACGCGATCCTCTCGCGGGGCCAAACCCCGGTGGTGACCGGCGGGACCGGCCTCTACCTTCGTGCGGCGCTCGCCGACCTCGAGCTTCCACCGGCGCCTCCGGCCGGGCTGCGCGCCCGCATCGAGGAGCTCTACGACACGGGGGGTGCAGCCGTCGCGCACGCTCGCCTTGCGGCATGCGATCCGCAGGCGGCGTCGAGGGTGCATCCCAACGACCGGCGACGGGTCGTCCGCGCGCTCGAGCTCGCTGAGATGGGGGAGACCCTCCATCCCACCACCGACCGCCTCTGGAGCGAGAGCGTGCGCCACCCGGCCTTGCTCGTCGGCCTGCTCGTCAGCGAGAGCGTTCTCACCGCCCGGATCGAGGCGCGGACGAGAGCGATGTTCGAGCGGGGCGTCGTCGACGAGGTGCAAAGCGCTCGCACCCAGATCCTCTCCACCACCGCGAGGCGGGTGATCGGCCTGGAGGAGATCGCTGGGCTCGACGCGGCAGCCGCAGCCGCTTCGATCAACCGGCGGACACGTCGCTACGCTGCGTATCAGCGAAAGTGGATGCGACGGATCCCGGGGCTGGCGTTGGTGGACGCTGAGCGGGACCCTGGAGTGGTGGCTGATGAGATTCGAGAAATGGCACGGGCTGGGTAACGACTACCTCCTGATTGAGCGGGCCGATCTCGAGCGGCCGCTGACCCCTGCGACGGTTGGGCGGCTCTGCGACGGCCGCACCGGCATCGGCGGCGACGGCGTGCTCGAGATCGTCGATGTCGACGGAATCCGGGCGGAGGTCGTGATCTGGAATCCCGACGGCTCGGTCGCGGAGCTCTCCGGCAACGGCACTCGGATCGCGGCGAGCTGGCTGGCGCGGCGCGCGGCTGCTGATCAGGTCGTGATCGCGGTCGGGTCGCGAACGGTTGAGGCGCAGGTTCTCGTGAGCGGCCTCGTGAGGCAAGAGATGGGCAGCGTTGAGGTCGGGGCGCCCGAGACGCTCGATCTCGGCTGCGAGCAGATCGAGCTCACACCCGTCTCGGTTGGCAATCCCCACGCGGTGATTCGCCGTGATCCAGATCCCGAGCTCGTGCGCCGGCTCGGCCCGCTCGTCGAGCACCATACGCGGTTTCCGGGCCGCACCAACGTCCAGCTCATGCGTGTCGAGGGCGACGACGAGCTGACCGCCGGCGTCTGGGAGCGGGGAGTGGGGGAGACCCGCTCGTCGGGAACGGGGGCGTGCGCGGCAGCCGCGGCCTCGATCGCAAACGGCTGGTGCCGGGGCCTGGTCACCGTGCGGCTGCCGGGCGGAACGCTCTGGGTCTCCGTCAGCGGCGAGGGGGAGGCAACGCTGATCGGCCCGGCGCAGGAGATCTGCACGGGCGTCGTCGCGCGCGAGCTGCTGGACGAGCTCACCGCCTAGGCTGCGCTCCCTTGGCCGCGCTAGACGGCGACCGCGTGCGTTCGCAGCGCGTCGTTCAGGCTTGTCTTGAGGTCGGTCGCCTCGGTTCGCCGGCCGATGATCAGGGCGGCGGGCAGTCCGTACGTTCCCGCCGGGAACTCCTTCTCCCGAACGCCTGGCACCACCACCGACCGGGGCGGAACCTGGCCCCGGTACTCAACCGCGGCTATGCCCGTGACGTCGATGATCGGCGTGGAGGCCGTGATGACGACGTTCGCGCCGAGGACGGCCTGCTCGCCAATGATGGCGCCTTCGACGACGATGCAGCGTGAGCCGATGAATGCACCGTCCTCGACGATCACCGGCGTTGCCTGCGGCGGCTCGAGCACCCCGCCGATACCGACGCCGCCCGAGAGATGCACATCGGCGCCGATCTGCGCGCACGAGCCGACGGTCGCCCAGGTGTCGACCATGGTCCTGGGGCCGACCCAGGAGCCGATGTTGACGTAGCTCGGCATGAGCACCACGCCCTCGCCGAGGAAGCAGCCGTGCCGGGCAACCGCCGGTGGGACAACCCGCACGCCGACGGTCTCGTAGTCGCGCTTCAGCGGGACCTTGTCGTAGTACTCGAACGGCCCGGCGACATCCGGCTTGAGCCCGCGGAAGCGGAAGTAGAGGAGAATTGCCTTCTTCGCCCACTCGCGGGTGACCCAGCTGTCTCCCACCTTCTCGGCGCAGCGCACCGCGCCGTCGCCGAGGAGCGCGATGGTCTCCTCGACCGCAGCGGAGGCCTCGGCTGCCTCCGTGGGCGAGTCCCAAGCCCGCTCGATCGTCGCCTCCAGCTCACGCAGGTCGGTCACAGCACGTCCTCCAAGATCGTCACGGCGCGTTGGCAGTCGGCGAAGGTTGGCACGAGAGCCAGGCGAATGTAACCCTCGCCCGAAGGGCCGAGGGCGGAGCCCGGGGTGACGACGACCCCGGCATCCAGCAGCCGCAGGGCCAGATCGGTCGATGTCTCGCCGGCCTCGGTCTCCACCCAGAGGAACATCGTCGCGGCCGCTCCGGCGACGCGCCGGCCTGCCCGCCCGAACAGGGAGAGCAGCAGCTCGCGCTTCTGCCGGTACCGCTCCCGCATCCGCTCGACGTGCGACTCCTCAAGCCACGCCGCGAGCGACGCCCGCTGCACGAACTCCTGCGGTGTTGCGCCGATCATCGGGCGGAACGTCCGGACGGCCGCCATGATCTCCGGGCTAGCGGCGAGAAAGCCCGAGCGATACCCGGCCATCGACGAGCGCTTGCTGAGGCTGTTGAACACCGCGATGCGCGAGCGGTCGGTGCACTGGAGCGCCGAGACCGGCGGCGCGTCGAAGTAGATCTCGCTGTAGGCCTCATCCGAGGCCACGATGAAGTCGTGCTGGGCCGCGAGCGCCGAGATGCGCTCGTAGAGCTCGCCGGTCGCAACCGCAGCCGTCGGGTTGTTCGGGTAGTTGAGCCAGACGAGCGCGGTGCGCGACCACGTCTCGGCCCCGACCGCGTCGAGGTCTGGCAGGAATCCCACCGCGGCGCGAAGCGGTAGCTCGGTGACCCGGGCGCCGGCGAACCGGGCACCGCGATCGGCGACGGGGTAGCCCGGCTCGGTCGTGATCACGGTGTCCTTCTCGCCTCCTCGCTCGACGACGAGGTGGGCGAAGCTGAAGATCGCCTCCTTGCTGCCGAGCGTTGGTACGATCTCACGCTCGGGATTGAGCGCGACCCCGAAGCGGCGCTCTGTCCAGGTCGCGATGGCTTCGCGCAGCTTGGGCAGCCCGGCGGATCGCGGGTAGCCCTGCGCGGCGTCAAGCCCCTCGATCAGCGCGTCGCGAATGAACGGCTCGACCGGCTCCCGCGGCTCGCCGAGCCCGAAGTCGATCAGGCTGCGCCCGGCGGCCAGCGCCCGCCGCTTGGCCTGGTCGACCTCGACGAACGGGTAGGTGCCGAGCTCCTTGAGGATCGGCGAGACCCGCATTGTCAGCTACCCGCGGCGACGAACCGCGCGAGCGCGTCAAACGTGCGGACGAGCTCGCGAACCTCGATGCGCTCGTCCTGGCGGTGCGCAAACGCCGTCGCGCCGGGGCCGAGGTTGACGGCGTCGATTCCCGCCTCCGAGAACTGGGCAACCGGTGTCCACGCCTGCTTCGGCTCGACCGCGAACTCTCCTGCGGCTCGCAGCCGCTCGACGAGCGGCGTGGAGGAGACGACGCGCGCCGCCGGTGAGAACGACGTGATCTCGAGCTGCCCCGCCTCCCCGATCAGGGCCCGCAGCTCCTCCTCGGCCTCTCGGCGGGAGCGCGTCGGCGCAAAGCGGTAGTTCACGTTGCAGGAGACGCTCGCCGGGATCACGTTGTCGGCGACGCCGCCGGAGATCCTTGTCACGCTGAGCACCTCGGAGAACGGCAGGCCGTCGATCACGAGCTCCCTGCGCGGAATCGAGACGATCGGGCCAAGCGCCTCGACGGCGACGGTGATTGCGTTCACGCCCGTCCAGGGTCTCGCCGAGTGCGCGCTCTCGCCGTGGAACGTCAGCGTCGCGTTGACGGTGCCGACGCAGCCCGCCTGAATCGTGTTGTCGGTCGGTTCCAACACGACTGCCAGATCGGCTCGGGCGAGCGCGGCCGCTTCCTCGAGGAGCGCGGTGAGGGGGCTCTCCGTGAGCGGCAGCTCCTCCCGTCCGAAGAAGAGGAACCCGACGCTCACCTCGGTGAGCATCGCAGCCTCCGTGAGCCACCGGGCCAGCTCGAGCATGACCGCGAGCCCGCCTTTCATGTCGCTGGCGCCAAGGCCGACGACCCAGCCATCCTCGATGCGACCCGGCAGGTTGTCCTGCGCGGGAACGGTGTCGAGGTGGCCGGCGAGGACGACGAACGGGCGATCGGCTGGGCCCGGCGTTGCGTAGAGCATCGACTCGCCGTCATCGTGGAGAACGTCGAGCGCGGACGGCATCTGGGCGGCGACGTAGGCGGTAATCGCTGCCTCGTCGCGGCTGACCGACGGGACATCGACGAGCGCCAGCGTCCGCTCGGCGAGCCGCTGTGCAGAGCCGATGTCCTCGGTCACAACCGGGAGTGTATTGGGGCGGTAGGAGCTGAGGTTTCCTGCGGCGTAGAATCATGCTCGTGACGCCCTACCAGCCTGATCCCGCACCCGGCGCGGATGCAGAGCGAGGGCTGATCGTCGCAGTTGCGGGGCCCCGAACGAACGTCGGTGCCGAGCTGGCCGAGTTCCGGGAGCTCGCGCGAACTTCGGGTGTCGAGCCGATCGACGAGGTCGTCCAGCAGCGACAGTCGCCCGACGCCCGCACCTACGTGGGCAAGGGGAAGCTCGCCGAGCTCGTTCAGAGAGCGAAGACCTGCGGAGCGGAGTCGGTGCTCGTCGACGACGAGCTGAGCCCCGCGCAACAGCGCCGGCTGGAAGACGAGCTCATGCTGCGCGTCATCGATCGCACGCAGGTCATCCTCGACATCTTCGCCCAGCATGCTCACACGGCCGAGGGCAAGCTCCAAGTCGAGCTGGCGCAACTCGAGTACAACCTGCCGCGAATGCGCGGGATGTGGCAGCATCTCGAGCGCCTCGGGGGTGGAATCGGCACGCGCGGGCCGGGTGAGTCGCAGCTCGAGACCGACCGCCGCCTCGCGCGCCGGCGGATCGCTCAGCTGAGGCGCAGTCTCTCCTCCCTCGAGGCCCGACGCTCGCTCCAGCGGGAAGCACGCCGGCGCTCGGTGACACCGCTGGTTGCGCTCGCCGGCTACACAAACGTCGGCAAGTCGACGTTGCTGAACGCGCTGACCGACGCCTCGGTCGACGTCCGCGACCGGCTGTTCGAGACGCTCGATCCGACCACGCGCGGCTTCGAGCACGAAGGCCGGCGGTACCTACTCACGGACACGGTGGGCTTCATCCGCCGCCTGCCGTACGGCCTGGTCGAAGGTTTCAAGGCGACGCTCGAGGAGATGCGCACGGCTGACCTGATCCTCCACGTTGCGGACGCGACGGCTCCTGACGAGGAGCTCGACGACATGATCGACGCAGTCGAGCACGTCTTGCGCGAGATCGGGGCGAACGGCGTCCCGGTCGAGCTCGTCCTCAACAAGATCGATGCGGTCGACGCGGCCGGGCTCCGTCGCGTGCAGAACAGGTTCCCGAGCTCGCTTGCGATCTCGGCTACGACGAGGACGGGGCTCGACGAGCTGAGGGCGAGAATCGCCGAGCGGTTCAGCGAGCGGTTCGGGTCTGTTCGTCTCCACATTCCCCATGGGGAGGGGCCGCGGCTCGCGGAGCTGTACGAGCTCGGCGCACCTATCGACCAGCGGGTGGACGGGGCCGAGGGGGTGCTGGTCGTCGCGAAGCTGCCCCGTGAGCAGATCCCACGGTTCGCCCGCTATCTTGTGCACGAGCCGTCTGGGCCCAAGGCCGATGTTGTCCGATGATCGAGGTCCTCGTCACGCGCCTCAGACCCGACGCGACGATTCCAAGCCAGGCCTATGCGGGAGATGCCGGACTCGACCTCTCGGTCTGTGAGGAGCTGGATCTCGCTCCCGGGGAGCGCGCGCTCGTGTCGACGGGCATCGCCGTCGCGATCCCCACCGGTTACGCGGGGTTCGTGCAGCCCCGCTCCGGTCTGGCGGCACGGCACGGCATCGCGCTCGTGAACTCGCCAGGGCTGATCGATTCCGGCTACCGGGGCGAGATCAAGATCGTCGTGCTCAACACCGATCGAAAGACGCCCTTCCACGCTGATCGCGGTGATCGGATCGCGCAGCTCGTCGTGCTCGCACACCCGGAGGCGCACCTGCGTGAGGTGGCTGAGCTTCCCTCCTCGGAGCGAGCCGAGCGCGGCTTCGGCTCGTCGAGCGGCTGATGGACCCTCGGATCCGCGTGGCGGCGCTCCTGCGCCGCGGCGAGCAGGTGCTGCTCATCCGGCACGAGAAGAACGGCTGCGAGCACTGGCTGCTGCCGGGCGGCGGGCTCGAGGCCGGGGAGTCGCTGATCGAGGCGTTGCAGCGCGAGATCACCGAAGAGCTTGGGATCGCCGAAGACCTGCTGCTCGAGGGCCCGATCGCGCTGGCCGACTCCATCGCGCCCGCCGGGCTACCGGCACGGCACGTCGTCCACGTCATCTTCGCAGGCCACCTCGGCGATCACTCGCTCGAGGCGATCAGCTCACAGGACGATGCCGTGCGCAACCATCGGCTCTTCGAGGCAGACGAGCTCGCCTCGATCACGCTCCACCCGCCGATCCAGCGCTTCGTGAGCCGGTGGCGTCCCGGGGATCCAGCGATCTACCTCGGCAGGCTCTGGTAGCCGCACCCGAGGCACCGCCGCGCCCCGCCGGCGCGGCGCGGCTCACGACATCCGGGCAGGAGACCTTCTGCGGCCGAAGCGCCTGCTGCGCGAGCGCGCGCGCTTGGCAGCGACCGCGAAGGCCAGCGCCTCGACCTCGTCACCGAGGGGATCGAGGCTGACCTCCTTGCCGGTGGCGTGCTCGAGCGCTCGGGAGAGGAGCCAGTCGGCAAGCCATGGGTTCCGCGGCAGGAGCGGGCCGTGGAGGTACGTGCCGATCGCGTTGCCGAGGCGGCAGCCCTCAAGCCCATCGGTGCCGTTGTTGCCAAAGCCGCGCACGACCCGGCCGAGCGGCAGAGCCCCTGCCTCGAGCGTCGTGCGGCCCGCGTGGTTCTCGAAGCCGGCGATGGGCCTGGGCTGATTCTCCTCGAGGTCTGACTCGAGCAGCACGTCCCCGATCATGCGGGTCTCGCCGGCCACCGTCGAGTGGGGGAACAGCCCGACACCGGGCAGCTCGCTCCCGACGCGATCCCGGTAGAAGCGCCCAAGGAGCTGGTAGCCGCCGCAGACGGCAAGCAGCGCCGCGCCGTCCTCGACGCAGGCCCGGAGCCTCGTCGCATGCCGCGCGAGGTCGGGCGCGATCAGGCCCTGCTCGCGATCCTGGCCACCGCCGATGTAGACGAGGTCAAGGCGGGGCGGGAGCTGGCCGTCTCGTGGCACCGGGGTGTACGTCAGCTCGATGCCGCGCCAGGCAGCCCGTCGCTCGAGCACGGCCATATTGCCGCGATCGGCGTAGATGTTGAGCTGGTCCGGATACAGGTGCGCAACGGTCAGTTGCACCGCGTGGAACGATACCCGTATGCCCAGCCCCCTCGGCGCGCTGCCCCTCTACCTGCGGACGACCTGCCGAGTGCTACGCCGCGACTCCGTCTCGCTGCGCGGCGCGTTCCGCCCGCTCGAGCCACGGGTGGTGTTCGTGCTCGGCTCCCCGCGCTCTGGGACGACGTTCCTGGCCCGCGCCATCGGGTCGCTGCCCGGCTTCGTCGACCTCGGCGAGGTCGGGCCGCTGAAGGCTGCGATCCCCGACCTTACGGGCTGCGACCAGCAGCTCGCAGCGGCCCGGATCAGGCGCATCGTGGGCTGTGTCGTCCGGTTGGGGCTCGCGGGCGGCCTTCGGCCCGTCGAGCAGACGCC
This sequence comes from Actinomycetes bacterium, assembly GCA_026708005.1. GTDB lineage: Bacteria > Actinomycetota > Thermoleophilia > Gaiellales > Gaiellaceae > JAPOVR01. Next base: position 60,284 of record JAPOVR010000080.1, read on the forward strand.
GGAGACCAGCTTCATCATCCCCGCCGTGCGGGAGGCGTTCCCCGAGGCATCCTTCGTGCACATCATCCGGGATGGCCGGGACGTCGTCTGCTCGCTGCTCGAGCGCGGCTGGCTGTCGGCCGGCCGGCCGGGAGGTGATGACGTCGGCCGACGGTACGGAACGGAGGCGCGGTTCTGGGTCGAGCCCGAGCGCCGCGAGGAGTTCTCCGCTGTCAGCGACGCGCGCCGCGCCGCCTGGGCGTGGCGCCGTTACGTCGAGGCGGCCCGGTCGGGCGCCGCGCAGGCGGCTGAGGTTCGCTACGAGGCGCTCGTCGATGCTCCGGCCGCGGTAGCAGCACAGCTGTCCGATGTGCTCTCGCTTCCGCAGCCGGTCGTCGAGGGCGCGCTGGCAACCGCGCGGCCCGACTCCATCGGTCGGCACGAGCGCGAGCTCTCCCCCGGCGAGCTTCGGGACGTCCAGGTGGAATCCGGCCACCTGCTTGCGTCGCTCGGGTACGCCTGATCGCGTCGATCCCCGCCTCGCGGGGCGCACCTCGGCGCGAGCTGCCGCACATCCGCAACCCCAAGGTGCCCATAAGGGCCTCCGGCTCTTCACGGGGGCGTCGGCGCGTCAACTACGCTTGGTCAGTGAGGTTCGTCGATATCCATAGCCACGTCCTTCCCTCAGGGGATGACGGGGTCGCGTCGATCGAGGAGGGGCTCGCGCTGCTCGCCACGGCCGCGGAGCGGGGGACAGGGGTCGTCTACGCGACGCCCCACGTGTGGCCGTCTCTTGCGCTGAGCGACGCAAGGGAGGCCGCCGTGCGCTCTGCGCACGCGCGGATGGCGCCACCGGCCGCCGAGCTCGGCGTCCGGCTCGAGCTGGGGTTCGAGGTCACCCCGGCGCCGGCTCGCCTTGCCGAGGATCCCTGGCGCTACCGGCTCGGCGCGATCGACGCAGTTCTCATCGATGCGCCGTTTCGTTGTGAAATCGAGCTCACGATGGCCTACGCCGAGTACGTCGAGGCGTCGGGGCTGGTGCCGATCATCGCCCACCCTGAGCGATCTGAGGCGCTGGCGCACTCCCCTGCGATCGCCGAGGAGCTGGACCGGCGGGGCTGGCTCATCCAGGTGAACAGCTCAAGCCTGCTGGGTTGCCATGGGGTCGAGGTCTGCACACGCGCCTGGTCGTTCCTCGGCGCCGGGCATGCAGACTTCGTCGCCTCTGACGGGCACCGCAAGTCACGGCCGCTCGTCCTTGCTGACGCCCACGCCGAGGCGCGAGCGCGTCTTGGTGAGGGGGCCGACCGGCTCTTCGACGGCAGCGCGCTTGCGTCTATCGCGACGAGACTGCCTCGATCTCGCGCAGCGACGCGAGACGCTTGAGCGAGTCGACCTCGATCTGACGAACCCGCTCGCGCGTCATGCCGAGGCGCTTGCCGATCTGCTCGAGAGTGTGCGGCTCCGCGCCACGGAGGCCATAGCGAAGCTCGAGCACCTTGCGGTCGCGCGCCGGCAGCGCCTCGAGCGCCCGGTCGAGCGCCTCGTTGCGCAGCCGCTTCTCCGCCTGATCTTCCGGCAGCGGCTCATCGCCCGCCACCAGGTCGCCGAAGACGGCGTCCTCCTCCTCGCCGATCGGCTGATCGAGGCTGGTCGAGGCGCGCGCGGCCCCGCGAACTTCGATCGCCTGCTGGAGCGGCAGCCCGGCCTCCTCGGCGATCTCGTCGAGCGAGGGCTCGCGTGCGAGGCTCATCCACAGGCGTCGCTCCGCCTGGTGCATCTTCTGCATCCGTTCAACGACGTGCACCGGCATGCGGATCGTTCGAGCCTTGTCAGCGACCGCTCGCTGGCAGGCCTGGCGGATCCACCAGGTCGCGTACGTCGAGAACTTCAGACCGCGCTGCCACTCGAACTTCTCGACCGCCCTGATCAGCCCGAACATGCCCTCCTGGATTAGGTCGAGGAAGGGGAGGCCCTGGTTGCGGTAGTTCTTGGCAATCGAGACGACCAGCCGGAGGTTCGACTCGATCATCCGCCGCTTGGCGGCCATATCGCCACGCTCGATCTTCTTGGCGAGCTCAACCTCGTCGGCCGCGGTGAGGAGCGGATGCCGACCGATCTCGCGGAGGAAGAGCTGGAGCGGGTCGGTCGTGACCTCGGTTGCCGCATCCAGCGGATCGACCCACTTCGTCGGTGTGGTGGGTTCGGGCGGCTGCTCGGGTGAGGAGGGCGTCTCGAGTAGCTCGACGCCTCGTTCCTCGAGCTCGCGGACGAGCGCTTCGACATCGTGTGCCTCGAGCTCTGCCACCTCAGCGGCCTCGAGCAGGTCAGCCCGCTCGACGAAGCCCGCGACCTCCGCGGCGTCCAGCATCAGCTGGAGCTCCTCGGTTGGCACGAACTGCACGGTCGTTTCTTCAGCCATGAGCGTTCCGGTCTATCCTTTCGGCGCGTCGCGTTGACACCGCGATGACGGCATCGCCATCTTGGCAGATTGCCGCTGTCTCCCCAGAGTGCCGCTCTCTTCCAGTCCCGAGGGGCCTTCTGGCCGTCCTCGGGGCCGCCTTGCCAGGTCCTCTCAACGGCTCACCCTCCTTGGGGTGAGCTGCTGCCGCGGGAGAGTTAGCGCACGACGGCGCACAGTGGCGTGCATCTCTCGCGTTCGGAATGGCAGGAAGGGCCAGTCGTCCCACATGGCCGCACGATCATTGCACCTCGATGGGGGGAGTTCAAGGGCAAACGGCAGTTGGTTGCGACAGCCCTGCCGCGGCTCGGGGAAAGGTCGCAGCCCATACGCCCGATAGAGCCGCTGGCGTCCACCATGAAGTTGGCCCGTTTCCGTTGGCACCTAGTGGCTAGGCTGCGATGGCTTCCTTGTGGTGTCGTTGTTCATACTTGTGAGGTAATCGAGGCTTGAGTGCCGCCGCTTGGCGTTGTAGAAGCATTCGATGTTCCAGAAAAGCCTGATGCGCGCCTGCTCGCGGGTGGCGAATCGTTCGCGGCGCAGCAGCTTTTTCTCGAGGCTGGCGAGAATGTCTCGGCCGGTGATCTGCCCCCAGTGTTTGTGCCGGGGCTTATGTTAGTGCTGTGGTGTGAGTCTTCTTCCGCCGTCATCCTCTCCACCTCGGCCATCGCGGCCACTCCTCTCGTCGTCTCTTGGCAGGAACCGACGAGTCTGAGCGCCGCGGTGGCCGGTCCAATCCCCAGCCCCATCCGACACGCTCCCACACCAACCCACAGAACATGACCCTTGCCCGGCCCGGAGCTTTCCGGCTGAGCAGGCCGCCTGCCCTACCCGCCCCAGGCTGCATCAAGTGTGACTTAACAGACTGAACACCCGCCAGGAGACCCGGCCTCCCTTGCCGCCCACACCAACTCCAGCGGTAAGGCCTCCCCGAAGCCATTCGGTAGACTCCTCAATAGGGTACTCGCTTGTATGTAGGTGCCCGGCCCGTGTGTGGTGAAACTAGAGAGAGGGAGGTATAGAGTGAGTGTTGCGTGGAGGAAGGTTGGGTTTGTGGTTGCGGCCTTGGTGGCGTTGGGTTTGGCTGGCTGTGGCTCGGGGCTGAGCGAGGAGGATGTGGAGGAGCGTGCCGAGGCTCGCGCCCAGGAGATCGCCTCTCAGATGGTGGAAGAGCAGAAGATGGCGAGTGGCGACGGCATGATGATGGCGGAGAGCGGTGACAGGCTCCGGCTGGTCAGGGAGCGGGGCAAGGTCATCTGTGCTAGCCGCAACGACGTGCCCGGCTACGGCTATCTGGACCCCTCCTCCGGTAGCAACGTGGGCTTCGACATCGATTTGTGCCATGCGCTGGCAGCCGCGGTGTTGGGTGATCCGAATGCGATCGAGATCCGGTTGATTACGGCGGCAGAGCGGGGGCCGACGATCCAGTCGGGCGAGGTCGACATGCTTGTCCGCACCGTCACCTGGACGACCTCCCGCGACTCGCAGTGGGGCAACTACGCGCAGACGATGTTCTATGACGGCCAGGGGTTCATGGTCAGAAAGGATCTGGGGCTGTCTAGTGCGCTGGACCTGAAGGGCGCCTCTGTCTGTGTGACCCAGGGCACAACCACTGAGTTGAACCTCCAGGACTTCTCGAATCAGAACAGCCTGGATATCGAGGCGTTGACATTCGAGGACACCGACGCGGTGCTGGCGGCCTATGAGGGAGGCCAGTGCGATGCCTTCACCAACGACCGGTCGCAGCTTGCCGCCCTTGGCACTGCGCTTGAGAACCGCAGCGACCACGTGATTCTGCCTGAGACGATCTCAGAGGAGCCTCTCGGTCCCGTCGTCCCCCATGGCGACGATCAGTGGTTCGACATTGTGAAGACGGTCATGGGCATTCTGATCTATTCCGAGGCGTACAGTGTCACCTCTGACAGCGTGCCGACCGTCAAGACCGGGAGCACAAAGGTTGACCGCCTGTTCGGCCTGGAAGGTGCGTTTGGTCAGGAGAGTCTGGGGCTGAGCCAGACCGTGGCCCAGGACGTGATCAGGGCTGTGGGCAACTACGGCGAGATCTACGATCGCAACCTTGGCTCTGGCGGTATCAACCTTCCGCGAGAGAATGGTCGCAATGCTCTTTGGGCTAACGCACCCTGCACGGACTGCCCGAAGGGAGGCCAGATATACGCAGCACCTCTCCGGTAGCTTTTAGACCATACCGTTAGGTCAATGGGGGCGACCGGCCCGGTATCGGTCGTCCCCATTTTACTAACAGACAGAGCTCAGGCTCGAAGCGGTGCTTGGATCCCGTAGCATCCTTGCGGTCTAGAAAGAGGCGGACAGTTCGTCGGCGGGAAAATAGACTCGATTTCTTCAAGGCTAATTTCGGATAAGTCTTCATGGCAACTGTGTTGCGCAGCCTAACTTACAGGGGTATACCTGTCTGGAGACACGTCAAGGTTATCCAGTGGGCGATCCAGATCGTGTCGGGCATCGCAGTTGTTGCCTTGGTGGTATGGTTTTTTTCCAACATTGGCAACGCAATTCAGGAGCGGGATATTCCCTATGGTTTTGGCTTTCTTGATCGTGAATATCAGACCCCGATCGGTCAGCACTTCTTGCCCTATGAATCATCTGACACCTTTCTGTACGCATTCGTCGTTGCTTTCACCAACACCCTGATCGTATCCGTCGTCGGCGTTGTGCTGGCAACGGGGCTAGGAATCCTGATAGGTGTCGCCCGGATGTCCAGCAATTGGATTGTGTCCAAGGTCTCGCTGGCGTACATCGAATTTTTCCGCAACGTACCGCTGCTGGTGCAGCTCTTCTTCTGGTTCTATATTGTGCTGGCGTTGCCGCCGGTGCGGGAGGGGTACGTCGTCGCCGACCGGTTGTATGTCAACAATAGTGGTTTAACAATTCCTGGGGTGTCGGCCAGCAGTCTCGCTGCCGCGTTGGCCTGGCTTGGCTTGGCAACGATCGCCGTCGTTGCGGCTGTGGTGACCTACCGGTGGCTGGCAGGCCGGGAGATTCGGACCGGGGCAGCGTCTTATCCTCTGCTGGTGGGCTGTGCGACCGCTGTTGTCATCGGGCTTATTGGTTGGGTAGCCGTAGGTGCAGTGTCAGGGGGAGCGCCTTTTACGCCTTCGATTCCTGAGCCTGAAGGAGCTTTTGGGCGCATTTCGGGCGGATTCACCGTAGCCGGCGGGCTGGTTGCGCTGCTGGCCGGACTGGTGATGTATACGGCGGCCTTTATCGCCGAGATAGTGAGGGCTGGTATACAGTCGGTAGGCCGGGGGCAGAGCGAGGCTGCCCGTGCGCTGGGCCTATCGGGGATGGGCGTGTTGCGTCACGTTACGTTTCCACAGGCGTTGCGAGTGATTGTGCCGCCGCTGATCAGCCAGTACCTTAACCTGACCAAGAACAGCAGCTTGGCGGGGGCGATCGGTTATTCTGACTTGACAAATATTGCCAAGACCATGACGCAGACGGCCCCGGCGGTGTCCATATTTCTGCTGATAATGGTGATTTATTTGGCGCTTAGCTTGACCTATTCATTGATTGGTAATCTATACAACCGAGCCATACGCTTTTGAATGGATTGCTTTGACTGAACAGGCTGTCAGTGGCTGCAAAGTTTGAGACAGATTTCGGGCAGGTCTTGCCGCCGCCGCGATCGCAGCAAGGCGTGACTGGGTGGGTGCGCGCCAACCTGTTGAGTACGTGGTACAACGGCGTCCTTACGGTTATGTCGGCCGCCGTGCTGGGGGCCGCGCTCTGGGTGGGTGTGCGCTGGTTGATTTTCGACTCTGACTGGACAGTCATCGGCACGTTGGGCGGACAGCTGGTTATTGGCCAGTACAACATCGAGTCCGCCTGTCCCGGGCAAAACTGCTTCTGGAGGCCCCAGGTATCCCTGTTGCTGGTGACGGCCCTTCTGGGAATGGCTTGGAGGGTCGCGGGGGGTGGGCTCACAAAGCGCATTGCCATTGGGGTAGCGGTGGCTGTGTCCGCCTTCGCGCTGCTGCCGTACAGCATGGAGCGCATGGGCATGGACGTACGCCTGCTGCTGCTGGCCAACCTGCTCGTCTTGGGGGTCGGTTGGGCTATAGGCCGCTACACACCGCTGGGAACGGCGCGATGGGCGACAGTCTCGGCGGTCGGCGTGTTCGTGGTGATTGTGTTGCTGCTGCGCGGAGTACCGGGCATTCCCGGCCTTGAGCCGGTGTCAGTGATCTACTGGGGCGGGCTGATGCTGAACCTGCTGCTCGCGGTAGCGGGTATCACGCTTAGCCTGCCCATAGGCGTCGCCCTCGCGCTGGGACGCCGGAGCCGGCTCCCCGTGGTCAAGGTGCTGTGCATCACGTTTATCGAGATCTTTAGGGGAGTGCCCCTGATAACACTGTTGCTTATGTCCCAAGTGCTCGTCCCTCTGGCCTTCCCGGAAGACTTCCCTCAGAACTCGCTGTTTCGCGCTGCCGTGGTGATTACCCTGTTCAGCTCGGCATACATGGCTGAGAATATCCGGGGAGGTTTGCAGGCGCTAGATCCGGGCCAAGCCGAGGCAGCGCGCGCCCTTGGTTTGCCGGGTTGGCAGACCATGTTCCTTATCTCCCTGCCGCAGGCCATCCGCAACGTGATTCCAGCCATAGTAGGTCAGTTCATTTCTCTGTTCAAAGATACCAGTCTGGTATACATAATAGGGGTGCTCGATGTGGTGGAGTTTGGCCGAGCGTTCATCCAGGGCAACACTGAATACCTGGCGAGCGCCAAAGAACTATATATCTTTCTTGCGTTGGTCTTCTGGGTGTTCACCTACGGGATGTCTTATGTGAGCAGGCGGATTGAGCAGCATCTAGGAGTCGGAGAGAGATAAGGCAGCCACCCAACTACCGGACTGAAGTAATCGGGGAGAAGCCATGGCTGAGATGAAAGAGGCAGTCGCTGGTGATGAAATCATCGTGTGCCGTGATGTGCATAAGTGGTATGGCAGCTATCACGCCCTACGAGGTATTACCACTGCCATCAAGAGGGCGGAGGTTGTTGTCATATTTGGGCCGTCAGGGTCCGGAAAATCCACCTTTATCCGAACGATCAATAGGTTGGAGGAGCACCAGCGTGGTCAAATCATCGTCGACGGTATCGAGTTGATCAATGACATAAGGAACATCGACGCTATACGGCGTGATGTGGGGATGGTGTTTCAGTCGTTCAACCTGTTTCCACACCTGACCGTGCTAAGCAACATCACCCTCGCTCCCATCAAGGTCCGCCGGATGCCTGAGGCCGAGGCGCAACAGATCGCCGTTGACCTTCTGGAACGGGTGGGTATCCCCGAGCAGCTGGATAAGTACCCGGCACAGCTGTCCGGAGGTCAGCAGCAGCGGGTGGCCATAGCCCGCGCTCTGGCGATGCAGCCAAACATTATGCTCTTCGACGAGCCCACCTCGGCCCTCGACCCTGAAATGATCAAAGAGGTGTTGGACGTAATGCAGGAGCTTGCAGAATCTGGGATGACGATGCTCGTGGTGTCCCACGAGATGGGGTTTGCCCGGGAGGTGGCAGACCGCATGATGATGTTCGACGAAGGCGTGATCGTCGAGCAGGGTCCACCAGAGCAGATTTTCGAGGACCCTCAGAGCGACCGCACCAAGCTGTTCTTGTCGCAGATCCTGTGACGAGAAACCTCGTTGCAGGTATAGGGAGGCCTTGCCGCCGGAGCTGTTGCAGGACGGGGCGGCTTGCTTCCTCGGTCTCTCCGGTTCCGGTCGGCACGCCCTACTATCAGAACGCACGATAATCGACGTTATGTCAAGTCGAGCGACCTCGCGGTTCCTCTGGTACCGTGGCCGCTCACCCGGGGGCGCTGCAACCGCCCCGGTCTGCGTTTGAGGTTCCGGCAGGGAACCTCGTACAGCCTAGACCTGCGTATTCCGCATGTTCCACAAGCCACCCCGAGAATTTCCCACCCGGATTGATCCCGGAGAGCGTTTTCGGGAGCGCCGCCGGCGGCATCGGCGCCGGATTCGGAACCGTCGGATCGTCGCGATCATGACGGTTGTCGGGCTTGCCGCTGCCATAGCCTTCGCCTTTCGGGCGGTATCCGGCGGCGATCAAGGAGCGTCTGAGACGCCGGCCGTCCCGCCTGCTCCACCGCCGGCTGCGCCGGCCGAGCTCGTCGTGCCGCCTCCCAGCGAGCCACCGGCGCCTGCGGGGCCCACGGTGCCGCTGGAGATTCGGGGCGTGCACGTCTCGATGCAGGTGCTCTCGCTTCCCGGGAGGCTCGACAAGTACCTCGCGCTGGTGTCTGAGGGTCTGAATACCCTCGAGGTCGATGTGAAGGACGAGCGCGGTGAGGTCGCGTTCGCCTCGCCGATCGCCCCCCTCGCGACGAAGATCGGGAGCGCGCGCGGATACTACGACCCGGAAGGGGTCGCTGAGCGCATCAAGGCGGCAGGCGTGTACCTGATCGGCCGCGTCGTCGTGTTCGAGGACCCGTGGCTCACGTCGGAGAAGCCGGGGCTCGCGATCAAGAATCGCGGCGGCGGCGTCTGGCGCGACAGTGCTGGTTACGGGTGGTCGAACCCCTACGACGAGCGCGTTTGGAAGTACAACGTCGACATCGCTGAGGCTGCGGCCCGGGCCGGCTTCGACGAGATCATGTTCGACTATGTCCGCTTCCCCAGCGACGGCAATCTCAAAGCGATGAAGTTCCTGCGCAAGCAGCCTGAGACCAAGAGCCAGACAATCGCGCGGTTCCTGCAGTTTGCGCGCAATCGGCTGGCACCGCTGGATGTTCGCGTTTCAGCCGCGGTCTTCGGGCTGGCGGCGACCCGCGATCTCGGCATCGGCCAGGACCCGCGGAAGCTTGCGCCGTACCTCGACGCCATCTCCCCCATGGTCTACCCGTCCCACTTCGGCCCCGGTGAGCTCGACATCCGCAATCCCGCCGCTGCGCCAGGTGACATCGTCAGCCGCGCGCTCGGCGACTTCAACCGCGTGCTTCGAGGCCAGGACACGGACATCGTGCCCTGGCTCCAGGACTTCACGCAGAACCACAGGCCCTACACACTCGACGACGTGCGCGCCCAGATCGGCGCGGCACAGCGCCGCGGCGCCGAGGGATACTTGCTCTGGAACAGCGGGGCCCTCTACACGCCCGGCGCGCTCGAGACCGGGAGCCGCTGAGCGCTCTCTCAGCGCTCGACACGGTCCCTGCCTGACCTCGACCTGCGGATAACTGGTAGATTCGTCCACAGAAAAACCCCTGCACCTGTGCGGAAAGCCTGTGAGTTATGGGGATAAAAGTTGTTTTTTCGTAAATTGCGGAGAGTGCATTTGGGGGATCTTGCGGTCGGGTAACAGGTCCTTTAGGGTGGTGACTGCGCCGAGACGGAGTGCGAGTAGGATGAAGCTTCGCAGGGCGGCAGGCCGCGCAAGCGGCAGGTCGGCCGGCAAGGCAGACGAAAGCGCTTTGCCTCGGCGCACCTCTCTGGTCCGGCCAAAGCGCGTGCTACCCCTGCCTCGCGCACGCTGACAGAAATCGGATGAACGGGGTCGACGGCCCCGCGAGCGGCTAGAGTTTCTCCCCGTGCATCCCCCCCGTCCACCTGCGCTCAGCCACGCCTTGACATCTGCGCTCTGGGGAGCAGGCTTGGGTGTCTTCATCTGGGTGGGATTGCTGTCGGTCGAGCTCACCTCCCGGCTAGCGGCACTGATCATCGGGATCCTCGCCGGCATCGGCATCTTCTTCTTCGTCCTGGTCCACGGCGATCAGGCCCGGCATCGCCAACAGGACCGCAAGAGGCGCACCGAGCGCTGATCTGGACCAGCCGGGTGCGGTCTGCCGCCAGGGGCGCGCCACGGCTCTCCCCTGCTCTCCACTTGCCCCGCTCTCCACTTGCCTCAACGCCGCAGCCCCGCGGTGTCCTGCAGACCCCCGTCCTGGCGGCGGTGACGCAGGCCTCGCGCACCGCCTGGATGCGCGCTGGCAGGTTGGGTGTGGGCGCCTACGTCGCGCCCGTGACGTGCACGAGCGAGTGGACCTCATACCCCTCGAGCGCTGATCTCCCATCGAGGAAGTCGAGTTCGACGATGAATGCCGCGCCGACGACGAGCCCGCCGAGCCGCTCGACGAGGTCGATGGTTGCCCGGGCGGTGCCACCGGTCGCGAGCAGGTCGTCGTGCACGAGGACCGCCGCGCCGTGGGACAGCGCATCCCTGTGGAGCTCGAGCGCATCCATGCCGTACTCCAGCTCGTACTCCGCCCGCACGGTGTCCCAGGGGAGCTTTCCCGGTTTCCTGGCTGGTGCAAAGCCGCAGCCGAGTCGATAGGCGAGCGCGCCGCCGACAATGAATCCGCGTGACTCAGCGCTGACGACGAGAGCTGGCTTGAGCGGCTCCGCGAACTCGACGAGGCTATCCACGGCGTGCTGAAACGCTTCGCGGTCGGCGATCAGAGGCATGATGTCCTTGAAGACGATGCCCGGCTTCGGGAAGTCTGGAACGTCGCGCAGCAGCAGCTCGAGGTCGATGCTCATGTCCCGCTGACGGTCGGTCGCAGCGCCCGGTAGAAGAGGAGGCGCGAGAGCTCCGTTGAGAGGCCTGCGAGCGTGCTCAGCTCGTCGAGCGCGGCCTGGCGCCGTTCCGGGTTGCGGGAGCGCATCCCCGCCGTCACGGCCTGCTCGATGAGCGATGCCTCCCGGGCTGCCCCGTTTCGGAACGCGCGGAGGTTGCGTGGCTCGAGGTTGTAGCGCAACAGGCGGGCGCAGAGCGCTGCGATGTCGGCGTCTGGCTCCAGGTATCCGTCGCCTGCGCTATCGGCCATGCGCGCGATGAGGCCGTAGTCCTCGAGCTCACGAGCGAATGCCGGCGTCACGCCGGCGCGCTCGCACAGCTGCTCGAGCGTCAGCCGTGGCTCGGTCGATTCGCGGAGGTTCTCGGGAGTGTTCGACCCTCGACGCTCCCGTCGCCGGGACACAGCGGGCGAGTCAAGCTCATCACGAATGACCCGCAGCGGCAGGAACTCGTCGCGCTGCATCCGCAGGACTGTGCGAAGCCGCTCGAGGTCCTGCTCTGCGAACAGGCGGTACCCGCTCTCGGTTCGCTGCGGGCTGATGAGCCCCTGATCCTCCAGGTAGCGGATCTTCGAGATCGAGATGTCAGGGAACTCGTCCTTGAGCCGTCTGCAGACCGCTCCGATCGTGAGCGGGCGTGCTGTTCTCTCAACTGAGGCAGCCATCAGCGATCGAAGAAGGTCAGCCGGTACTTCCCGATCTGCATCTCGTCGGTGTCCTGTAGGCGCGCCTTGTCGACTCGCTTCCGATTGAGGAAGGTCCCGTTCAGGCTGTTCTGATCTTCGACGTAGAAACCATCGTCACGCCGCTCGACAACCGCGTGGACGCGGGAGACCGTGACATCGTCGAGGAAGATATCGCAGTCGGGCGAGCGCCCGACCGTGGCTGTTCCCTCCTGCATCCCGAACGTCTCGATCGGCCGGCCGCCGAGGTGCACGACAATGGCCGTGCCCTCAACTGTCACGTCCCCGAGGTCTGACTCGTCGTCATCCGTTCCTGGCGTGAACGACATCGTCGATTGGCCGGGGTCCTCGTACAGGAGGTACGCGCCGCACTTGGCGCAGTAGCTTGCCGCCTCGAGGTTCTGGAAGCCGCACTCCGAGCAGTGGATGAGTGTCAAGCCTGGGCCCCGCCGAGCGGTTCGGCATCCTGGCACGGCGGGTGAGCCTCCGCCGGGAGGATCTCGGTTGGCTGCTTATGGTCGACAGCGCCCCTGGGCGATGCGCCTCCCTCCTTGCCGGGCCACAGTCGGGCCGGGGGCTCCGCGCGAAAAGCGCCGACCGTGCTGTGGACGCCGTACCGCCGGCGTGAGGCCGCCTGCTGCCCTTCGACAAGCTGACCGATCAGCGTGTCATCGGTGCGTGCTCTTGGATCAAACGGTGCTTCCACGATGTTGGGCTCCAGATCGGCTTGAGGGTTCCTCTCCATTGAAGCAGGAGTTGGCCTATCCTTCAAGTTTGACTTGAGGTTCAGTAGTCTCGAACGCAACAGAGCCTCCGTTGGATGGCTCTGTCAGGATGCTCTCGACCCCCCGCCTGTGAGGAGCGGCGTCAGCCGATCGCCTTCCTGACCGCCATGACGTACCCTGCGCCTGCCGCGACGGCGAGCGCGAGCCCGGCGTAGAAGAGCGCCAGCGGCCAGTCGGTGCCCGCGGCTGTCAGCATCATCCCGAACAGCGCCGCGTAGAGGATCCACGTTGCGGTCTTGCCAAGCAGGCTGACCGAGAACTCGTAGCTGCTGGAGAGGGCGAACTTCGATCCAACGATCAGCATCCCATCCCGGGCGAGGATGATCACGAGCGCAAACCAGGGAAGCCGCCCCTCGAGCCAGAGAATGATGACCGCGGCGTCGATCATGAGCCGGTCGGCCAACGGGTCGGCGAGCTTTCCGAAATCCGACTCGACGCGCCAGCGCCGAGCGAGCCAGCCGTCGATCTGGTCTGTCAGCGCCGCAATGCCAAACACGAGCGCGGCTGCGAGGCTCTGCCCTTCATCCGCTCGAACTGCCAGCACGACGAAGGACGGGATGACCGCGAGGCGCGCGACGGTCAGCGTGTTGGGGAGCTGCGCAAGCAGCGGCTTGACCTCGTGCGTCGGCATGCGGCCAAGGATACGGGCCAACAGCCTTGCGGCTGTCCCCCGCGTGCTACTCGCTGTCGGCGAGCTCGCGACCGCGGCGCTGCGCGGCCTGAATGGCGTTCAGGATCGCGGCGCGCACCCCGGCCCGCTCGAGCTCCTGGATCGCCGCGATCGTGGTGCCGCCCGGTGAGGTCACGCTCTCGCGCAGCTCGACCGGGTGGAGCCGCTCGTCGCGCAGGAGTGTCGCGGTGCCGAACATCGTCTGAACAACGAGCTCAGTCGAGATATCTCTCGCGAGGCCGAGGAGAATCCCCGCCTCGATCATCGACTCCGCCAGCAGCGCGAAGTAGGCGGGGCCCGAGCCGGAGACGGCTGTGACGGCGTCGAGCGCCGTTTCCTGCACCTGCACGGTGCGGCCCACATGGCCGAGCAGTTCCTCGGCTAGATCGAGGTGGGTGCTGCTCGCGTGGGATCCGGCCGCAACGCCGGTGATCCCCTCCCGCACGGTCACGGGCGTATTCGGCATGACGCGGACGACCGGCACGTCAGCCTCCAGGCGGCTCTCAATGGCGCTCGTCGGAATCCCTGCTGCCACCGAGATCACCATCTGCTCAGGCCTCAGAAGCTCGGACACCTCATCGAGGAGCTCGTCGATGTCCTGCGGCTTGACTGCGATGACGACGATGTCGGCCCCGTGCACGGCCGCCGTGTTGGCGCTCTCCGTGCGGACGCCGAATCGCTCTGACACCTCGGTGAGCCGCTCCGCTCGCGGATCGGCGGCGACGATGCGACTGGCAGGGCGCCACCCGGCCGCCAGCAGGCCGCCGATCAAGGCCTCGCCAATTCGGCCGGCGCCAAGGACGGCAACGTGCGCGTCGTCTGCCACGGACGCAGCCTATCGTCGGCGGCGTGCGGTGCGCTGGAGGGTGTTCGCGCCGCCCGAGCGCACAGGGGGCCGTCGCGTCAGCGCAGGGAAGAGGACGCCCGTAAAGTTCGCAGCCGATGACGATGAGCGGGTCCTGGCTGCGAACCGATGAGGCCGGACGCACGAGGTGCTGGTGGGCGGGCGAGAGCGGCGAGTACCGCGCCTACCACGATCTCGAGTGGGGTCGCCCGGTCGTCGACGACCGGCGGCTCTTCGAGAAGATCTCCCTCGAAGGGTTCCAGTCGGGCCTCTCATGGCTCACGATCCTGCGGAAACGGGAGGCGTTCAGGGAGGCGTTCTTGGCCTTTGATCCGGTCTGCGTTGCCCGGCTCGGGTCAAGCGACGTCGAGCGGCTCATGAACGACTCACAGATCGTGCGTAACCGGAAGAAGATCGAGGCGACTATCGCGAACGCACGCTGCGCCGTTGAGACTGCGCGCGAGTTCGGCTCGCTGGCCGCCTACGTGTGGTCGTTCGAACCTGGCCGGCCGCACCGCCCGCACGGGGCCGAGTGCCCCATTCCGTCCACGAGCCCGGCGTCGGCCGTGTTGAGCAAGGACCTCAAGGCTCGCGGCTGGCGCTTCGTCGGGCCGACGACCGCGTACGCGTTCATGCAGGCGATGGGGCTCGTGAACGATCACGTCGAAGGCTGCCTGGCCTACGAGGTCGTCGAGGAAGAGCGCCGAGCGCTCAGACGGCCAGAGCCGCCTCGCTCGCGGCTGGCGGCGCCCTGAAGCTGCGTCCTCAAGCCGCAGCTCAGCCGCCGCTCGCCCCCGCTGCTACTCGTAGCCGAGATCCCGTAGCCGGTCGAGGATCACGCGTTCCTCATCCTGGCTGTACGCCGAGAGCTCCCCTGCCCTGTCGGCGACGCGGGTCTCGACCGCCTGCGGCTCATCGACGTCGAGAATCTCCATCAGCGGCTCGGCGTCGAAGCCGCTGCCTGCGAGACCCCGCAGCGCGAGAATCGTCGGCGCCAGCTGGGTGATCTCCGCCCCGTCCGGCAGGTCGACCGGGCGGATACGCGGACCTGCTGCCGCGAAGATCCCCGTCTGGCCGTGGTGGCCCGAGTACCCGTAGAAGCTCTCCGGGTCGAGGTCGTCGTGCAGCTCGAAGGCGGCCGGCCACTCTCGACGGGACGACTCGACGTGGATGCGCTCGTCGCGGGGCAGGATCACGAGGTCAGGCCCCTTGTGGCTGTGCGGGCCTCGGTAGAGGTCCTCCCCACGCCGCACGTCGAACGCGGGCTCTCCGGTCTCGGGATGCGGGATCGCGCGAAGCTCGTCGGCGAGCCGCTCGGCGTACCGCGGGTCGTCGCGAGCGCCCGAGGCCTCCCCGAGGAAGATCTGGCCTCCGGTCGCGAAGCAGTAAGCCCGCGTTGAGCCGTAGTCGACATCGGCGAAGACACGGTCGGCTGCCGGTCGCGGCAGCAGCGGCACGAGATCGAGGGCTCGCCCATACCCACGCACCGTGCGGGCCAGGCGTTGATCGACCTTCGAGAGGAGGTCGAGCGGCCCGCCCTTCAGGCGCTGGAGGGAACGCCTTCGGTAGCGGAGGTGACCGTTCTCGGCGAGCCACTGGTTGGCGTGAAACGTCCAGTAGATGGGCTGCATGCCGTGATCCGAGAGAACGATGGCCGTGGGCTCTTCGCCATCGCGCGCGCGGGTCTCGTCGATCACCTCGCCGCAGACGCGGTCGACGCGT
This sequence comes from Actinomycetes bacterium, assembly GCA_026708005.1. Classification (GTDB taxonomy): domain Bacteria; phylum Actinomycetota; class Thermoleophilia; order Gaiellales; family Gaiellaceae; genus JAPOVR01. The sequence goes on from JAPOVR010000080.1 coordinate 75,992, forward strand.
TCGTAGACCTGAACGAGCTCGTCGCCGGCGTCTGCGGGATCGTGCGCCGGGTGCCCAGGGTCGAGGCGGTGGTACCCGAGGTGCCCGGCGTGGTCGGCGCTCATGAAGTTGACGCACAGCACGTCGAGCATAGACTCAAGCTCAAGTATAAGGTGAGATAATGCTCCCGTTGCCTCGACGTGCGCGAGGAGCTTCTCTGTGTAGCCGGCGAAGTCCTCCCACCAGCGTTCCTGCTGGGGATGGTGGGCGGTGACGTAGCCCGGGATCGCCTCGGTGATTCGGCGTCTTGCCCCATCGGGCACGATCGCCGGCTGGGTTGGGCCGCCGTAGCCGGTGACGATGATCCCCTCGATCTCTTCGGGCGGATAGGTGAATGGGATCCCGACGAAGGCCGACCGGCATCCGGCCGCGCCGAGATGCCGCCAGAAGGGGATGCCCGTTCGGCTGGATGCGCTCTCGACGCGCTGCCGATCGCGGTTGGGATTGCTCGCGAAGTTGAAGATGCCATGGCCGCCGGGGTTCAGGCCCGTGAGGAACGTTGACCAGGCCGTCGGGGTGACTGCCGGGACAGTCGAAGCGAGCGGCCCAAACGTCCCCTCGCGCGCGAGCCGCGCCACCGTTGGCATTCTGCCCTGCGCGATCAGGTCGCGGGTCAGAGCGTGGTCGCCGCCGTCCAGCCCGAAGACGAGCAGCCGGCTCAACTGCGAGGCGCCGCTGGCGCTGCGTCGCTGGGCGACTCTTGCGCAATCCCAGCGGGCCCTTCGCCCATCAGGCCGCCCGGGCTGCGGAGTGCTCGGCGATGAGCTGGCGGTAGAGATCCTCCAGCACCGGGCCCGGCTCGCGCATGCGCGCCCGGACGACGCTCTCGTTGTGGGCGCCGTAGGCGTCCCGGAGGTCGTCGTGCCCGATCAGCGTCCTCAACGCGCGGGCGGCGGCGTCGACGTCGCGCAGCGGGACGATCTCCGCGCCCTTGCCGTGCTCGAGCCACTCGTCGATCGACCACGTCGAGGCGGCGACCACGGGCAGGCGCGAGGCCATCACCTCGAGCAGCGAGGCCGGCGTCGAGTCGGAGTCGGCGAGGGTGACCGCAATGTCCGCCGAGGCCGCGAAGGTGGGCAGCTCATCGTACTCGGCGCGCTCCATGCTGACGAGGTGGCCGATGCCGAGATCGGCGATCAGCTGCTCGATCTCGGCTCGCAGCCAGCCCGCGCGGGCGCAGAGGAGCAGCCGGGCCCGGGGCTCGCCCGGCGCGATCTCAGCGAATGCCCGCACGAGCACGTCGACGTGCGTGTACGGGCGGTAGTTTCGCAGCGAGAGGATGACGAGCGCATCGTCGGGCCAGCCGCGGGCCGCGCGAAACGCGGGATCGGCATTCTCGGGGCCGAATCGGTCAGGTTCCGCGTACCAGATGATCTCCTGAATGCGATCGGGGTTGGCGCCAAGCTCAATCGACACCCGCTGGTTGGCCTGGGAGTTGACGACGAGGTAGTCGGCTGCCCGAATGGAGTCGAGCGAGCGCTTCCGGCCGCGGCGCCGCTCGCTTGCGTCGACGAAGATGTCGCGGCTCCACGGGCTCATGACGAGCGGGTGCAGACCTGACTGCGCCGCCCAGTAGCCGTACGGAAGCATGTAGTGCGCGTGGGTGAGGTCGATCTGGAGCCGTCGCGCGAGCGCCGCGATCGCGCTGCCAATCCTCATGCGCCGCACGCCGCGAATTCGCGTGAGCGCGTCGAGGCTGCGGACATCGTGCATGACGAGCCCCTCCCGCTCGTCGTCCCGCGGTGAGATCCGGTCGGTGACGATATGGATTTCGTGCCCGCGCTCGTGCAGGCGCCTTCCCCACCGCAGCACGTTCAGCGACGCGCCGTTGGCAACCCCGAGCAGCCGCAGTGGCCTACCATCCATCTGCAGAGAGTGTAGATCGTCGCGGCGGCCGCACCCTCCGTGGGCGGACCTGCGGTGAACTGCGGTGCTGGCGTCCCCGGAGCGATCGTCTAACGTCTGCCTGCATGGCGACAAAGGCGGCCACGGCACGGCGTATCGTCTGGGGACGGACACGCCGGGGCTTCAACCGCGCGCTCGATCGACTCGAGGTGCCGATGGGGCACGGCAGGGTGGCTACCCTCCCCCACGCCCCGATCCTGATCGTCGGCGCCCCCCGCTGCGGCAGCACGCTCCTGTATCAGCTGCTCATCCGCCGCTTCGACGTCACGTACCTGTCCAACCTCCACTGTGCGCTCTTCGGGGCGCCGTCGCTCATCGAGCTTCTCGTCGGACGACGCCTGGAGCCTCCGGCCGACTACGAGTCGCTCCACGGCCGAACACGCGGCTGGGCCGGGGCGAGCGAGTGCGGGCCGTACTGGTACCGCTTCTTTCGCAAGCAGCCTCAGTACGTCCCGCTCGGTGAGGCTGACCGGTCGAAGCTCGAGCGCCTGCGGGCATCGTGCGCTGCGCTGACGCTGGCCGGCGATCGGCCGGTCGTCTTCAAGAACCTCCTGTGCTCGCTTCGCCTGCGCCCGATCGCCGACGCGCTGCCGGAGGCGCTGTTCGTGGTCGTCCGCCGCGAGCTTGCCGATCACGCCCGCTCGCTGCTGGCGGCAAGGAAGCGTGCGCGCGGGAGCCACGCGGAGTGGTTCTCGGCCGAGCCGCCGGAGATCGACGAGCTGCGGGCCCTGCCGCCGCACGAGGCGGTCGTCGAGCAGATTCGTTGCATCGAGGCGCTGATCGAGCGCGATCGGCGTGCTGTTGGCCGCGACCGGTTCCACGACGTGCGCTACGAGGACCTCTGCGCCGATGTCGCCTCCCAGCTGGCCGCGATAGTCGCCTTCACAAGAGACCAAGGCACGCTGCTCTCGCCCCGCGCCGACGTACCGGCAAGCTTCAACGCGGCGAGCCGCCCGGCGCTCGACGCACACCTCGAGGGCCAGCTCCAGGCCTACGTGGCAAGGCTCAGGGCCGATGGCGACTGACGACTACGACGCGCTCGTTCAGCGCTCGCCGCAAGGGTCGGTCTTCGCGCTTAGCTGGTGGCTCGATGCGGTGGCCGCCGATGCATGGGAGCCTCACGTCGTCGAGGCGGGCGGTGAGCCGGCCGCTGCGTGGCCCTCGGCGGTCCACGGGAGCCGCTGGGGACGGCTGCTCGCCTCGCCGCCGCTCACACCCTTCCTCGGGCCGCTCCTGCCCCCCAGGGTCGGGCGAAGCCGCTCGCGCGAGATCAAGCTGCTCGAGGGGCTGGTCAAGGCAGCCGGCGGTGCCGCGCACATCGAGGCGCGCTGCAGCCCCGGCTTCGACTACTGGACCCCGCTCTCCTGGCATGGGTTCACGCAGACGACGCGGTACACGTGGCGGCTCGATGAGCTGCGCGATACCGAGGCTGTCTTCCGTGCGATGCGCGAGAACGTCCGCCGCCACGTGCGAAACGCGCGTAAGCGAGGTGTGACCATCGAGACGGCGGGGCTTTCCGACTTCCTCGGCGTCCACGCGGCAACCGTCGGCCGGAAGGGGCTCGGCGAGGTCGCCGCGGTGAGCCGCCAGGCGCTCGCGCGCGTCGAGGCCGCAGCCTCGGCTCGCGAGGCGCGCACGATTCTCGTTGCACGGGGCGAGGACGGGCACGTCCATGCGGGCGGGTACTTCGTCCATGACTGGCGGTACGTCTACTACCTGATGGGCGGCAGCGACCCGGAGCATCGATCGAGCGGGGCGAGCTCGTTGCTACTCTGGGGCGCGATCGAGCAGGCGGCCGAGCGGGGCCTCGGCTTCGACTTCGAGGGGTCGATGCTGCGGCCCGTCGAGGAGTTCTTCCGGGCCTTTGCGGGCGTCCCGGCCCCGTACTCCGTCGTCCGTCGAACGACCTCGGCGGGTCTGCGGGCCGAGCGTGCGGTCAAGCGGCACCTCCGTGGGTTGACTGCCCGGTGAGCGCGCGAGAGCAAGAGGGCCACTCGTTCATCTTCATCGGCGGTCTCCATCGCAGCGGGACGACGCTGCTTGGGCGCATGGTGGCCGAGCACCCCCAGGTGAGCGCGTTTGCAGACACGGGGGTTCCGGCCGACGAGGGCCAGCACCTGCAGAGCGTCTACCCGCCCGCCCGCGCCTACGGAGGGCCAGGGCGCTTTGCCTTCGCGGCCGAGGCCGCCCTCACCGAGCGCTCGCCGCTCGTCTCTGAGGAGTCGTGCAGCGCGCTCCTGGCCGCCTGGCGGCCCCACTGGGACACGACGCTGCCCTACCTGCTTGAGAAGTCGCCCCCGAACCTCATCCGCTTCCGCTTTCTCCAGGCGCTGTTTCCAGACGCGTCCTTCGTTGCCGTCGTCCGCCACCCGGTCGCGGTCGCCTATGCCACGCAGAAGTGGAGCAGGACCTCGATTCCCGCGCTGCTCGGGCACTGGCTGGCTGCGCACGACAGGCTTGCCGCAGACCGACCGTACCTCAAGCGCCTGGCGATCGTCAGATACGAGGAGCTCGTCGCTGCCCCCCAGCGGGCAGTCGCGCACCTCGACGACTTCCTCGGCCTCCCCGGGCACAGCCCGTTGTCTGAGGTCACCTCAGACTCGAACGAGCGGTACTTCGACCGTTGGCGCCGCGACGGGCAGGGCCTGCTTGCGCGCGTGGTGCGCGCGCGGACGCTGCGGCGCTTTGCGGGCCGGTTCGAGGTGCACGGATACAGTCTCACCGACCTCTGAGGAGTGGGCGCGGGGCCTGGCGGACTGCGCCGGTGGCCCTACGAGGGCTGGAGACCAGCGTCTCGTGACCCTGTGAGTGGTTGCCGAAGGGTTGGAACCTCTGAGGACTGCGTCGGCGCGGTTGGCTGCCGCGTGAAGGGTGGGCACTCAAGAGGCCTGGCAGCGCAGCTTTCGCTGCGCGCGCAGGCAAGCGGCGGGCTCGTGCGTCAGTTCCACGAGTCGGGCTGAGGGCACGGGGTGCTCATCGCATCTCTGGCAGGGTCGAAGCCGCCGATCGAAATGAGAAAGACCGTTCTGCTTGTGCAGTTGACGCCGTACTTTCCATGCATGATGCCCTCACCGATATCGTCCGCGCGCCGCGCGACAAGCAGCTGGCCTGACACCACAGCCTTCTTGTCGGGATTTGGGGCGACGTCAAGCGAGACGAGGCGCAGTTGCTCTCGTTGCTCGTGACGCCAATCAATGTACCTAACGAAGTCCTCTCTTCTGAGATAGCTCCGAAGGGTTATGTTGGAACCGGCGATCCCATCGGAGTACTACTTGAACTCGACCTCGCCGCTTGACGGCGCCTTGGTGCTCCACTCGAACTCGTACTGGTCGCCTAGCGGCGCTTTGGTGCTTCCCTCCACGAACCCCGGCGCATATCCCGGTGCGAAGAGGTTCTCAAGGGCCGCGTAGTCCGCGTTGCTGATGGCTCGAAAGGTGGAGTCAACCAGCTTGGCGACCTCGCCCGGGGCGCAGCCGGCGGGCAGCTCGGACGGGCCGCCTGCCGCAGCGGAGTCCTCAGCCTCCTGTGCTCCTGCGCCGGCAACGCGAGCGCCGCCATCGAGCAGTGGGCGAGTGGCAGGTTACCCTGACCATACGCGGCCGTGGCGGCGCCGAGCAGGACAACGCCGGCGACCACGCAGCCAAACCTCAGACCCACAGGAGTAAGCGTCATACGCTTGCCATGGTGGCTGACCTGACCCCTGACGGTCATGGAGGCAAAGCAACTCTACCCGGGTACGACGGTGTGACCTGCCCCCGGTGTTTGTGCCAGGGCTTATGTTAGCGCTGTGGTCTGGGCCCTTCTTTCGGGTTGTGGTTGGTTGGCGGGTCACAAGCCACGCAGGTGCGGGCGTGGTGGCTTGGGGTGGGGGTGGGCGGTACCCGAGGGAGCTGTGGGGGCCGGAGCCGGTTGTTGGTCTGGCGCCCACCCTCGATCAGAACCTGGGCTGAGTTGCTCTTTTGGGTCTGGTTGGGCCTTGGTGGGGGGGTGGTTGGTGGCGGG
>JAPOVR010000102.1 GCA_026708005.1 Actinomycetes bacterium
GGAGTGCAGCCCGCCGCCCGCAGCTCGGCCACCGGCATCGGGCCGCTCCCGCCGCCGGAGCCGCCCCCGCCGCTCACGGCGACCACGACCACGACGATGACGACCACGGCGAGCAGAGCCGTGCCGCCCGCAACGAGCGCCCGGCTGTTGCCGAGCAACGCTTGGAGACGGCCTGAGAAGCCTCGGCCGCGGCCACCTGGCCCACCGGGCCTGCGCGGCCCGCCGCTATCCCTGCGGGTCGGCGGCGCGGGTATGCGCGCCTTCTTCGCCATTTCCTGAGCCTAGCAAGCGGGCGCTCGCAGCCCCCCTCCTTCCGCGTGCACCGGCCGCTGCGCGGCGAAGAACGCCTCGACGGAGTCCAGGGTGTCAACAACCGGGCACGCCGGCAGCGCGTCGAGGAACAGCCTGCCATACGCGCGCGTGCGAAGCCGCGGGTCGAGCACGGCGACGGCGCCGCGGTCGGCCCGGCTGCGAATGAGCCGCCCGAACCCCTGCCGCAGCGCGAGCACCGCGGCGGGCAGCTGGCACTCACGGAACGGATCGCCGCCGTCGGCCGCGATGCGCTCACACCGAGCCGCAACCAGCGGATCATCGGGCACCTGGAACGGCAGCCTGTCGATGACGACGAGCGACAGCGACTCCCCCGGAACGTCAACGCCCTGCCAGAACGTCTGCGTCGCGAGCAACACCGAGTCGACCTCCCTGCGAAAGCGGTGGAGCAGCCGCTCGCGCGGCGCCTCACCCTGCCGAAGCAGCGGAAAGCCGAGCGTGCCCTCGAGGCGCGCCGCGATCTCCGTGAGCGCCCGATACGACGTGGTCAACACGAGCGCCCGGCCTGCGGAGGCTTGGCAGAGCGCGAGGACCTCGGCAGCGGCACGCTCGACGTAGCCGGGCTCGCGCGGATCTGGCATTGACGCCGGCAGGTAGAGGAGCGCCTGCTCGGCGAAGTCGAACGGCGACTCGACACAGACGACCGAGGCCCCGCTCAGGCCGAGCCTCGCCCGCGAGAACTCGGGCCCGAGCGTGGCCGAGACGAGGATCGCGGTGCAGCCGCTGTCCCAGACCGCCTCGCGCAGGGGCCCCGCGACCTCAACCGGGGCCCACTGCACGGCCCCGCGCTCCGCCCAGGACACGACCGCCTCGTCGTCCCAATCGAGACACCGCTCGACGTCATCCGCGAACCGGTATGAGCGGCGCGCCAGGACATCGCCCTCATCCCCCTTGCCAGCGAGGGCAGCACCAAGCTCGACGAGGGCCTGGGCCGCACCCGACCCCACAGCGAAGGCGGAGGCCGCCTCCGCTTGGCCGAGCCGCTTCCTGCCGTGCGCCGGCGCGAGCGTGCTCACCAGCCCATCGACCGACCGCTCGACGCGCTCGAGGAGCTGCACCGGAGTGGGCTGCGCCAGCCCGTCGGCCGCGCGCTCCACATCGCGAATGAGCAGCCGGACGGCCTGAAGCGAGACCCGGCCGCCGAGCCAGGTCGCTACGGCGTCCTCGAGTCCGTGCGCCTCATCAACCACGACCGCGTCGTGCTCAGGCAGCGCAATGGGCTCGCCCCCGCCGTACTGGAGCCGCAGGGCGACGTCGGCGAAGTAGAGCGCGTGGTTCGTGATCACGATCTCGGCCGAGGCAGCGCGCGTGCGTGCCGCCTCCGAGAAGCACGTGCACAGCTGCGGGCAGCGCAAGCCGAGGCAGCGATCGGCTCCGACAGCCAGCTCAGACCACACGCCCGCGCTCGGCTCGAAGCTGAGCTCGGCGCGGTCACCGGCCTTCGTGGAGGCGATCCAGCCGCGCAGCCGGTCGAGCTCTGTGGCGGCATCGTCGAGCTCGAACAGCGCTCCCGCCGCCCCGCCCGGGAGCTCGAGCGCCTCGAGGCTGCGGCGGCAGAGGTAGTTCTCCCTACCCTTGAGAACGGCCGCGCCAACCGTCCGACCGAGCGCGGTCTCGGCCACGGGGACGTCGTGCGTGAGCAGCTGGTCCTGCAGCGCCTTCGTCGCCGTGGCGATGATGACCCGCTGCCCCGACTCGAGCGCGGGGATCAGGTACGCGAGGCTCTTGCCGGTACCGGTGCCGGCCTCCGCCAGCAGGTGCCGCCCCGTCGCCAGCGCCTTCTCCACCGACTGCGCCAACGCGAGCTGCTCCTGGCGAGGCTCGAACCCGCGGAGCGCGCGCGACAGCAGCCCATCCGCGCCGAAGTACCTCTTCACCCAGCTGAGGCTAGCGGGCTCGTGCGATGACGGCGACGGCGCACGAGTGCATGGGCGTTGCGGCGGCACGGCGGCCTACGGAGGGCACGGCGGCGGCGCCCTGCTCCGGGCGGTAAGGGCGCGGCGGTGCGGACGGCGCGGTGCGGCGGGGGCGGGGGCGGGGCGGCGGCGCTGAGGTGCGGCACGGAGGGCGGAGCCACAGCAGGCCTGCGGTACGGCGTGAGGCATGACCAGAACCGGCACTCCCAGAAGGCTGGCGCATATCGTTGGGCCATGACCCAGGCGCTTCAGCCCCTGACAGGCGCGCAACTGCGGGCCCACCCCATCCGGGTACCGGAGCTCCGCGCGTGATCATCCCGCGAGTCGGGGCCATCATCCTGCTCGGAGGGTTCGGGTACGCGTTCGTCACCTACGCGCGGCTCGCCTACATCACCGGCGTCGAGGGCTACATGAGCTGGGCCTGGGTGCTGCTGTTTCTCCTGCCGTCCGGCGGGCTCGGGATCGCCTCGTCCATGTGGGTGCTGCGGCGCGAGGAGCGCGGGCGCCGTCTCGTCATGCCGTTCGCGGCTGTCACAGTCGTCAGCGCCCTCCTCGCGCTCGCTGGCGCTCCGCCCGTCGGAGGTTTCCTCGACGACTACAAGGCCGCCTCGCACGAGCGGGGAATCACCGTTCCCCCCTATGAGCGGAGCAAGGGGCTCACGAAGACGGAGTACATCGACGCCCAGGCGGGCGACCTGAAGCTCACCGGCTCCCTGACCGCGATCGGGGCCGCTGCCCTCTACGCGTTCATGGCCCGCCGCGGCCCCCGCAGGCCGAAGCAGGCCGCCGCGAGGCAACCCGCCGCTCGCGCCGCGCGGTAGCTCAGAGTCCGTCGGGATGCTCGGGCCGAGGGCTGTCCGCCGCTGCGCGCCCGTCGCTCCGCGGCCGTGGCTGCCGGCCGGGCGCGTGGGCTGGAGCTGTTTAACCGCCTTCGCGCCGGCCGCTGGCGCCCGATTGGCAAACGGGCGTGCCTGCGCACCAGCATTTCAGCGGCCGATGGCTGTTGCCAGGGCGCAAGCGCACCTGTCGCGGCTCCCCACAACCGCGAGCAACACGGCGGCTACCGCCCCTCGCAGACGGCTGGTGCGTGCCGAGGTGTGCCGGGGTGTGGGCTGCAAGGATCGTTCTGCTCGACAAGCGCCCGGCTCGACCCGACGTGTGCCGAGGTGCAGTTGTGGTGGGTGGGAGGATCCTGGGTTGCAGAGTTAGCCGGCCGGAGGTCGGTCGGCCGGTGGGTCGGGCAGCCCAGCCGATCCCGGCCGTGATCCTGGTGCCGCGGGAGGGCCGATAGGTCGGGCGGCCAGCAGGTCACCCTGCGCCCCTGCGGGCGCCGCGCGTTTCCCCTGCGGGCGCCGCGCCGGCCAAGGCTCCGGGCGGCTCTCGGAACGCCCGGATCCACCCCAAAAGCGCCCCGGAGCCACTCCAAAAGCCGCTGTAAGACAACCCACCCCTCCACCCACCACCCGGGGGAGGGTAGCCCAGAAAAGCGCACCACTTTCGCGCAGCCTGTCACAGAACAGTCACGGAACTGCGTCAACTCTGCATAGCCGGCAAACCATCAGCAACTGGGAAGTCGGCGTCAGAGGACCGTCACGAAACCGTGTCAACTCTGCGCGCCAGCCTGCTTCAACTCGTCTCAGCCAACCTGTGCCAACCCCACACACCAGCTCTGCGCAGCCACCCCCGGCGCTCACCCGCTCCGCCCGGCCGGGACACATCCGCGCGCGGGCAGGGAGCCACGCCACCAGCCACCGCCGGCCAGCCCGCGAAGGGGCGGCGCGCATGCCGTCCGAGCTCGTCGCTACTGTCCTCCCCCCTTCCCATGGAGATCCTGTGGTTCATCACCGGGCTTCTCGTCGGGTCCGCCAGCGTCTGGGCTGCGCTCCGAGCGCGCCAGGCCCACAGTGCGACAGGTATCGCCGCGCTTGAGCAACGGCTCGACCGCTCGGAGGCCGAGCGCCAGACGCTCACCGAGAGCCTGGCCGCGAGCCAGCAGGAGCTCGCCCGAGCCTCGACATCGCTCGAGCACGAGCGCCGAAGCGCCGAAGAGAAGGCCGCGGCCGCTGAGCAAGCGCGCGAGGAGCTGACAACGAGCTTCAAGGCGCTCTCGAGCGACGCGCTGGCCCGCAACAACCGGGCGTTTCTCGAGCTGGTCGGCAGCACGCTCGACCGCTACCAGGCAAAGGCGACCGACGACTTCAAGGGCCGTGCCCAGGCGATCGAGCAGCTCGTCAAGCCGATCCGCGAGGCGCTCGAGAAGGTCGATGGTCAGATGCAGCAGGCCGAGCAGGGGCGCCGGCAGGCTCACGGAGCGCTCGGCGAGCAGATCCGCCTGCTCGCCGAGTCAGAGGAGCGCCTGCGCAGCGAGACCAGCAATCTCGTCACGGCATTGAGAGCGCCCGCCGTCCGCGGGCGCTGGGGCGAGATGCAGCTTCGACGCGTCGTCGAAGTCGCCGGCATGCTCGCGCATTGCGACTTCGAGGAGCAGGCAACGGTGCAGAGCGACGGGCAGGTGCTGCGGCCCGATCTCGTCGTGCGGCTTCCCGGCGGAAAGAGCGTCGTGGTCGATGCGAAGGCTCCGCTCGCCGCGTACCTCGATGCGGTCGAGGCCGACGATCCCGACACGCAGACGGCACGGCTGCGCGACCACGCGCGTCAGCTGGGCGACCACGTCGCGAAGCTCAGCGCCAAGGCCTACTGGGAGCAGTTCGACGCCGCGCCCGACTTCGTCATCCTCTTCCTGCCAGGCGAGCCGTTCTTCAGCGAGGCGCTGCGCCACGACCCGGGTCTGATCGAGACCGCGGCACGCCAGCGGGTGTTCATCGCAACGCCGGTCACGTTGCTGTCTGTGCTGAACGCCGTCGCCTACGGATGGCAGCAGGAGACGGTGGCCGAGGGTGCCCGCGAGATCGCAAGGGAGGGCCGTGAGCTCTATGAGCGAATCGCGACGGTGGGTGAGCATCTCGAAAAGCTTGGACGCAGCATCGAAAGCACCGTCCGAAATTACAACAGTGCATTGGGCTCGCTTGAGCTGCGTGTTTTCCCCTCAGTGCGGCGGCTTGCCGCGCTCGGGGTGCGCAGCGCCAAGGAGGTGCCCGATCTCCTTCAGCTGGAGCACTCGGCTCGGCGCCTGCAGGCACCGGAGTTTGCCGGCACTGTCGCCACGGCCAGCCTCGAGCAGGCCGACGCGGTCGCACGACAAGCCGCTGAGCCCGGCGGGGCACCCGGGTTCGACGGGACGGTGGCCGAGCTCGAGCGAGTCGAGGCTAAGCGCACAGCCGATTCGCTGCCTGAGGCGGCCGCTGGCGAGCCGGCTGCCGATGAGCCGGCGGCACGTTCACCGGCCTCTGAAGCTGCGTGAATCGGCGCAGGTGGACGCGGAACAGCCGTTTGCGCTCCCTCGTTTCACCAAGCGAGAGGGGAGAACCGCGAGCGATCGCGCCGCAGAGGCGCGTTGAGACCAGCGAGGGTCGTCCTGCAGCGAGCGAGCGTAGAGCGACTCGATCCACGGAAACGCACGGAGGTGAAACCCGTTGGCGGCGAGCGACGTCCATGAGGTGATCGTCATCGGCGGTGGTCCGGCCGGCTACACAGCTGCGCTCTACACAGCCCGTGCCAACATGCGCCCGCTCGTGATCGAGGGCTTCCAGTGGGGCGGGCAGCTGATGATCACGAGCGATGTCGAGAACTACCCCGGCTACCCAGACGGGATTATGGGCCCCGAGATGATGCAGGAGTTCCGCCGCCAGGCCGAGCGCTTCGGGGCCGAGTTCATGACGGAGGACGTGACCCGCGTCGACTTCACCGAGCAGCCGCTGCGCGTCTTCGTTGGCGACGACGCATACGCCACCAAGTCGGTCATCGTCACAACAGGCGCCACCGCACGGCAGCTGGGCCTCGAATCCGAGATCGCGCTGCAGGGAAAGGGCGTTTCGTACTGCGCCGTCTGCGACGCGGCGTTCTTCCGAGACAAGGACGTTGTCGTCGTGGGCGGCGGCGACTCGGCGATGGAGGAGGCCACGTTCCTCACGAAGTTCGCCAGCAAGGTCACACTTGTCCATCGCCGCCGCGAGTTCCGGGCCTCTCCCATCATGACCGACCGGGCTCGTGCCAACGAGAAGATCGAGTTCGCGCTCGACACAACCGTCAGCGAGGTCACCGGGCTCGACGAGGGCAGGGTCACCGGCGTGGTCGTCGAGAACGTCCACACGGGCGAGCACAGGTCGATCGCCGCCGATGGCCTCTTCGTGGCGATTGGGCACGACCCAACCACCGGCCTCTTCGCCGACATCCTCGACATGGATGAGGCGGGCTACCTCCTCACCCGCAAGGGCACCACCGAGACGAACGTCGCCGGTGTCTTCGCGGCCGGCGACGTCCAGGACCACGTCTACCGCCAGGCCGTGACGGCGGCAGGGTCGGGCTGCATGGCCGCCCTCGACGCCGAGCGCTACCTCACATCGCTCGAGTCAGACGAGAGCGGCGAGTCCGCCTCCTAGCACCACACAGTCGCCGCACGCGGTCGTCACACGTTTCGGCCCCGTCTCTGAGGGCTGGCCAGCCGCACAAGGGGGCATCCCGATCCAAGACGACTTCGTCGCATGACTGCGACTTGGCCACTCGGGTGAAGAGGGGCAAGAGGCCGTCCGCCTTCGCCTGAATGGGGCTCGCTTGGCCACCTGCGCGAGGAGATACGCGACCGGAGGCGCTCGCAGCGACCGCACTGGAAGCCACGATCCTTGGCCGCCCACATCAGGGAGCACGCGGGACGGACGGCCCTGGGGTTGGCGACGGCCCGCTCAACCCGCCCGCGCGAAGGAGCGTGCGCTGCCCGAGGAGCTGCCACACAGCTCCGAACGCCCCTCCCCAAGGGATCGTGTTCGGAACGCCTCTGGTGGAACGCCCTTGCGGAGCGGCTCCGGCGGGGCCAAACGGAACGCATCCGAGGCCGGCCGCGGCGGAGAGGCAAGCCCCCTTAGGCAACCCGCCTCCCACCCGGGGGAGGGTAGCCCAGAAAAGCGCACGACTTTCACGCAACCTGTCACAGAAGCGCCACGAGACCGTGCCAACTTCCGGTTACACGAATGCCCCAGCTCTGCGCACCAACCTGTGCCAGCAGTGCGTCACCGACTGCGTCAACTCCGAGCGCCAACCTGCGTCAACGCGACGCGCCGAACCTGCGCGAGCGCGGTGCCTGGCGCTCAGCCGCCCCGCGCACGGGACACGCCGGTACGCACAAGGAAAGGCAGCCCCCCGCGGTCAGCCCGGCGAGCAGTACCAGGCGCCAGCACTACATCAGCGCCCTGTTGCCCGTGGTCAGCTCCGACGGGAGCTGCCGCACGCAAGAGCGCGGCCTGTGGAACCGCCCCAACGACCGAAGCCCGCAAGGGCTGACCCCCCACGTGCGCGGCCGGCCCCGCTGCTCCTACAACCCTCAGTCAAAGGGCCGCCGCGCACAGGCAGCGCATGCTGCGCACCAAGACGGCGCTGCCCAACCGTTACCAAGACGGCATGACCCAAGTGCGGCCAAGCCGGCGCGACCCAAGCGCAGCCGCGACGACCGCCTCGCAGCCGGGCCTCGCCGCGTCCCCGAGCAGCAGCCGACGCAGCCCGCTATGGCACGGCGTCAACGCGCGCGGCCGGGCAGAGATCCGTAAGCGGACACTCCCCGCAGCGCGGCCTGCGCGCATCGCAGATCCGGCGGCCGTGCCAGATCAGAAGATGCGGGAACCGGGCCCAGTCCTCCCGCGGCACGGTTCGCATCAGATCGCGCTCGATCTTCACCGGATCGTCGTTGCGCGTGAGCCCCAGCCTCTGCGAGATTCGCCGCACGTGAGTATCGACGACGATGCCCTGCGGCGCCCCGCGCTCGGCGGCCACAACGTTCGCGGTCTTGCGGCCCACGCCGGGGAGCCGCACGAGGTCGTCCACGTCGACCGGCACCTCGCCGCCGAACTCGTCGAGCAGCATGTGCATGGCGTTTTGGAGGTTCCGTGCCTTCTGGCGGAACGTGCCCGTCGGGCGGATGTCCTGCTCGAGCTCGGCCAGCGGGACACCGAGGTAGTCCTCTGGGCGACAGTACTTGCGAAAGAGCGTCTTCGTCACCCGGTTGACGGTCACGTCGGTTGTCTGGGCGGAGAGCATGACCGAGACCATGAGCTCGAGAGCACTGCGGAACCGCAGCGCGATCGCTGCGTCAGCGTGGGCGGTCGCAAGCCGCTCGATGATCGGGCCGATCCGAGCCCGGCGGGCCCCAACCCGGCGCCGGGCCTCGTTCACATAGCTACGGGCCATCCGCCGGCGGGCTCCGATATGCCCGCTACCGTGTGAACCGTTGGCTCAGACGGCTCCGGGTGCTCCAGCAGGGCCGGTCCCGCGCAGGTCACGTCGAGCAGTGGGCACTCGGCACAGACGAGCTTGCCGGGTGTCGCCCGGAACTCGGCTCTCCGGATCGCGGCGATCGCCTCGGACAGCCGGCCTTCGAGCTCAGCGAGGTCGTCTCGCGCAAACGTGCGGCCCACGGGCTCTTCGGGCCGATCGAGGAAGACGTACTGCGTGGTGACCGTTGACGCACCGGCCTTCAGCGCCGCGAGCGCGTAGACAACGACCTGGTAGGCATAGTCACGATCGACGAGCTCCTTGGGAGAGACGTCGTCGAGCCGGTTGGTCTTGAAATCGACGACGATCGCGTCGTCGCCCGCGCGTGCATACAGATCGAAGCGGCCGTGGAGCAGGATGCCCTCGTGCTCGAACGCGAAGCCGAGCTCGGCCCGCGCGGTGCTCTTGGCACCGACCGAGGCCGCGAGCGCAGAGCCGCGCCACCCGGCGAGCTGGCAGCCGGCTCGCTCGACATCCTCCGCGCCCGCATGCGGGTACCGCTTCGTAAGCCACCGCTTGACGTCCCCCTGCTCGACATCCCCCTGCGACGCCACAAGCTCAATCAACCCGTGCACGGCCTCTCCGAACTCGAGCGGGTTGAGGCCACCCTTCACCCCAGCCATCCCCTGCTCAACCGCTCTCGGCTTCAAGCCTACGAACCGCTCTGCCCAGAACCGCAGCGAGCACCGTCCGTACAGGGTGAGTGCGCTGAAGGAGAGGCGGGTCACCTGGTAGCGGGGCGCAGCCGGCACAACCCGCAGCGCCGGCAGCGCGAGCGAAGGCGCGACGTCGGGCTCCGGCACCGGCGCCGCCGGATCGAACAGCTCGAGCTGCTCGTCGGCAGGCGACGGCACCCGCTCGGCCTCCTGCGGCTCGGCGAGCTCGTCCGGCACGCCGCCGCGGTCGACCCGCAGCATCACCGATGCGCCCCCAATGGGAATCTCGGTCGTCCCGTTCTCGGTCGGCTCGTCCTGCTCGAGGCTCGCGTCGAGGCTCTCGAGCACCCATCCAATCGGCGTTGCCCAGGAGCTGTTGCGGGAGGGGTCAAGTGCCCCGGACACGATCAGCCGATCGATCGCGCGCGTCATCGCAACGTAGTAGAGACGCTTGCCCTCGTCCTCCTCCTCCTTATCCTCCGCCGCTCGGATCTCCTCGTAGCCGGGCGCGGGATGGCGGGCGCCGGTGTTGGGATCGGCCACGCTGAGCCCGAAGCGCGGTCCTTCTTCGTCGAGCAGGCACAGGATGTCGCTCTTCGAGACGCGCCGGCGTTCGCGCCCGCAGTCGGCGACGGCCACGACCTTGAACTCAAGGCCCTTCGCCGCGTGGATCGTCATCAGACGGATGGCATCGGCCTCCTCGTCCTCCTCAACGGCCTCCCCCTCGCGCGCGCCGAGCTCGGTGAGACTGCGGGCAAACGTGAGGAACCCCTCGAGGTCGGCGCCGCGCCGATCCTCGAACGAGCGCGCGAGCAGCATGAGCGTGCGGACATTCGCGTAGCGGCGCTGACCGTCCCACGCAGCCAGCACCGCCAGGTCGTAGTCGTGCTCGGTGATGATGCGCTCGCAGAGCGCCTCGAGCCCGAGCTCCTCCGAGGCGAGGACGAGCCGGTCGTACCGCTGTCGGAACGCCGCCATGAGCTGGACATCGCTCGAGGCGAGCCCCGACGGCAGCTCTCGCTCGAGACCAGAGAAGAGCGGCCGCTTGCCAGCCGAGCGGCGCAACAGGAGGAGCGCGTCGTTCGAGACGCCAACGAGCGGTGAGGCCAGCACGGCCAGGAGCGCCACGTCGTCGTAGCGATTCTGGAGCAGCGCGAGGTAGGCGAGCAGATCGCGCACCTGTTGCTGGTCGTAGTAGCTGTGCCTGGTTGCTCGGTGGGTTGGCAGGCCCCTCTCACGGAGAGCCGCCTCGTAGTCCTCAGCACTCGTCCCCGCGGCCAGGAGGATGACGACGTCGCCCGGCGTGCACTCGCCGCGGGCGATCAGGGCGGAGAGGCGGCTCGCAAGGTGCCGAGCCTCACCCTCGCGCCAGGTCAGAGGACGGCCATTGTAGGCGGTCTTGTCGGTCACGAGCACCTCGACAGCCGGCCCGGAGGGAGCCTCAGCCGGCTGCCTCGCGGCCACCAGCCGCTCGAAGCTCTCGCCGAACTGCCGCTCGAAGATGTGGTTGACGACGTCGAGCACCTCCGGGCGAGACCGGTAGTTCTGCGTCAGCGCGAGCGGGCCTCCACTGCGCTCACGGCGCTGGCGAAACACATCGACGTCCGCATGGCGGAAGCGGTAGATCGATTGGAGCTCGTCACCCACGGAGAACAGCTCGTCGGAGACGATCAGATCGATGAGATCGCACTGAAGCCGGTCCGTGTCCTGAAACTCGTCGACCATGATCGACCGGAATCGCCAGGCAAGCGACTCGCGCACATCCTCGTGCTCGCGCAGCAGGTCGCGGGCACGCAGCTGGAGATCCTCGAAGTCAAGCGCGGACTCTCGCTCCTTCGCGCAGCCATAGGCGTGATCGAAGGCCGTGAGCAGCTCCTGAAGCAGACCGCGATCCCGAGCGGAGACCACCCCGAGCGCCGCCCGCTCGAGCCCGGCTGCCGCCTCACGGAGCTCGGCCAGATGCTTTTTCCTGCGCGGGATCTGCCGGGAGAGGCCAAGGAGGCTCTCGGGCGACGGGTCGGTGTCGAGGATGCCAAGCAGCCACCCGGCGAGCGAGACCTCCTCCTCGCCGGCGTCCGCCGAGCGCACCTCGCCCGCGATGCGCTGGAGGACCTCCCGGCTTGCCCGGAGATCGCCGGAGCCCTCGGCGGCGAGGACGAGCCGCCTTCCAGCTGATCGCAGGCGCTCGAAGACGCCGGTCAGCATCGTCTTCAGGTTGGCCGAGGTGTAGGCGGCAAGCAGCCGCAGGCGTTCCTCGTCGCGTCCGGCGCAGAAGGCGGCAAGCGCCTCGTCGAAGGCGTTTGACCGAAGGACGCGGGCCTGGTTCTCGTCGAGCGTACGGAACCGCGGGTCGACCCCGGCCTCGAGCGGATGGCTGCGCAAGAGGCGGGAGCAGAAGCCATGAATCGTCGAGATCCACGCCCGGTCGAGCTCAACGGCCAGCTCGCGATGGCCGAGCTCGACCAGACGTGCGCGAATCCGCGCCCGCAACTCCTCCGCAGCCCGGTCCGTGTAGGTGATCACGAGCAGCGCGTCGACCGAGACGCCCCGATCGACGACCGCGCGAGCGAAGCGCTCGACGAGCACGCTCGTCTTCCCGGTCCCGGCGCCCGCCGAGACGAACACCACGCCCGTGGCGTCGATGGCAGCGCGCTGCTCGTCGTTGGGCGCGAGCGTCATGCCCTGCGCACGCGACACATCGGCCAGCGGTCGCACCAACTCGGACACTGGCCGCCGCGTGGATCGTGCTGCACGTCACCCTCGCGGATGCGCCCGACAGCCTCTCGCGCGTGCTCCTTTGCGAGCTCGACGATGCCCCAGAAGTCGTCTTCGCTCAGATAATCGTTGGCGGCCAGGCCGGGAACAAGCTCGTCTCGCGCGTCGGCGCGCAGCATCCCCCGCTCCTCGCGCCTCTGATCGCCGCGCTTCCCCGAGAGGGAACGGTAGAGGCCTCCGACCGGCTCGATTCCCACGAGGTCGCGCAACGCCAGGGCATACAGCGGAATCTGCAGAAGCCCGTTCTGCTGGATCTTCGCGGCTGAGAACGCCTCGCCGGACTTGTAGTCCTGGACGATCCCACGCGCGGAGAACGGGTCGAGATCGATGCGATCGATCTTGCCGGATACCGAGAAGCCGTCGAGATCGAGGCCCCGCTGCAGCTCGGCCGCAGCCCGCTCGTTTCCGAAGGCAATCTCGAGGCGCCGCGGGACGAGCGGCAGCCCAAGCTCAACCTCACGGCGCAGGAACCGCTCGAGGTCGAGGCCGAGGCTGCCCTCCAGCTCGAGCAGCTCCACCTCGGTGAGATCCAGCCACACCTGGCTCTCGATCGCCTCTGCAAGGCACTCGCGGAGAAACGCCAGCGCCTCCTCCAGCCGATCCTCGCTCACCTGCTCAACGCCCAGACTGCGTGGAATCCCGGCGTAGAAGCGATGGAGCGCCCTGTGTGCGACTGTGCCCCGCAGCCGGGGATCCACGCGGCGATCGATCTCGCGCGGCTTCAGCTGCCGGTCGACGAACCAGAGGGACGAGCAGGTTCCGAACTGCTCGAGGTCGGTCACCGAGAAGGTGCTCGCAGCCTCCAGCTCAGCGCGGGCGGCCCTGGTCAGCGCGGTGGGGCGCGAGAAGGCCGTCAGCGCGCGCTCGATCCTCCGGGTCAAGCCGTTTGCGGCGGCAACCGATCTCGCGGCGGCCGGCTCGGTCGCCCCGAGCGCCGCCAGCGCCCGCAGCCGCTCGCGCTCGGTCGGAGCGCTCTCCACGTCCTGTGGGGGCCAAGCCCCCGTCCGCCGACGCGTCGCGCGCTCGACCTCCTCGGGGTCGAAGAGCATCCGCACCTCATCCCAGAACGGGCTCGCCCCGCCCACCCGGCCATCGTCGGCTCCGCTCTCGCGGGCAAGCGCGAGCACTGTCCGGGCTCGCGTACAGGCCGAGTAGAAGAGGTACCGGTCGCGCGCGAGCGAATCGGCTCGGGTCAGACGGCGTGCGGGCTCGGCCGCATCGAGCTCGCGGCGCTCCTCGTCGCCGAGAAACGGCGGCTCGACCGCCGGTCTTGGCAGCGAACCCTCCTCGAGCCTGAGCACGAAGACCGCCTCAAGTCGCCGTGTGCGGACGCGCAGCAGGTCGGTCACGACGACCCGGCCCGGCCTGTCGCGCCGCGGCCGCAGCCGCTCGTGCTCGAGGCACGCCACGAGCTCGTCCCGCCTCAGGCGGCCGCTGCGATCGCGCCAGCCGCTCAGATCGTCGAGCACGCCGAGGACCGTGTCGTGCGCCGTGAGGTCGCGCTCGACCTCCTCCCCCGCCTGCGGGCGCGAGAGCGTCCGGGCGTGTCGCATCATGGCGGCCACGAGCTCACGGAGCGCCTCGCTCGGATCATCGTGGCCGCGCAGCAGCTCAACCGCTTCGAGGCCGTGCTCGAACAGCTCAACCGCCTCGGCCTCAACCCTCGCCGGCTCGATGATGCTGCGGCCGCGAAGGCGCCCCTCGACGTAGTCGACCCGCGAGCGGGGAACATCCGAGAACCGGGAGCGCAGGAACGCAAAGAGGTCGGCGCGAGATCCCTCCAGCCAGGCAAAGCGCGCGAGCCGAAGCAGCGCCCGGCCGAACGGGACCGCGCTGAGACGCACGTTGCCGTCGAGAGCAAACGGCACTCCGTGTGCCTCGAACGCGAGCTCGAGCGGCCGGCGCAGCCGCTCGAGGTCGGGGCACACGACGGCGATCTCGTCTGCCGGCACGCCCTCGTGCAGCAGGGTTGCGATCTCGTCTGCGACAAGCTCGAGCACACCCCGCGTTCCCACCGCCTCCAGGAACCGGATGGCGCCGCCAATAGGAGGCGGGTCATGCGAAGGGAGCTCGAACAGCAACCGCTCCAGGTGCGCGAGCGCGGGCGCCTGCCCCCACTCTGCTGGCTGCAGCTCCTCGATCGCCTCGCCGGCAAGACGGGCGAGATCCTCCGCCGTCCGGTGCACCGACCCGAACGCGCGGCGCCCCGGCTCGTAGGGCAGCGACACCGTGACGTCCGTCCGCGCCGACAGCGCCTCGATCAGCGCCCACTGGGCTCCCGTCAGATCCGTGAACCCATAGGCGAGCACCGGCCGCTCAGACCAGGCATCCCTCTCAGAGAGCAGCCGCTCGATCGCCGCTCGCTGACGGCGCTGACGGTCGGTGAGGCCAAGCGCGTCGAGCCGGGCACGGTAGGCCTTGTGAAGAGCCGCAAGCTCGCCGGCCAGCTCGCCGGGCTCGAGCAGGGCGGCCTCGAGCTCATCGATGGTCTCAGCGAGGGTGTCAACGAACCCATCGAAGCGCGCCGAGCGGCCGAGCCTCGCCAGCTGCTCGGTTGCCGCCACATCCTGCAGGACAAGTCTGCGCGCAGACGAGGTGATGAGCTCGGCTTGCCCGTTCTGCGGCGCAATCAGCCTGAAGAGGTCGTCGAACGTTCCGATCCAGCCGCCGAGCAGCGCGGGCTGGCGCCCGAGCAGCTCGCGCTCGGTGAGCTCGATCTCGTGACGGTTGGGTACGACGAAGCAGGGCTCCCGGTCGAGCGCCTGCACGTAGCGATCGAGGAGCCGCGAGACCTTGCCGGCATTCGCCGGCCCAACCAGCAGCCGGAGCGGCACCAGACCATCGTAAAGGGTCGGCCGGAGACCCAGGCTGGCCAATCCCAGACGGTACGACGACCGCTGGGAGGGCTGCGGGCCGTAGCGGCTCACACCGCGCCAATCCAGCTGGCCAGTTCAGACGGTGCGGCGACCGCTGGGAGGGCCGGGGGGAACCTGAACTCTCGCCGGCCCGGGTTGTCCTGCGACGCCGGCGAGGGGCAGGCGAGTCTGTGCCGGATCAACCCCAGCTTCCCCTGGGACAGGCTGATCCAGGCGCGGTGCCGGGGAGGCGCAGCGGAGGCTGCGCCGGGCGAGGCGGCTCTGCGCTGGCGCGTGGGGCGCCCGATCTGCGAGGTCGCGATGGAGGCGGCTCGGACGGAACGCGCACAGCCGACCTGGGCGGCCACAGCTCGACCACCGAGCTCACAGGCGAGGTCATCGCGCGCGCTCGGTCGAAGCTCGACATCTGGGCCTCGCTCGGCGACATCTGAGCCCGGGGTTCAGCTCCCGGGCCCAGCAGTTGCGCATTCATCCCGCCTTCGGCGCTCGGCAATTCCCCCCTTGGCGCTCGGCGACATCTGAGGCCTCAGCACCCGGCCACTTTCCGCCGGCTGTGGGTCGCTGGGCTTTGGGCCGCTGCGCTGGTGGGCTGCTGGGCATCAGCAAGCGGTCCGGCGAGCCGCTGTCCGCCATCAAGCTGACGGCGAATGCGCGTCCCGAGGCTGGCCCTCTCCGCCGGCGGCGGGCCGCAGGGCGCTGGAGGCTGCCGGGCTCGGGCCGGCTGGCGTTACCGAGCGGGCATGGCCAGAGAGACGTCGGCGTGGAGTTTGCGCAGTCGCAGGAGTTGACACAGTCTCGTGACACTCTTGTGACAAACAGCCCGTCTGGCTCAGCTACCCTCCACCGGGTGGTGGGTGGGGGGTGGGCTGCTCCTAGCGACGGCGCTCGCCAACCGCCGCCGCGAAGCAGCGCCAGAAGAGACCCTGACCGAGGCAGCCGGCCGGGCTTGGCAGCCGCTACTCGAAGCGGCTAGGCGATCGGCTCGTTCTGGACGTTGTGCTCGGTTGCGTATTCGTCAACAAGCGGATCGATCGTCTCGACCTCGTCAGGGTAGGCGTAGTTGATCTTGACGAACGGCTCCCACTTCTCCGGGAGAGCATCCTCAGGGAAGATGGCCTCAACCGGGCACTCCGGCTCGCACGCGCCGCAGTCGATGCACTCGATCGGATCGATGACGAGGATACGACCGAACTCGTGGATGCAGTCGACGGGGCACACATCGACGCAGGAGCGGTCTTTGATGTCGATACATGGCTCAGCGATGATGTACGTCATGCAGAGATCTTAACCCCTGCGTCCGAGCGCACAGCAAGAGAAGCTGAGCGCCTACGCGACGAGCTCCGCGACGATGTCGCCGGCACGCTTGGACAGCGCCGAGCGCACGACCACCCGATCGACTCCCGCCGCTCTCGCACGTTGCAGCCCCTCGGTATCGGTGTGGTTCGTGAAGCCGACAATCGGGACCTCGGGATAGGCGTTCACAACCTCGTCAGGATCGATCCGCGAGACATCCGCGATGACGAGGTCGGGCAGCTCCGTGCTCTCGATGCTCGTCAGACGGTGCTGCGAGCCGAGCATCACGTCGAGCCTGCCTCGAAAGAAGAGATCGACGCCCGTGATGAGAATCGTCGCCACAAGCGAAGCCTAGCGCGCTCCCTCGCGCACATGTCGCCTCGGCTCGCACCACTCCTACGCAGCGGCCGCGCGCAGCCCGCACCGCGCCCAGCGAACCCGACTCAGGAGCGGTCGAACCGGGAGAGCTCGTCGTCGATGCGGCGCTCAAGCGTGGGATCGAGCCCGTCACCGGAGAGCGCCGCGCGCACTGCCCGCGCGCGGTAGGAGCGGCGGATCAGCAGGTACACGAGGAAGCCTGCTCCGACGATGCCCACAAGCGGCAGCGCCCAGAGGATCGTATTGACGCCGCTGCGGCTGGGGGAGGCGAGCACGCGCTCGCCGAACTCGAGCACCAGCTGCTCCTTGATCTCGGTCTTCGAATCGCCACGTTCAATCCGGCTTGTGATGAATGCACGGATGCGGTCGGCAGCAGGAGCATGCGAGCGGTTGAGCGGTGCCTCACACGTCGGGCACATCACCTCGGCCTCGAGCTCCTCGAGGGTCGGGTTGAGCTCTGAGGCCCTCAGTGGGCTGGCTGCGATCAACGCCAGCAGGCACCCGAGCAGAGCGAGAGCGACGAGCTGCTTCACGGGCCGGCCGCCTTGGGCGACGCCGAGGAGGAATGGGCTGCGAGCTCAAGGCCCGCGGCGACGTCATCCTCCTCAACAGGGCCGAGAACGTGATGAACGAGCCGACCCTGGGCATTGACGACGTAGGTCTCCGGCACCGCTGAGAGGCCAAAGTCGATCGGCGTTCGCCCGTCAACATCTCGAACGTTCGGGTAGGTCAGCCCGAAGCGCTCGATGAAGTCGCGAGCGTCGCCGGAGAGGTCTTCCGTATTTATGCCGAGCACGACGACATTCTCCGCCTCGTAACGCTTCCACGCAGCCTGGAGGACCGAAGCCTCATCCCGGCAAGGAGCGCACCAGGATGCCCAGAAGTTGAGGATCACGGTCGTGCCGCGCAGCGAGGAGAGCTGGAGCATGCCTTCCTGGTCAAGCCGCGGCAGAACGAAATCAGGCGTGGCAGGCCGTTTGCCCTGGGCGATGTCCGATGGAATGTGCCGACCTCGGTCGATGCCAACGAGCCGCCACCCGAGCAGCAGCACGACAAGGCCGATCGTCGCGACGACCGCAAGCTGCAAGCCGAGCTTCGTCCTTCGCCCCACAGTCGCACAGAGTAGTCACCCGAACTCCCAAGACGGGCTCCCATCGAAGACGGGCTCCCATCGGCCACGTCGTGCTCCCTGGAATGGCCAGCCGTGCCTGAACGGCGCGGTCGATCGCGGAGCCGCGTGGCAGCGCGGCCGCTTGGCGGCACCTGGCTTGTGAAACCGCCCGACGCGCGCGCCGGCCGCGCAGCTCGGATCCTGAGGCTACGCCTCGATGATCCAGACCGGCGTGCCGGCCCCGACCTGCGAGAAGAGCCACTCCACCTCGGCGCTGCCCATGCGTACGCATCCGTGCGAGGCCGCTGTTCCGAGCGAGCCGGTCTCGTAGGTGCCATGGATCCCGATCCCCGGGCTCGTCAGGCCAAGCCACCGGGTGCCGAGCGGGTTGCCCGGCCCGGGCTCAACGGGCTCGAGGCCCTCAGCCCACTCGGAGTCGGGCGGGATCCAGGTCGGATCCACCAACTTGGAGACGACCGCAAACCGGCCGCGCGGCGTCGGGTACGCGGGCTGGCCGACCGCGACCGTGAATCGCCCCACGAGGCTCCCCCCACTGTAGAAGAACAGCTCCTTCGATTCACGCCGGATCACCACCGCCGGCGTCCCGGAACTCTCCACCACCCGGGACTCGGCGCGCTCATGCACGAGCTTGATCGGGGCGCGACCGAAGCCCCGAAGCCTCGCCAGAATCGCCTCCACGGTCGCACCAGCATCGACGGCGACAGCGGCCATCGACCTGGTAGCCACCGGCCTGTTCCCAACCAGCACAACCTGCCTGTCCACAGCCGGACGCCAGAAGCTCCGAGCCAACGTCCTCCCGTAGCCGCTCACCAGCTCATCCGCAACCCTCACACGCAGCACGACCGTCTGCCAGGGCTCTGCGCCAAGCGCCCGCCTGACCGCGCCCTTCACCGCAGGCCCTGCACCCAGCTGCCCCGGTCTCGCCTGCCAGCGCTGCGTCCCAAACACGAACCGCAACGGCCGATCATACGCCGCCCTCACGGCCGCCTCCGCCTGGACAGCATTCATGCCACCGACCACGACCGGCCCGATCCTCACGCCCTCGGCAATAACGGGCGGAACTGCGACAGGGACGACCGCAGGAACACTTCGCGCGTGGGCCACCGCCATGAAGGACAACCCAAGAGCCACGGCAAGAGCGACTGCTCACGAGCGCCTAGTCACCAGAGAGAGCCTCCTCCGGCCTCACCGGACGATGCCGTCGAACACGGTCGGATTGTTGGTGATCATACCGTCCACGCCTGCAACGACCATGCGCTCGAGATCGGCCGGCGCGTCGACCGTCCAGGCGAGAACCGGCACGCCCGCACGATGGCAACGCTCGACCACAGGCCTCGTGATCACGAGGTGGTGCAGCACGGCGACGTTCGCATCGGCCCTGTGGATGAGGCCCACGACGCGCAGCGGGAGCACCCTCTTCAGGATCGCGACGCCGGTGTGCGCAAGCGGCGCGGTCCACGGTCGCTCGCTCACGCCGTGGCGGTCCCACGGGTAGGAGAGCCCCGTCGTTGCGGCCGGCTCGAGCTGCCGCACGCAGCGCAGGCTCGCGGCGAAGACCGAGCAGACCAGCGTGCGGTCCACGAGCCCATGGCGGCGAAGAGCCTCAAGCGCCTCGGGCTCGTATCCGTACCACTTCAGATCGCAGTTCAGCCCAACCTGGCGGGGAGCCTCGGCGGCGAGGAAGGCAAGCGCAGCGTCGAGCGTCGGCGTCTTGGGCGTGATCGCAGCCGGGGAATGCGCGACGAGCAGCTCGCCGTCGTCAGCCCGCACAACGTCAAGCTCGACCATGTCGACGCGGTGGTCGAGAGCAGCCGCCAGCGACTCGATCGTGTTCTCAGGGGCAAGCGCCGCTGCTCCCTTATGGCCGATCCGAAGCAGCCGCCCCGACTGCGAACGCAGCT
Organism: Actinomycetes bacterium; assembly: GCA_026708005.1. Lineage (GTDB taxonomy): Bacteria > Actinomycetota > Thermoleophilia > Gaiellales > Gaiellaceae > JAPOVR01. Next base: position 19,636 of record JAPOVR010000102.1, read on the forward strand.
GGACGGTCATCATGAGCAGCGCCCGGACGTCCAGCCCGCGCCCGGCACCCGCCGATGCTGCGAGCGGCCTGAGCACCGAGCTCGAAGACGATGCATTGCGTTTGCAGCATCCGGCACGAGACGCAACAATAGAGCCCGGATGTCAATATCCGTGCCCGAACCCGAGCGCGAAGCCCCGACAGCACCCTCTGACCCGGAGGCAGTTCAGCGTGCATTCATCACGCACCGTGTCCGCCGGGCTGCGCGTGATGACCATGAGCTTGAAGCTCGGCGCGCGACCATTCGCTTCTGGGTCCTCCTGGCCGCGCTCGTGTTCGCGGGCTTCCTGCTCGCGTTCTCGATCTGGGATCAGATCCAGACGCTCTTCGGTCTCGGCACGTAGACGCTGAGCCCGCTCAGGGCGTCGTCTCTTCGGGGACGGTGACCGTCACCGTCTTCGTGGGCCCGAGAATCGTGGGCTCGAGAGTGCGCACGATCGTCTGCTCGCCGCCTGGCTGCGGCGCTTCCCCCAGCGAGCGCCCAAGCGACAGGCCAACGATGAAGACGACCGCGAGCGTGGCGAGTCCCAGCAGCCAGCGGACGACGCGCCATCGACGACGGCGCCGCTGCCGGCGGCGGCGATCGAGGGGTGCGAACTCACCGTAAGACGGGTCCTCGTCGTCGGACAGCGCATCTTCGACCGTCGCCTCATCGAGTGGCGCCTGTTCGAGCGGCGGAAACTCGCGCTCATCCACAGATCGTGAGTGTAGGGACCCCTGCGGCCGGGACCACAGCCTTACGGCCGGTAGTCCACCGCACCCCCCGCGCACACGTGGAGCACAGCGTCCTGGAAAAGCACGGAATCGGCGAGGCTCACCCGGGGAGCCTCACCCGGGGAGGTGGTCAGAGACTGCGGCTGCCACCCACCGCTCGGCGTGAGCGTAGAGCTCGTCGAGCTCGGCGAGCGTGAAGACCGAGCCGAGGCGACGCCGCAGGCCGTCGACGACGATCTCCAGCAGGCCAGCAAACTGACGGTGTCGTAATGCATCGTGTCGCTCCTCGTCGAGCCTGGGCCACGCGTCGTCCCACTGCTGGCGTGAGCTGGCAAACACCGGTCAGTCCCCGTGCGCAGCCTCGCAGCGCCGGTCAGGGCACCAGCGCTCGGGGATCTCCTCGGTGATCGCCATCCCAAGCGCGTAGCCGGGACGAGCGAGCGCGAACGCGACGTGTGCGTGCAGGCACTTCAGCTGACCGTCGTTCCGGGTCCCGGCGATGCCGGCGTCGAGAGCGGGGCACAGCGCCCGCTGCTCGGCCTGCGCCTCGGCGAGGCTGCGCCGCAAGCCGGTGTCGGCCTGGGCCGTTCGCGTCCAGCGAGCCACACCGCCCGCGGCCTCGAGACGTGAGACCTCGGCTACGAGCCAGGGGCAGGTGAGGTAATACGTCGTGGGGAAGGGTTCGCCGTCGTCCGTCGAGGGTTCCTGTTCCGTCACCGCCGGAAACCCGTGCCGGCAGCGGACAGCGACCTCCCTGAACGCGCGCGCAGGCCGACCGAGCTGCCAGGAGACAAGTGCCTTGTCGTCCACCGGAGGCATCGTAGCCCGATCCCCGCGATGCAATCGCGGCCCGGCGGGGTCAAGCCCCAGGGGCAGTGTAGCTCGCCGGGTGTTCTCGGGTCAGGTGCGGTCGTCAGCTCGGGCGCCTCCTCTGGTTGTTGTTGTTCGAGGAGCGCCTCTGTCGAGTGGGCGCTGAGGTAGCGATGCCCGGCGAGCGATTCGACTCTCCTATGTCAAGTGCCCACTGCCGCTGGAGGCAATTGACGACTCCTCGATCTCGGGATCAGGCAAGCGTTGTCTCGAACGCAGACGGGAACTCCCGGCCCTTGGCGGGACGGAGATCGCTCCAGGTGCTCTTAACGGGGAGATCGAGCAGATGCATCGTGCGGGCAGCGAGATTCTTCCGACGATGCGCGGGATCGAGCCGGCGAGCTGGACGGAGGCGCTCGACAGTGTGGCGGTGGAGGAGTCCAATGGCGGTGCACGATCAGGACGCCCGCAAGGCGAGACGACAGCTTGAGTTCCCTGATGATCCCGAGTATCCATGATCGTCACCGGCTCGACGGTACGTCGCGGTGGTCTTGCCCTCCGCAAGGGGCGAGATCAAACCGGTACACTGCGTCGCAAGTTACGGTGGAACTGCTCTGAGCGTCCGGACGCTCGTCCTTCAGCACATTGCCTGCGAGCCGCCCGGCGTCTACGAGGACGTCCTCCTCGAGCGCGGCGCGACAATCCACCGCGTCGAGCTCGACGAAGGCGAGCCGCTCCCCGACTGGCGCGAATTCGACTCGATCGTAGCGATGGGCGGCCCGATGAGCGTGAATGACGAGGAGAAGCTGCCCTGGCTCCGCGCTGAGAGGGCGCTAATCGCCGCGGCAGTCCACGCGGGCGTGCCGTTCTTTGGCGCCTGCCTCGGCGCTCAGCTCCTCGCTGCGAGCCTTGGCGCCGAAGTCGTTCCCGGCTCGGCGCCCGAGGTCGGCCTCCTGCCCGTGTTTCTCACCGAGGCCGCGGCGAGCGACCCTGTCTTCGCCGATCTACCGCGCGAGCTGCTCACGCTCCAGTGGCACAGTGAGACGTTCTCGCTTCCGAAGGGAGCGGTGCTGCTCGCTAGCTCGCCTGTTTATCCCAACCAGGCGTTCCGCTGGGGTCCGTGTGCCTACGGCGTCCAGTTCCATCTCGAGGTGTCACGCGAGATGGCCGATGAGTGGGCACGGGTGCCTTCGTACGCCAGCGCGCTTGAGCGTGTGCTCGGCCCCGGCTCGGCGATGGCGATGGTCGAACAGCTCGCGGTGCACGCGGAAGAGCTGCGGGCGCAGGGGCGGCGGATGTTCAAGGGCTGGTTTGAACTCTGTGCCTCCGTAGAGCCTTAGTCAGGCCGCACCACGGGAGACCACGTCCGGGACGGTAACGGGGAGCCGCAGGCGTCCCGTCTCGTTGGCCACGACCGCCTCGTCCCCACGGCGAGGCCCCCAATAGCCCCGGCCACCGGGCTGTTGGCCTCATCGATCGTAGCGGCGTCGCGAAACCCATCGTTCAGGAGCCATAGCAGGTCCGGCGACAGCAGGCACGGGCGCCCGTTCGGTCTCGGGTCGGCACACCGCTTCTGGGAGGCGAGGCGAACCGTCGGATGCGGACCCGCATGACCGCGGTCGTGTGTGAGAGGCGGGCCCGACGTCTTCCGATCGTTACGCGGAAGCAACCGTCTCCCACGCCGCCCCGTTGACTGGGGCAATAGTGATCTCGATGCCGTGGACGGCCGTGCACTCCCCCATGTCCGCCTTCTCACCGGGGTTGAGGACATTGACATTGGTGCCCGTCGGCTCCTGCTTGGGCCAGCGGCCCTTCAATGAGAGCGCCACCCCGCGCGGAACCGCCTCCGCGAGGGTGAGGCGAAGCGCGAGACGGCCGGTCTCGTTCGCGACGAGAACCTGGTCGCCTTCGGCGAGGCCCCGCTCTGCGGCATCGGCAGGGTGTAAGGCAACGGTGGCCGGGCCCATGCGCTTAGCGACCTCGGCATCGTTCGTGAAGCTGTCGTTCAGAGCCCACGAGGAAGCCGGAGAGAGGAGTCGCGGCCGGCCTCGAATCGACAAACGGCTGGGGTAGGCGCGGGTGCCCATCGGCTTCGGCGCAGGCCGAGGCGATCTCGACGCGGCCACTAGGGGTGGGAAAGGAGCAATCCTCGAACTGGATGAGCGGCTCGGGCGAGATCGGAACGGTTCCCTTGGTTGCGAGCGAGGCAGACGTCTCGGCGAGCCCTGTCTGGTCGAACACCGTGGCAATGACGTCGGCGTCGCCCTCGTAGAGCTCTGGCTCAGTGAACCCCATCGCTTGGGCCAGGCGGCGGAAGATCTCCTGATTCGGCAGGGCTTCACCGATCGGCTCCGTCGCCTTCACCTGCGCCGAGAGGGTGAGGTCGAAATAGGAGGCGACAAGATCGCCGAACTCGGGAAAGCTCGCCGTAGGGAGGACGAAATCGGCGAAGTCGGCCGTGTCGGTGGGGAAGAGATCGACAGCGACGGTAAAGAGGTCGCCGCGCGCCAAGGCCTGCCGCAATCGGGTCTACTGGGGATTGGAAGCGGCGATGTTGATGTTCCAGGCGAGGAGCGCCTGAGCGTGGGCCGGGTCTTCGAGATGCGCCGCCATGTCCAGCTGGCTGATGGTTGGGCGGGCGTTCTTCGCCAGATGCGCCCCAGTAGATGCGCCCCAGTGAGGTAGTCTCCGTCGATCCCGCGGCTGGCCCACCAGCTCAGGTAGAGGAACTCGGCTCCCGGCCTGCCGGTGTTGCCCGTCAGCGCGGGCAGCACGGCGGAGGCGCGCATGACGTTTCCCCCCGTCTTCTGACGCTGCAGAGCTTGGCCGAGCCAGAGAAGCAAAGGTCCCTCTCCGTACAAGTGGGCGATCTCCTCGATGAGGCCAGACGGGACGCCGCTGGTCTGCTCGCCCCATGCCGGGGTGCAGTCGCGGACGAGGGGCCGAAGCTCCTCCCAGCCGATCGTATAGCTGGCGACGAACTCGTTATCGACGAGACCGTCCCGGTCGATGACATGGAGGAGCGAGAGGGCGAGCGCGGCGTCGCTGCCCGGAAACGGTTGCAGATGGAGATCGGCGATCTCGGCCGTGTTTGCGCGCGCGGGGTCGATCACGACCACCGCGCCTGGAGCCTCCGTGAGCCAGTGCTCGTGGACGTGCGGCGCCGAGGACGACGGGTTGGCTCTTCAGACGACGATGCAGGAAGCGTCCCGCACCGTCCGGGGGTCGAAGCCGACCAGGGACGTGCCGTAGACGTACTCGAGGGCGACGTGGCCCGCCTTGTTGCAGATGGTCTCCGGGTCGACCTCGGTGGCGCCGAGGCGGTTGAAGAAACGCATCGGGAACGCGTAGCCAAGGAGCGAGAGCGTGCCCGAGTAGTGGGTGTTGAGGTTCGTCTGTGGCCCGGAGCCGGCGGTGATCTCGCCGAGCCGAGCCGCGATTGTCTCGAGCGCCGTTGCCCGCGAGACGGGCTCGAAGTGGCCGCTTCCCTTCGGTCCGCTGCGATGCAGCGGCCGGCTTAGCCGGGCGTTCGGGTCACGCCAGACCCCGTTGTAGCCGATCGAGCACTTGACGCAGAGTGCCCCACGACTAACGGGGTGATTCGGGTCGACCCGTAGGTGCTTGATTGCGCCGTTCCGCAGACGAACGGGAACGCCGCAGGCGTCGTAGCAGTCGCGCGGACACGTGGTGAGGACGGTCTCCTCGACCACGACGCTCATGCAGCCATCCTACTTGTGCAGCGAACGGCCGAGTTACGAACGGTCGAGCCAAGTCCCGGGTGGTGGTGAAGCTCGTCGGCTTGCTCACTGGCTGCCCTGGCGGTGGCGAGCTCGGGCGCCTCCTCTGGTTGTTGTTGGGAGGGCGCCTCCGTCGAGTGGGCGCTGGGGTAGCGATGCCCAACGGAGCCGTTGATCGTTGTGCTCGCTGACAACGCTGGCGGCGAGCCTGACGAGGGCACGGTCGTTGGGGGATGCCGACAAGGTCGGTGCGGCGTCCGATCTCGCGGCTGTGCTCGAGCGGGCTGGTTGAGCGCAGCCGTTATCCAGTGGATCCGCCGGGAAGGTGGAGAAGGGCGGGCAGGTCGTCCTCAAACAACCAGCCGACGACCCCCTCAGCCGTCAACCTCCTCGTCTCGGCCGCCGCGGTGACTCTCCTCTCACCGAGCTCCCGGCAGAGCCGACGAGCCTGGGCGCCATCGTGGCTGGACTGCACGCTGGCCCCCTCCAACACGCCCCCACGCCAACCCACGGGACGCGACCCCGGGCCACGCCCTTGGGTGTCGGCGGCTACCGCTGCTGGTCGCGCTTCCAGCGCTCGATCCCCTGGACGAGAAACAGGATCTCGCCTTGCCTGACCAGGCCGTGCGTGCGCGCCTCGCGCTCGATGAACATGTCGGTGGTGGCGAGCTCGAGCTCATGCTCGAGCTTCTTCCGCTTCTCGATCAGCGCGGCAACCTGCGTCTCTCGCTGCTCGACCTTGCTCTTCGCGTCCTGGTAGGAGCGGATCGGATGGATGTAGGCGAACGCGATGCCGCACAGAACGGCGATACCGAACCACCGAAGCACGAGCGCGGAGCGCGACGGGCGGCGTCCTCTCGAAGCTCCGCGGTGGCTGGGAGGCATGGGTCGACCAGATTCGACGCCATGGCCCCTCCTCCTGCCACACCGCGCCTGCGGGGCCTCGTGGCACCTGCGCGCTGGCCATAGGCCGAGAGCGACACGTCCTTCCGGTCGCGGCCGGTCTCCACGTGAGCGGTGGTCGCGGCCGTCTGGTCTCTAGCCGCGAGCGGCCCGGGGAAAGGCGTCCCACCCGGGAAACGACGCACGCGACCCGAGCTCCTCCTCGATTCGCAGGAGCTGGTTGTACTTCGCCACCCGATCGGTCCGCGACGGCGCACCGGTCTTGATCTGACCAGCCCCCACGGCCACCGCGAGGTCGGCGATCGTCGTGTCCTCCGTCTCCCCCGAACGGTGTGAGATAACAGCTGCGTAGCCGTGCCGACGCGCGAGCTCGATCGCGTCGAGCGTCTCGGAGAGCGTGCCGATCTGGTTCACCTTCACGAGGATCGCGTTCGCGACACCCCGCTCGATGCCCTGCTGGAGTCGATCGGTGTTCGTGACGAAGAGATCGTCGCCCACGAGCTGGAGGCGCGAGCCGAGCTGCCGGGTCAGCGCCGTCCAGGACTCCCACTCCTCCTCGGCCAGACCGTCCTCGATCGAGACGACCGGATAGCGATCGGCCAGCGACGTATAGAGCGCGATCAAGCCGTCGGGATCGAGCGTGACACCCTCGCCCTCAAGGCGATAGCTGCCGTCCCGCCAGACCTCGCTCGCGGCCGCGTCCAGCGCGATCGCGACCCGATCGAGGTGGCCCGCACGATCGGCCGCAGCGAGGATGGCCGACACCGCGGCGTCTGACGACTCGAGGTTCGGCGCGAAGCCGCCCTCGTCGCCGACGGCTGTCACGAGCCCTCGCCCCCGGAGCAGCATCCTCAGCTGGTGGAAGACCTCGGCGCCGATACGAACCGCCTCGCTGAACGAGTCGGCGCCCGCTGGAACAACCATGAACTCCTGGAGATCGAGCGAGTTCTGCGCGTGCGCACCGCCATTGATCACGTTCATCAGCGGGACCGGCATCACGCCGGCGCCGCTGCCGCCGATCCACGCGTACAGGGGCTGGCCCGCGCCGTCGGCGGCAGCCTTGGCAGCCGCGAGCGAGCAGCCGAGCAGCGCGTTTGCGCCGAGGCGCGACTTGCTCGGGGTGCCATCCAGGTCGACTAGGACGCGATCGATGCCGCGCTGGTCGGTCGCATCCAACCCGAGGAGCGCGGGCTTGATCTCCTCGACGACACCGGCGACGGCCTTCAGGACCCCCCTGCCCAGCCACCCAGACCCGCCATCGCGGAGCTCCACGGCCTCGTACGCCCCGGTCGAGGCCCCTGACGGGACCGCGGCTCGCCCGAAGCCGCCGTTTCCGAGGTGTACGTCGACTTCGACGGTCGGATTCCCGCGCGAGTCGACGACCTGGCGCGCATGGACATCGGTGATCGCCGCGCTCACGGACTAGGCGCCCAGGCGCTTCGCATCGCAGTAGTATCGCTCCTGCTCGTCCAGCGTCAGCGAGCCGAAGTCGTGACCGGCCTCACGCGCGAGACGTTCGGCCCGCTCCACGCGGGCAGTGAAGCGAGCGACCGCGCTCGCGAGAGCGAGCTCGGGGTCGACGTTCACCTTCCGAGCGACGTTGACGAGCGAGAACAGCACGTCCCCCGTCTCTGCGAACAGCCGCTCGCTCGTCTCAACCTCCGGCGCGTCGTCGTGTCCCTCAAGCGCCTGCTCGAGCTCGGCGAGCTCCCCCCTGAGACCGCTCATCGCCGACTCCAGCGACGCGTAGTCGAAGCGTGCGGCCGCAGCACGCCACTGGACCTTGCGGGCGCGCAGCAGCGCGGGCAGGGACTCAGGCACGTCGTGGAAGATGCCGGCTCGGCCCGCCTCCCGGGCCTTGAGCGCGTCCCAGCGCTCACGGACGTCCTCAGGCGAGTCCAGCTGCGCCGTACCGAAGACGTGCGGGTGGCGGTGCACGAGCTTCTCGTGCACCCCGCGCGCGATCTCGGCGAGCGATGCCGACCCGCGCTCCTCCATGAGCAGCGAGAGGAAGAAGACCTGGTAGAGGAGATCCCCGAGCTCGTCCGCAAGCTTCTCGTCGTCGCCGTCCTGCGCTGCGTCGGCGACCTCGTACGCCTCCTCAACCGTGTGGGGCACGATCGTGCGCTCGGTCTGCACGCGATCCCATGGGCAGGCGCGGCGAAGCTCCTCGGTCAACGCCTGAAGCTCGTGAATTGCGGCTGCGAGATCGTCCCCGCCCGGCACTAGGGCGACTCGGAGGGCAACTCGGGCTCAGACGGCTCGGGCTCAGGCTCCTCGCCGACCAGCCCCACCGGGGGTGGCTCGAACCCGGGCGCGAAGAGCACCTTGCCCTCGTACTTCTCCTCCAAGGCGCTTGCCCAGCGCTCGGTCGCCACCGTTTCCTTCTCACGCCGGATAAGCCCCTCGATCTGCTCGCGCACGTCATCGAGCGGCTGCACCGACGCCGGCACGATGTCCTCGAGCGCCTTGATGACGTGCCAGCCGAACTGCGTCTCGACAGGCTCGGAGATCTCGCCCGTCGCGAGCTCGTAGGCAACGGTCTCGAACTCGGGCACCGAATAGCCCAGCACGGCCTCGTACTCACCGCCGCTCTCGGCCGTTCCCGTGTCGATCGAGTGGTCGCGGGCGAGCTCCGCGAAGTCTGCGCCTGCCTGCAGCTGCGCGTGCAGCCCGTCCGCATCGGCCTGGCTCTCAACGAGGATGTGCGCCACCAGCCGGCTGTCGGGCGTCGAGAAGGCCTGCTGGTTCTCGGCATAGAACGTCTCGATCTCCTCATCGGTGACCGACAGGCTTGCCGTGAGCTTGGCAAGGAGCTTGTCGTGGAGCATCTGGAGCTCGAGCGTCTCCAGGACCTGCTGCTCGGTGAGGCTCTGCTGGTCGAGCTCTTGCCGGTAGTGCTCGTCGTCGCCGTCGAAGAGCTCGTCGATGAGCTCGGCCAGCCGCGCGGCGACATCCTCGGCGGAGACGGTGATGCCGAGGGCAGCGGCCTCCTGCAGGAATTGCTCACGCTGCACGAGGAGCGAGATCAGCGCGTTCTTGACCTCCTCGTACTCGCGGGTACCCGCCGACGGGAACTCGCTGCCGCCGGAGGCCATGACCCGCTCGCGCTGGTTGACCAACAGGTCGAACTCCTCCTGCTCGATGACTCCCTCACCCACCACGGCGACCGCGCCGGCCGGCACGCTGGTTGGCGTCGGGATGACGTTATTCGCGAGGACAGTCAGCGGCGGGGCTGGCTCCGGCGGCGCCGGGACCGGATCACCGGCTGACGGCGGCGGCGGCTCGACTGGAGGCTCGCCCGGGCCAGGTGCCGGGGCCGGGCTCGGGCTGGGGCTCGGGCCAGGAACAGGCGCCGGGGTGGCCTCGGACGGCGCCTGTGGCGGGGGCGGCAGCTCGGCCTCGGAGCTGCTACTCCCCTCCCCGCCGCCGCAGGCGGCGAGCCCGAGGACGAGCGCGCACGCAGCGGCGCCGACGAGAGTGAGCTTTTGAGGGGACACGGACAGTGGGCTATGCAAGTACCGCGAGGATAGCATCGGTCAGATCGAGGGCTTCGTCGAGCGACTCGACCCGCCGCGTCACCTCCTGCTTCGCGGACGAGTACACCGCGGTCTCCGTCAGAGCGCGCAGCCCCTTCAGCTCGGCGGAGCCGAGGATCAGCCTGCCAACCGTCGCCTTCCCGCCACGCAGCACCAGGTAGTCCGCGCCTGCCTGGGCAAGGATGAGCTTGGCGCGCTGGATGCCGAAGAGGTTGGCGACGGGCTCCGGGAGCGGCCCAAAGCGGTCGTCTGTGGCCGCCTCGAGCTCGCGCAGCTCGTCCTCGCTCTCGATCAGCGCGAGGCGGCGATGGAGATCGATCTTCAGCGCTTCGGCGTCGATGTAGTCCGACGGCACGTACGCGTCGATGGCGACCTCGACGCGCACAGGACGCCTCGTCTGCGCTCGACTGCCATCGAGCTCGCCGACCGCCTCGTTCAGCATCTCGACGTAGAGCTCGAAGCCGACCGCCGCGACGTGTCCCGACTGCTCGCCCCCGAGCAGGTTGCCGGCACCGCGGATCTCCAGGTCGCGCATGGCAATTGCGAACCCGCTGCCGAGCTCTGTGTGGTCGGCAAGCGTCGCGAGACGGGCTCGCGCCTCGCCCGTCAGCTCGGCGGCTTCCGGGTACAGTAGGTAGGCGTGAGCGACGAGGTCGCTGCGCCCGACCCGGCCCCGCAGCTGGTAGAGCTGCGCGAGGCCCAGCCTGTCCGCGCGCTCGACGATCAGTGTGTTGGCCTCCGGGATGTCGAGCCCCGACTCGATGATGGTCGTCGAAACGAGGACGTCCGCCCGGCCACCGACGAAGCGGAGCATGACGTCCTCGAGCTGGCGCTCGCTCAGCTGGCCGTGACCGACCAGGATGCGCAGGTCAGGGCACAGCTGCTGGAGCTTCTCGGCGACCTCGTCGATTGTCTCGACGCGATTGTGCAGGTAGAACGAGCGGCCGCCGCGGTCGGCCTCGCGCTGCAGGGCCTGGGCGATCACGTCCTCGTCGTACTCCCCGACATGCGTCCGGATCGGCCGCCGCCCCTCGGGGGGCGTCTCGATCACGCTGATATCCCGCAGTCCCGCGAGCGAGAGATGGAGGGTCCGCGGGATGGGCGTCGCCGACATCGCGAGCACGTCGACCTCGTTGCGAAGCTGGCGCAGGAGCTCCTTCTGCGCGACGCCGAAGCGCTGCTCCTCGTCGACGACGACGAGGCCGAGCTGCTTCGGGATCACGTCACGCGAGAGCACGCGGTGCGTGCCGACGAGAACGTCGATCTCCCCTCGCGAGTACGCCGCCAGAGTCCGCTTGACCTCGGTTGGCCTGCGAAAGCGCGAGACCATCTCGACGCTGATGGGCAGCTCGCGGTAGCGATCTCTCAGCGTGTCCCAGTGCTGTTGGGCGAGCACGGTGGTCGGCGCCAGCACGAGCGTCTGCTTGCTGTTCGCGGTCGCGATCATCGCTGCCCGAACCGCGATCTCGGTCTTGCCGAAGCCTACGTCACCGCAAATGAGCCGATCCATCGGCCGGGGCGACTCCATGTCCTCCTTGACCGCCTCGACGGCCAGGGCCTGATCCGGCGTCTCCTCGTAGAGGAAGCTCTCTTCCAGCCGCTCGATCAGCTCGTCGGCGACGTCGTACGCATGACCCTCGGCCCGCTGGCGCCGTGCGTACAGCTCGAGCAGCTCGCCGGCGAGCTCGCGCGCGCCCCCCAGCGCCCGCGTCTTGATCGTCTGCCAGCTTCTCCCGCCGAGCTTGGAGAGCTTTGGTGCAGCGCCGTTTGCCCCCAGGTAGCGGGAGACCTTGCCGATCTGCTCGTGCGGCACGTAGAGGCGGTCGTCACCCCGGAAGGCGACGTTGAGGTAGTCGCGGGTGACGCCGGCCACGGTTTTCGTCTCGAAGCCCTGAAGGAGCCCCACCCCGTGGTCCTCGTGGACGACGTAGTCACCGCTTCGCAGGTCTGCGAACGACTGCAGCCCCCTGCCCGTGCGGGTCTGGGCGCGCGGCGCGCGCCTCCGGAAGACCTGGGTGTGAGGAAGGAGCGCGAGCCCCAGCTCACGTGAGACCCAGCCTCGGCGCGCCGGACTCACGACGAAGGACACGCCCGGGTCCCGCTCGATCGGCTCGCCTGCCTCGACGAGCGGCGCCTCGACGCGGCGCAGCAGCGCCTGCGTTCGAAGCGCCTCTCCGCGGTGCTGGAACGCGACGACAACCCGGTTCTCGGCGTGCACCAACCCGCGCAGGTCGCGCTCGGCCTCGCCAAGCCCCCGTGCGGCGGCCGTCGGTCGGTGCCCTTCGAAGCTGTGTGGCTGCCCCGCCGGCAGCGCGCTGAGCTCCGACGGGCCTCCGAGCTGTAGCTCGCGCCCGAGCTCCTCTCGGGCAACCCGCTGCACCTCGTCGAGCTCCCACACGAGGGCGCACGCGGTGAGCGGCTCGACGACATCGTCCGCTGCATACCCCGCCGCTTGCTCCGCGTCGAGGGCGTCGGCGCGACGCTCGACTGCCGGGTAGATCTCGACGCGCTCGAGCGTTCCCAGCGTCCGCTGGGTAAACGGAGAGAACCGGCGCAGCGTCTCGACCTCGTCGTCGAAGAACTCCACGCGCACAGGCTCGCGCCCGGTCGTCGGGAAGATATCGATCAGACCACCTCGAACGGCGAACTCCCCCCGGGCCTCGACCCGCTCCACCCGCCCGTATCCGGCCACGGCAAGGCGAGCGCTCAGCGGCTCGACTCCCTGCTGGCGGCCGATCTCGAGGCTGATGGTGTCGGCGCGAGCCGCCGGCGACGGCAGGCCCTCTCCGTACCCGAGGGCGGATGCGCAGACGACGCCCCCGGCAGCAAGGACGTCGAGCGCTCGCGCGCGCTCGCCGACGAGGTGCGCCGGGGGCACGAGCCCCGTCTCATGACGTACCCCGCGGGACGCCAACAGCCCCACACGGTCGGCGCCGAGGTACCAGCTCGCGCCCTCAGCGGCATCGCGCGCGTCCTCATCGTCGGCGAGGACAACGGCAAGACCTGTCTGCGGAGTCGACGCGAGCCAGATGCTCGCGAGAACGATCGGGAGCAGCGGCTCGGAGACGCGCGCGCTCGAGCCCGGGTGGTCGGCGAGAAACTCCTGCAGGCGCCCACTCTCAGCGAACGCCAGCGCGAGCGGCTCGAGAGCGGGCTGGCTCGATTGCCGTGTCGCAGCGCCGTCCACGCTCAACCCGACTCGTTGTACCGCTGCTGCGCCGCCTCGAGGCCCTCGCGCGCCATCGTCTCCACGGCGTCGGCGGCCCTGCTCGTGATCGCCTGCACATCGGTCTGAGGCGTAAACGGCGAGAGCACGAAGTCAGAGATTGGCCTCGAGTCGCCGCGCTCGGGTCGACCGACGCCGATTCGCAGCCGCAGGAACTCCTGCGTCCCGAGCTGGGAGACGATGGACCGGAGCCCCTTGTGCCCCGCCAGCCCGCCACCAATCCTCGCCTGAAGCCGCCCGACGTCGAGATCGACATCGTCGTGGACGATCAGGAGCCCGGCGGGATCGAGCTTGAAGAACCGCACCGCGACCCCCACCGACCGGCCCGACTCGTTCATGTAGGTCATCGGCTTCAGAAGCGCTACGCGAAGCTCCCCGAGCCGCACCTGCCCCAGATCGCCCGAGAACTTCGAGCGAAACGAGCTCGAGTGGCGGCGCGCAAGCTCGTCGACGACCATGAAGCCGACGTTGTGCCGGGTCGCCTCGTACCGCGGGCCTGGGTTCCCCAGCCCGACGGCGAGCAGGTCGAGCGACGAGGCCGGCTTGCCCCGACGCAACAGCCGCACAGCCCGGCTCCTACTCGTCGGCAGGCGCGCCGGCGGCGGCGTCCGTCGGCCCCTCGCCCTCGGCCGCATCGGTTGGAGGCTCCTCGCCTTCCGAGAGCTCCTCTTCCGCGACAGCCTCTTCCCCTTCATCAACGATCGCGATGCGAGTGACCGAAATAGTGAGGACGGTATCGCCGGGATCGTCGAGGATGGTGATCCCCTCGGGGGGAACGAGATCGCCGATATGTCGGCTACCACCGACCTCCATGCCGGTGATGTCGACCTCGATCGACTCAGGCAGCTCCATCGGCAAGCCCTCGATTCGGACCTCGCGGAGGATCACGTTCAGCAACCCTCCCCTCGTGAGCCCGGGCGCCTCGCCGACGGGATGGATCGGCACGGACGCCTCGATCGGCTGATCCAGGTGCACCGTCTGCAGGTCGATGTGGAGGAGCCGAGAACGCGTGGGATGGACCTGGTGGTCGCGAAGCACCGCCTGCCGTAGCTCGTCATCCCCCTCGAAGTGGACGTCCAGGATAGCGTTCAAGTTGTCACCGCTGATCGCCTGGCGAAGCTCGCGCTCGGCCACGACGAACGGCTCGGCCGGCTCGCCCGATCCATAGAGCACGCCAGGAATCAGCCCCTGGCTGCGGATGCGCCTTGACACCCTGCTGCCAAAGGTCTCCCGCTTCGTCACTTCCAAGCGTTGGCGCTCGCTCGCCATCGGCCTGTCAGTGTAGCCAAGAGCTCCGGGGAGACCCGCCCCCTACGGTGAGCCTGCCTCCCCCTGCCCCGCCGCCTCCCGAACCGCCGCCTCCCGAGATCGCTCCGTCCGATTGGCCGCCAACGCTGGGGAGCCTGACGATCAGCTGCGACGGGAAGTGTCGAGCTAAGCAGCCCGAGTGTGCGGATGAGCCGGGACGGCATCCACGTCACCACAGTGAACTCCACCGACACACGCATCCACCTACGGGTGGACCACCCCTCGGGTAGGTTTGGCCCCTGCCCGCAGCCGACCCCGCGCTACAGGCCGACCTCTAGCTTGCGCTGACCCACGAGCGCCGAGCGGCCTGCCGCGGTCGGCACGCCCAGCTCGCAGGGAGCTGGGCGGCGGCGAGGACGCGACGCTCTGGCTCCACCGTAGATCCACGAAGTCGACCCCACCCGCCGGCCAAGGACGACATCGCGGGCAAAAAAGGACGGGCTCTGCCCGGGTCATCGTGGCATGACCCGCAACCGCCGCGAGGGATGGATGAGCCGCTGCGCAGGTCCAGCCGACGACGGTGAGCACGCCGTGTGCATCGGTCCCCACGCCTCGCGCAAGCCGGCGAATGCAAGCGTATTCTCGAGATCCAGAACGCCTTCGGATGCGCGAGCTGCCCACGGCACCGACCGCCACTCCGCCGCCGAGCACCACCCGGAGATACGCGGAAGGCCGCAGCCCGCCCAGGGTAGGGCTGCCCCGCTAGAAGAGCTGGTTCTCGCCGGCGAAGATCGCCGAGACCGACTCGTCGGAGAAGACGTTCCGGATCGACTCCGCGAGGATTCGCGACACGGTCAGCACCTGCACGCTGTCGGGCCGACCGATCGGGCTGAGCGGTACGGTGTCGGTGACCACGATCTGCTCGATGTCGCTCCGCGCGAGCCGCTCGAGCGCTCCGTCGGGGAAGAGTGCGTGGGTCGCGCAGGCGTACACGCTGGTTGCGCCCGCCTCCTTGAGTGCCTTCGCGCCGGCCCCGAGCGTCCCGCCGGTCACGATCATGTCGTCGCTCATGATGGCAATCTTGCCCCTGACCCGACCGATCACCTCGGTGACCGCGACCTCATCGTGACTCGGGCGCAGCTTGTTCAGGACTGCGAGATCGCTCTCGAGCAGCTCGGCGAACTTGCGCGCCATCTTCGCGCGCCCCGGATCGGGCGAGACCGACACGGCCCCCTCGCCGAAGAGCCCCTGATCGCGGAAGTGCTGGGCGAACAGCTTCAGCGCGGTCATGTGATCGACCGGGATCGTGAAGAACCCCTGGATCTGCCCCGCGTGGAGATCCATCGTCAGGACGCGGTCAACACCGGCAACCTGCAGGAGCTCGGCAACGAGCTTCGCGGTAATCGGCTCCCGCGGCGCCGACTTCTTGTCCTGCCGTGAGTACGGGAACCACGGCAGGACGGCCGTGATACGCGACGCGGAGGCGAGCTTCGCAGCGTCGATCATGACCAGCAGCTCCATCAGCTGGTCGTTGGGCTGGAGCGCCGGCGACTGCACGATGAAGACGTCGGCGCCCCGGATCGAGTCGAGGTAGCGGCAGTACGCCTCGCCGTTGGCGAACGTCTTCAGCTCGACGTTGCCGAGCTCGATGCCGAGCTCGTCGGCAATACGGGCGGCGAGCTCTGGGTGCGAGCGGGCGGCAAACAGCATCAGGCGCGGCGATGGCGTGCGCTCAAGCCATCGCCCGCGCTCGGGAACCTCCTGTGCGGAATCCAAGACCTCGAGACCCGGGATCGCCGTTAGCTCACTTACGCTGCTCTCGCTCACGATACCCCTCTTGGTTGATCTGGCGCGATCTCGCGATCGCGAGTGATCCTGGTGGAACGTCTTCCGTCACCGTTGAGCCTGCCGCCACCCAGGCTCCGTCGCCGATCTCGACTGGCGCTACGAAGACATTGTGACTACCCGTATGGACATTATCGCCGATCGTCGTGCGCTCTTTCGTCCCTCCCAGCTCGGGGCGATAGTTCGCCGTGATCGCTCCGGCACCGATGTTCGTCTCCTCGCCGATCTCCGCATCACCGATGTAGGAGAGGTGCGGGACCTTCGTGCCGCGCCCAATCCGCGAGTTCTTCACCTCGACGAAGGTGCCAGCCTTCGCGTCCCGCGCGAGCTGGGCTCCGGGCCGGAGGTAGGCGAACGGGCCGATGTGGGCCCCGGCGCCGGCGCTCGCGTCGACCATTACCGCGTGCGGCCCCACGTGGGCCCCTGCTCCGACGGTACTTGCGCCTCGCAGCACCGTGAACGGGTGGATGACCGCGTCCGGCTCGATCTCAACATCAGCGTCGATCCACGTGGAAGCTGGATCGATGATCGTGACGCCTGCGAGCATGTGCGCTGCGTTCACGCGGTCGCGCAGGGCGGCTGCAGCCGCCGACAGCTCGACCTGCGTGTTGACGCCTTCGAGGAACTGCGTCCAGGGCACTCGATGCGCATTGACAGGCTCGCCCTCGGCGGCGATCAGCTCAATGACGTCGGTCAGGTAGACCTCCCCCTGGGCGTTGGCGCTGCCAAGCGATGAGAGCGCTGCCCACAGCCTTGGCAGCGCAAAGACGTAGATGGACGAGCTCACCTCACGGATCGCGAGCTGCTCGTCCGTCGCGTCGACCGCCTCGACGATCCGCTCGAGCCGGCCGCCGGCGTCGCGAACGATCCGGCCGTACCGGCCCGCGTCGTCGTGATCGAACGAGAGGAGGGTTGCGGCGCTTGGCGCCCGGTGCGCCGACAGGAGACCTCGGAGCAGTTCGGCGGTGAGAAGCGGCACATCGCCCGGCACGACCAGGAGCTGGTCGGCATGGCCGTAGAGCAGACCCTCGGTGAGCGCAACCGCATCGCCCGTACCGCGCGCCTCTGGCTGAACGGCAAGCTCGATGTCGTCGGGAAGCGACCCCACAAGAGCGGACTGAGCCGCCGGCGAGGTGACGAGCACATGTCGGACAGGCTCGAGCGTCCGGACGGCAGCGAGGACCCAGTCGATCAACCTCCGCCCGAGCAGCGGATGCAGGTGCTTCGGTATGGCGGAGTTCATCCTCGTGCTCAGGCCGCCGGCCATCACGACGGCTGCCAGGCGCGGCTCAGCCATCAGCGAGGAGAGGCTGGGGCGGGAGGATTCGAACCTCCGATCACGGGACCAAAACCCGTTGCCTTACCACTTGGCTACGCCCCACCGTCGAGGTCCACGGCATGTGCCGCGCGGCGGTCGCATACCGCCACGACGCGATGCCCTCGTGCTCCTTCCAAGACTCGTCACCGACAACACCGCTGGCCGGGACCGCCGACGTTCCGACGCCCGCACCGAAACGGATCTGCTGGCCCTCCACCGGTCCCGAGTATAGGCCGCGCTCCAGCCGCTGCCGCGATCAGTTACCAGACGGGGAGCGTCACCCACGTACGCGCGTTCGAGCGAAGCGCGCTCGAGGCCCGCTCCGCATCGCGGCGGCGTGTAAACAGACCGTAGGCGCTCGGGCCCGCCCCGTTGACGTCAGCCCGAAACGCGCCGAGCTCCGCGAGCCGTGTGGCGGCCACACGGGCTCCCGAGGCCTCGGCAAGATCGTTCGGCGGCAGCCCCGCGAGGTCGCGGGCGTGCTCGCAGGAGGCGATGGCGCTGCGCAGCTCGACGGCGCGCTCGTCGAACCGCGCGCCTCCACCGAGCTCATCGAACCGCGAATACACCTCGCCAGTCGACCGCTTCGCAACATCATGCGGCAGCGCGATCACGACGACGTAGTCCTGCGGCACCGTCACCGGCTCGACCAGCTCGCCGGCGCCGCCCACCAGCTTCGGGCCAGGAGCCAGGAAGAACGGCACGTCCGAGCCGAGCACGAACGCCAGCTCGTGCAGGCGCCTGTGAGGGAGAGGTCGCCCAAGAAGCCTGTTCGCCAGCACGAGCGCGGCTGCCGCATCCGCGCTGCCGCCGCCAAGGCCGGCAGCGACGGGAATGTGCTTCTCGACAGTTGCGCGGAACCCCGCCGGCACGCCCGACGCTTCCGCCACCGCTGCCAGCGCCCGTGTGATCAGCGTGTCATTCGCAAAGCCGATGACAGCCGTCTCGTCGGCGAGCTCGACCCTGAGCCGATCGACGATGTCAATGCGCTGCATGAGGGTTGCCAGCCGGTGGAGGCCGTCAGGCCTGCTCTCACCGACGACAAGCGAGAGGTTGATCTTCGCCGGGACAGCCGCGACGTTCATAGCAGGCGCTCGGCGAGCTGCTCGAACTCGGCTGGTGAGAGCGACTCAGCCCGCCCGCCGGCATCGTGGCCAAGCGCTACCATCGCACTTGCGACATCCGCTCGCTCGGCCAGGCCGGCCTGGTCGAGCGAGTTGGCCAGGGTCTTGCGGCGGTGGAGGAAGGCGCCGCGGACGAGCCGCTTCAAGCCCGCATACTCGGTGCCCCAGGAGCGGGTCCGCACCAGCGCCACGAGCGCCGAGTCGACGTTCGGCGGGGGCCGAAAGCACGTGCGCGCAACGGCGTGGAAACCGACTCGTCTCGTGGTCAGCTGGACGAGCACGCTGACCGCGCCGTAGGCGCGCGTGCCGGGCCGGGCGACGAGGCGATCGGCGACCTCCCGCTGCACCATGACGCACCACCGGTCGATCGCGGGCATGCCATCGAGGCCCTCGGTCACAAGCGGCGTGGCGATCGAGTAGGGAAGGTTGGCGATCAGCTTGGTCGGCGCCGGGCCCAGACCCGCGACATCGGTCGAGAGGGCGTCCTCGTAGCGTAGGGCGACGTTGGTCGCCTGACGAAGCCGCTCGTCGAGATGCGGTGCGAGCGTGCGGTCGATCTCGACCGCGTGGACGTACCTCGCGCGCTCGGCGAGGAACTCCGTGAGGACGCCGAGGCCGGGGCCAACCTCCAAGACAACGTCGCCAGGCGAGACATCGCCAAGCCTCTCGATCACGCCCAGGATGTTGCGGTCGGTGAGGAAGTGCTGACCGAGCTGTCGTCGTGGCTCGACGGGCTGCCGCGTCACTCGAAGTTGAAGAGACGGGCAGCGTTGACGTCGATCTGGCGCTCGAGCTCGGCAGGGCTCTCGCCTCTCGCCTCCGCGAGCGCCGCGAGGACGTGAACCACGAACGCCGGCTCGTTCTTCTGCCCTCGAACCGGTTGCGGGGCGAGGTACGGCGCATCGGTCTCGGCCAGGATGCGCTCGGCCGGGACAAGCGTCGCGGCCTGACGGAGCTCGAGCGCTTTCGGATACGTGACGTTGCCGGCGAATGAGCAGAAGTAGCCCCGCTCGACCGCCTCCTCGACCAGAGGCAGCGACGAGACGCAGTGGAGGACTACCGGAGTCTCAGGCGACGCTTCGCCAAGCGCGGCGAGCGTCGCGCCGTCGGCCGCTCGGCTGTGGACGACGAGCGGCTTGCCTGCCTCGGCGGCGAGCTCGACCTGCGCAGCGAAGGCCTCCGCCTGTTCGTCGCGAGGCGCATAGTCGCGAAAGTGGTCAAGCCCGGTCTCGCCGACCGCGACAACGCGGGGGTGGGCGAGCAGCTCGCGCAGCTGCGCAAGCTCGTCGGGTGTGGCACGCCCAGCGTCATGCGGATGAATGCCCACGGCACAGGCAACGCCCTGCGAGCACTCGGCGATCTCGCACGCCCGGCGTGCCCCGGCTGCCCCGGAGCCGACTGTGACAACCCGCGGCACTCCGGCGGCGACCGCGCGCTCGAGCACCGCGGCGGGCGGATCAGCACACATGTCGAGGTGTGCATGTGTGTCGATCATCTAGCAGCCGTCGGCGGCCGCGCGCTCCATGCGCGCGAGCTCGCCCGCGACGACCTCGTCCGCGTCCAGCTTCCGGTAGAGCGGCCGCGGCTGCTGGAGCCGCTGGCCGGCCGGCAGCTGACTCGGCTCCCAGCGGCCGGTCGCAGCCCCGTAGTCGCCGCCGAGCACAGCGTGGGCGGACCCATCCTCCTCCACCTCATCGCGAGACACCACCCGGCCGCTGAGCTGCCCCTCATACCCCAGCAGCTCGTGGAGGAGCTGGCTGGTGAACGGCAGGACCGGCGCGAGTAGCACCTTCAGCCCGTCGATCGCCCGAAGCGTGACGGAGAGAATCGTCCCGGCGCGTGCCCGGTCTGCTTCCAGCTTGGCCCACGGAGCCTGCTCGCTGACGTACTGGTTGGCCCGCGCGGCGATCTGCATCGCCTCGACGAGCGCCGCTCGGAAGCGGGCGGCTTCGATCAACGAGCCCACCGTGGCAAAGCCCGCCTCGACCGCCTGCAGGAGCGCCTCGTCGTCATCTGTGAGCACCCCAGGCTCGGGAACTGCGCCGAAGTTCTTGTACGCGCTCGCGAGTGTCCGATTGACGAGGTTGCCCCAGTTCGCGAGCAGCTCGTCGTTGTTGCGCCGCACGAACTCAGCCCACGTGAAATCGGTGTCCTGGCTCTCCGGACCCGCAACCGTCAGGAAGTAGCGAAGCGGATCCGGGTCGTAGCGCGAGAGGAAGTCGTTGACGTAGATCGCAACCCCTCGACTCGAGCTGAACTTCTTGCCCTCCATGGTCAGGAACTCGCTGCTGACGATGTCGTGAGGCAGGCCAAGCTCCCCCCGATCGGCCCCGACCTCGCCGCCCTGCCCGTAGCCCATGAGCATGCTCGGCCAGATGACGGCGTGAAACACGATGTTGTCCTTGCCCATGAAGTAGTAGTGACGTGCGCTTGGGTCCTGCCACCACTCACGCCAAGCATCGGGAGTGCCGCGGTTGCGAGCCCATTCAACAGCGGCCGAGAGGTAGCCGATAACCGCGTCAAACCACACGTAGATCCGCTTGTCGTCGAGCCCGTCGTACGCCTCGAGCGGAATCGGCACACCCCAGTCGAGGTCCCGAGTGATCGCGCGAGGGCGCAGCTCATCGACGAGATTCGCGGAGAACGCCCGGACATTCGGCCGCCAGTGCTCCTGGGCACCGATCCACTCGCTGAGCCGCTCCGAGAACGCCGGGAGGTCGAGGAAGAAGTGCTCGGTCTCACGGAACACCGGCCTGGAGCCGTCGATGCGCGACCGAGGTTCAAGGAGATCGGTGGGGTCGAGCTGACGACCGCAGTGGTCGCACTGGTCGCCACGTGCCTCGGAGAAGCCGCAGTTCGGGCAGGTTCCCTCGATGTAGCGATCCGGCAGTGTGCGGCCTGTCGACTCAGAGAAGGCACCGAGCATGGTCTGCCTGACGATGAAGCCCTTGTCGTAGAGCGTCTTGAAGACGTCCTGCGTGACGCGGTAGTGATTCCTCGTCGTCGTTCGCGTGAAGATGTCGTAGCTCAGACCCAGACGCTCGAGATCCTCCCGGATGAGGCCGTTGAACCGCTGGGCGAGCTGGGCAGGGCTGACTCCTTCGCGGTCGGCTGCCACCATGATTGGCGTGCCGTGCTCGTCGGTCCCGCTGACCATGAGCACGTCGTTGCCCTTGAGCCGGTGGTAGCGGGCGAAGATATCCGACGGGACGCCGAAACCGGCAACATGGCCGATGTGGCGCGGCCCGCTCGCGTACGGCCACGCCACGGCGACGAGAATCCGCGTCCGACCCTCCGCCTCACCCGCCGCGCTCTCGTGCTCCATCGCCGAAGATCATAGGCGCCGCCCCCGGTCAGGACGCACACGTGCCTCTGAGCGGCGAGCCCCATGCGCACGGGTTCGACAGGAAGCCCCGGCAGCAATCGCGCCCTGGCGTCGGCCAGCCCCGGGTGGCAGCTCGGGCGGAGCGGACGGCGCAACCGTCCAGCAGCAATCGTGCTCTGGCGCCGGCCAGCCCGGCACGCCGAGAGGAGGCCGGCCTCACCGTCACGGATGACGCTCGGAAACCGAACGCCGCCGCTGGCGTCGCTCTCGACCACCGCGCGGCAGCTCGCGCTCGCAGTGCCGTTCCATCCGTGACCGTCTAAGCAGCGGTCGAACCGGCTGGTCCGGGGCCAGCCCGTTCGGCGAAGCCATCGAGTCGCAGCGCGCATCCGCCGGGTTCGCCGCAGCAGCCGGTGCGCTCGGGCGGGACGAAACCGGCTGGCGATGCGACTCGAGCGGCGGCGGCGCAGGAGGAGCAGCGCGCCGAGCGCTAGCCCACCGAGCGCAATGCCGACGACGGCCAGCGCAGCGATATGCGCTGCGGGAAGGCCTTCCGAGCGCGGGTGTTGCGCTGCGGGGAAGGGAGCGTCAACAGGTGCGACCTCAGAGGTCGAGGGCGCGCCGCGCTGCTCCTGGGCTTGCCGCTCGGAGGCTGCCTCCCGACCCCGCGCCATGATCCCACCGAGCTCCGCCATGGTAGTCGGCTTTGGCAGGACAGGGGCTGGCGATTCAGGGGCCCCCTCCGTGCGCACGCGAGGCTCCCCGACCACCGCGCCGCCGTTCCTTGGCGCGCGGTCGCAGCACCAAGGATCGGGCGTGCATCGGCCGGGCGCGCGGGAGCCGGCTGCCCGCGCGGATTGCTCGGATCTGCAGGATCGCTACCAGCGCGCTGCCCGGCTGCGGCGTCGATCAGGGCACGAGCAGCCGCAGCCCATGCCTGCTCCGTTGCCGTCTCGACCGGATCGAGCGTGCCTGAGACGGCGCTGCGCTCCGCTCGACCGTCCGACACCTCTCTGCCGGTGGCCTGCTGCGCCGTGCTGGTCGACTCGCTTGTTCGCTCACGCTCGCTCGAGGATGGCAAGGAGGAATCGATGGAGATATCGGCGGTGAACTCGTCAGCCGCCACGAAATCCCAGCTCGGCTCGGAAGTAGCCTCCGCCACGGCCTCCTCAGCCTCTGCCTCCCCAGTCTCAGTCACAGCCTCCTCGGCCGGCGTGGTGTCCGGCTCGCTCTCGGCAGCCACAGCCTCGGCGGAGTCACCGGCGCCGTTTGGCTCGGCAGCCGGTGACGACAATGGCGCGGGATCCGGGACGTAGGTGACCACCGGAACGTGGCTGCCCCCTGAACCGGACGAATCAGACCGGGCAGCGGGGCGCAACGACAGCGGATCGACGTACCCGTGCTCGACGCTGGCCTGTCGCACACCGAGGTGCACGTGCGAGTAGGTGGCGGCTGGATCACGGCTCTCTGCAACCTGGCCGATCGGGTCGCCCTCGTTCACGGCATCATCCCGGTGGACAAGCAGGCCGGTGAGCTGCTGCAGCGTGGCCTTGTACCCGTCGTCGGTCAAGATCGTGACCGTGCGGCCCCCGCGCGGCACGGTGCCGGCGAACGTCACCGTCCCCGCACTCGGCGCGCGGACGGTCGCCCTGACGGGCGCTTCGATGTCGACTCCCCGGCGCTGCCCCGCAGAGTACGGGCTGTCGTCGACTACGAACGGGCGCACGATCGAACCGTCGAGCACCCACGCCCACGAGAGAGCGGGCGATACTGCGACAAGCGCGGCGAGCGCGGTGGCGGCAGTCGCCAGGAAGACTCTCATCTCGCTCCTCCCTCACATGGGCTGGTGATGTGAGGCCAACGTAGCCCGAGTCGAGCGAGGTGCCTGGCCGCGGACTGCGATCGTTCCACCCCGGTCGCAGTCTTGGCACAGAGCTGCGAGGAACGGCGGGGCACCCCGCCCACCGCGGGGAGCTCAGACTGCGCCGGAGCTAGAGGCTTGCCCGGTAGAGCCTGTTCGCGGGCTGGTCGACCAGCCCACCGATCAGGTCCGCCGCGCGCCGTCGGGGGACACCGAGCTCGACGAGGGCCGCGAGCGCGCTGAGCACGGCTGGCTCGATCGCATCCGCCTCGGCGCCAGCCGGGGCCGCGCCGATCACGATCGTGACCTCGCCTCGGGGGGGCTCGGCGAAGGTGTCTGCCACCTCTGCCGCCCGTCCCCGCACGACCTCCTCATGCAGCTTGGTGAGCTCGCGACAGACCGCGACGGGGCGGTCCGGCTCGGTCGCAGCGAGGCTCGCAAGCGTTGCCGGCAGCCGCCGGGCCGACTCGAACGCCACGACAGGCCAGGCAAGCCCGCGAAGCTCATTCCAGAGGCCCCTGCGCCCGTGCTCCGTGCGGGGTACGAAACCGACGACGAGGAAGCGCTCGGCGGCAAGACCGCTGACCACGAGAGCAGCCGCGGCCGCCGTCGGGCCCGGGAGCACAGAGACGGAAACGCCTGCGGCGATCGCCGCGTCGATCAGCCTCGCGCCGGGATCGTTGACGCCGGGCAGACCGGCATCGCTGACGAGCACCAGCGTCTCCCCCGTCTCCAAGAGCGGGAGGAGCTGTGGGATGCGCCGGGCCTCGGCATGCCGGTCGAGGCTGCGCACGCGCGCCTTAATTCCGTGGCGTTCGAGCAGGGCGCGGGTACGGCGCGTGTCCTCGCAAACGACGAGATCAGCCTCCTGCAACGCGTCAAGCACACGCAGCGTGACGTCTTGCAGGTTGCCGATCGGGGTTGCGCACACGAGCAGCGGCACGTCACGCCGTCCTCGCAGACGGCCGCCCGGCCGCCCGCTGGAGCACGCACCACCACCCTTGCGCAGCCACAGTCGCTGGCTACGATAGCGAGACGCCGTGAAGAAGAGGGGGAAGCGGTACCGTGTCTACCGAGGCCAGCGCCCCCGGAGCTCTCGCGAACCTCGTTCGGGCAGCCCCGGTCGGTACTGGTCAGACGAGTACTCCGAGCCGCACTTCGGCGACGATCCTCGCTCCGCCGAGAGCGCCTCTGAGCGAGCTGCCGAGCGAGCCCGCGGCCACAGCCTCGATGACACCGCAGACGGGCCTTGGCTGCCCGAGCACGCTGACCACGCACCCCATCGGGACGAGGCGTTCATGCCGCCCGGGCTCACCGCTGACGATGAGGTCGACTGGGACGAGTGGGACGACTCGGACAAGGGTTACTCGGTGGCACCCGAGCCTGCGCCCTACCGCCGAGGGCTTCCGCCAGAGCCACCGCGCCGGCCCATTCGCCTTGCATTCCGCTGGTTCTGGCGGCTCTCCAAGCCTCTCATCGCGCTCGCGCTGATCGCCGCGCTCCTGATCGCTGGCTGGGGCGTCGCCGGCTACTTTGGCCTGCGCGGCGGTGTTTCCGAGGCCAACGAGCGGCTTGACGACGCAGCTCGCCAGCATCTCACTTCCCAGAGAGGCCGGCTGTTGTCCATCCCTACGACAATCCTCTTCCTCGGAATCGATACCGGCGGCCAGCGCACCGACATCGGCCGCTCGGATGCAATTCTCCTTCTGAGGACCAACCCCGGTGAGCGCCGCATCTCTCTGTTGTCAGTGCCGCGCGATCTGCGCGTCGAGATACCTGGCTCCGGGCTCAACAAGATCAATGCCGCGTATGCCACCGGTGGATCCGCGCTCGCGATCCAGACGGTCAAGCAGCTCACGGACGCCGACGTGAACCACATCGCGATCGTCGACTTCAACGGCTTCGGGCAGGTGATCGACGAGCTCGACGGCGTGACCGTCAACGTGCCCCAGCGAATCCAGTCGAATCGGTTTGACTGCCCGCACGGCAGCCGCGCCGCCTGTACCCGCTGGGACGGGTGGCGGTTCTCGCAGGGGGAGCACACGTTCGATGGCGAGCGCGCGCTGCGCTACGCCCGCATTCGCGAGAACCGCCGCGGCACCGGCGAGATCCGCATCACGCGGGGGGAACGGCAGCAGCAGGTTCTCGAGGCAATCGTCGACAAGCTGATCAGCGTCAACACGTTCCTGCGCCTGCCGTTACTCGGCGACGACATCGTCGGCCCGCTCGCAACCGACCTGTCCACCACCGAGCTGTTCGAGCTTGCCTGGGTCGCGTTCCGCGCCTCCGACGAAAACGCGATCCGATGCAGGCTCGGTGGACGACCGGGCGACATCGAAGGCGTCTCCTACCTGATCGGGGCAGACGGAAACACCTCAGCTGTGAACGGCTTCCTCGGCCGCAGCCCCCCAAGACCACCGACTGCCGCGGATGGCCCCTTCGCACCCGGCTGTACCGCCGGAACGGGGGATGGCTAAGCGCCAACAGACGCGGCGTCGCGAGGAGCCGGCCGAGCCTGACGGCCCGTCAGGGGCTCGCCGCCCGCAGCCACGTCGATCCCGGCACTGCTGCTGTCGCCTTAGGCAGGGCCGAACCTCGGCGCCTGCGGACGAGACGTCCAGGCGACCGCGCTCGTCGTTCTGCGTCAGCCGTCGACGCAGACGTTGCGCATCGAGCCGATCCCCTCGATCGTGGTCTCGACGACCATGCCGCCGCACAGGTACCGCGGCGGATCCTGACCCATACCGACGCCCTCCGGGGTGCCGGTGAAGATCAGATCGCCCGGCTCGAGCGTGATGTGCCGCGAGACCCACTCGACGAGCTCCGGCACCGAGAAGATCAGGTCGCCTGTGCGGCTGTTCTGAACGCGCTCGCCATCGACGGAGCACGAGATCTCGAGATCGTCCGGATTGGCAAACTCATCGACGCTCACGACGTGGGGGCCGATCGGCGCGAACGTGTCGTAGGACTTCGCAACCGTGAACTGCTTCATCCCGCGCATCTGCTCCCGGCGGTCGGAGACGTCCTGCCCGCAGGTCAGACCCGCCACTCGCGGCCAGGCATCGGCGGCAGCGATTCCCCCGCCTCCGCGCCCCATAACGATGACGAGCTCCGCCTCCCAGTCGACTTGGTCGCAGCCAGCCGGGATCACGATCTCGTCCGTGGGGCCGCAGAGGGCATTCGAGAACCGAGCGAACACCACCGGCTCGTCCGGAATCGGCATGTTGGACTCAATCGCGTGCTTGCGGTAGTTCAGGCCGATCGCGATGACCTTCGGCGGCCGCGGCACGGGAGCATCGAACACGACGGCGGCGGCCGGCTGGGAATCCTCGGCGTCCAGCAGAGCACTGAGCGCCTCGAGCTCACCAAAGTGGTCCATGGGGTCTGACGACAACGCTCCCCCGCTCGCCCGCTCGACATCAACGAGCTGCTCGTCGACGAGCAGCGTCGCACGCCCCTGGACACTCGCCAGCCTCATGGGGCAATCCTAGCGCACCCAGCCCGCCAAACCCGCAGTCTCATCCTGTCGGCCTGCCCGGGCTCGAAAACGACGACATGTGCCGCTCGACAGCCTTGGAGCCGCGGGGCTCGCGATCGCCGTGGTTGATGCGGCGGCTCAGGGCAGCGCTGCTCCCGCGAGCAAGGCCATGCTGCTGCGCCCAGGACCTGAGCCGGGCGGGGGGATCGCGCCAGCCGCAGCGCCGTGCCCGGGACCCTCCCGTTCGCTACGGGAAGAGGTCGAGCTCGGGCGGCATCACGAGGTCGCGAGCCGATCCGTCGCCGCCTGGCACGCGGTAGCCGCGGATGACCGCGGCCGGAACGCCGTTCACCTTGCCCATGACGAGCTCGGCCGCGGAGGCGAGCTCGTCGGCAACCGCGATCTGCGTGGTCTCGAGCGGACGTCCAGAGCGGTCCGCCAAGCCACGGAGGTCATTGAGGGCGAGCATCCCCGACAGCCCGATCGCAACGTCGGTCGTCCCCGTGCGCCAGGCGCGGCCGAAGGAGTCGCTGACGATGACGGCGACACTTACGCCGAAGCGCTCGCCAAGGCGCTGCCGCAGGCCGGCGGCCGAGGCATCGGGATCGATGGGCAGGAGGATCACGGTGTCCTCGCCAGGCGCGTTCGAATGGTCAATTCCCGCCGTCGCGCAGACGAAACCGTGCTTTGTCTGCACGATCAGGAAGTCGTCTCGGCGCCGCCGCACCTGCTGCGCCTCGGCGAGCACGAGCGCGGTTCGCTCCTCTCGGGTCCGGGCGGTCTCGATGCGCCCCTCGGCCTTCGACACCACCTTCTGGGCGACGACCAGCACGTCGCCGTCGAGGAGGCCGGGCCCGCTCGCCAGAACCGCTGCAAGGAGCTCCGGGAGGTCATCGCCCGGCGAGATCTCGGGCAGCCCGGTGACCGGAATGACGCGGAGCTCGGCGGCGCTCAGACGAGTTCTTTCGCTACCAGCGCTCGCGGAGCCGCGGGAGGACATCGCTGCAGAACTGGCGCAGGAACCGCTCCTGGTCATCGCCAGGTGCGTGGAACACGAGGTGCGTGAAGCCGACGTCCACGTACGGGGCGATCTGCTCGACCACCTCGTCAGGATCGCTCGACACGATGAACCGCCCGTGGGCGCGGTCGGCGGCGGCATCGGCAAGACGCTCCATCTCGACCGGATCCTCGACGCCCGACTTCTCCTCGGCGGAGAGGGAGAGCGCTGCCCACCAGCGGCAGGCCTCGCGCGCGTAGTCGACGTCCGCGTCGTAGGAGACCTTGATCTCGATCATGCGCTCGATCTCGCCGACGTCGCGCCCCGCGGCCTCGGCGCCCTCAGTCAGGTAGCCCACCAGCTGGTGGTAGAGCTCGGGCTGCTTCCCACTCGTGCAGACGAACCCGTCGCTCACCCTCCCGGCGAACTTCGTCGCGAGCGGTGCCGCGGCGGCGACGTAGATCGGGACCGGCTCGTCCGGCCGGTCGTAGATCGTCGCGCGATCCGTCTGGTAGTACTCGCCCTCGAACGTCACGCGCTCGTCAGCCCAGAGGCGCCGGATCAGCTCGACCGACTCGGCGAGCCGCCGCCGCCGCTCCTTGGCTGCAGGCCACTCGAGGCCCGTGGCCGGCGTCTCGTTCATCGCCTCACCCGTGCCGATCCCGAGGATGACGCGGCCCGGGAACAGGGCGCCGAGCGTCCCAAAGGCCTGGGCGACGATCGAGGGGTGGATACGAAACGTCGGGGTGAGCACGCTCGTCGCGATCACGGCGTTCTCGGTTGCCTCCCCGATTGCACCGAGCCACACGAGCGAGTTTGGTGCATGGCCGGTCGAGTGGCGCCACGGCTGGAAGTGATCGGAGATCGCGATCGTCTCGAGACCGAGCTGCTCCGCCAGCACCGAGTACTCCAGGAGCTTGCGCGGACCAAACTGCTCGGCCGATGCCTTGTAGCCAAGTCGCAACGCCACGGCCACAACCATACGACAGGCGCCGGGTGCGGCGCCACGGCAGAATCTCAGCGTGCAGGTCGTCGTCCTCGCAGGAGGAGTTGGCGCATCGCGGTTCCTCGCCGGGCTCGTGAGCCTCATCCGCCCCGAGCAGATCACGGCGGTCGTCAACGTCGGCGATGACTTCGAGCAGCTCGGGCTCCAAATCTCGCCGGACCTCGACACGGTTCTCTATACGCTCGGCGGGCTCGTCCATCCCGACCAGGGGTGGGGACGCGCCGATGAGTCGAGCAACGCGCTCAGCGCCGCGGCCGCGCTCGGAGGGCCCGACTGGTTCTTCCTCGGTGACAAGGACATCGGTCTTCACCTCGTGAGGACTAACCGGCTGGGGGCGGGCGAGCGGTTGTCCTCGATCACCGCCGACTTCGCTCGGCGGCTCGGGATCGGCATCAGGCTGCTGCCGAGCACCGATGACCCGGTCACCACCATGCTCGAGACACTGGGCGGAACCTTCGACTTCCAGACCTACTTCGTGCGTCGTCGCCACACGGACGAGGTCGACGCGGTGCGCTACGAGGGCGCGGCCGAGGCTCTGCCAGCTGAAGGCGTGCTCGACGCGCTCGCGACGGCCGACCTGGCGATCATCGCGCCCAGCAACCCGTTTCTCTCGATCGGACCGATCCTCGCGGTGCCCGGCATCGCGGACGCCCTGGCCGAGCGGCGCGGCCCAACCGCCGCGGTCACGCCCATCATCGGCGGCCGCGCGGTCAAGGGCCCGGCCGATCGGCTCTTGCGTCGGTTCTACGGTGAAGCAAGCCCGGTCACCGTGGCCGAGCACTACCGCGACCTCATCACGCACATGCTGATCGACAGCGCCGACCAAGACGAGCTCGCCCGGCTGAAGGCACATGGCATACGTGCACAGGCCGTTGACACGCTGATGAGCGACTCCGCAGCCCGTGCGCGGGTTGCACGGGCGGTGCTCGAGCTCGCGGAGCGGTAGAGCCCGGCCGGTACGAGACCGGCGCAGCGCCTATTCTGCGCGGGGTGCTCGCAATCGTTCCCGTGAACGCGCCGCCGGCGGGAAAGCGCCGCCTGGAGGGGTTGCTCGACGCCGTGCAGCGCACGGAGCTTGTGCGCGCGATGCTCGACGATGTGCTCCGGGCATGCCGGCAGGCGAGCCTCATCCGGTCGGTGATGCTCGTGACGCCCGACCCAACGCTCGCCTGCCCCGGCTGCGAGGTGCTGCTCGACCCGGGAAACGGCCACGCGAGCGCTCTGCGATTGGCCCTGCGTGATCCCCGCGCGCAGCCAGGCGCCGTCATCGTGATGGCGGACTGCCCGCTCGTACAAGCCGAGACGATCGACGCCCTCGCCGACTCACCGTCGAGCGTCGCGGTCTGCCCTGCCAGAGACGGTGGGACGAACGCCCTTGCCCTGCGCCCGACGAACGTCATCGAGCCCGCCTTCGGCGTCCCGGATGGAGCAGCGGTGGTGATCGAGCGCGCCCTGGCAGCTGGGATTGAGCCAGCGGTTCTCGACGACGAGCGCCTTGCTCTCGATCTCGACACCGCAGAGGACGCCGCACGCATCATCGAGTACGGGGCAGGCACTGCCAGCCAGGAGCTGCTGACACGCCTGTTGCCTGTCTCGACCCCTGTGCACTGACCGCGGGACTCTCCTCAACACGGACTCTCGGAGGCCGCTGATCGGGGTCGTCGATCGCAGCGCGCCGGTCAGCGCGAGCGCGCAGCGTTGGCAGGAGCTCGCCTTCGACAAGGAGGACGCTGACACAGGGTCGGCCCGAGCCCGCAGAGTTGCCACGATCAGGTCGGGACGGAAACCGTCCGAGCGGGCGGTCGGGCCGAGTGTGCAGGGTTGGCACAGCCTCGTGGCACTCTTGTCACCGGTTGCATGAAAGCCGTGCGCCTTTCTCGGCTACCCTCCCCCGGTTGGTGAGCGGGAGGTGGGTTGCTTGTTGCGCTGGCTCGGATCGCCGTGACTCGATCGCGGCGGCTAAGGTCGCGGCGGCTCGGGTCGAGATGGCTCGGCGCTGTCCCCTGGCGCGGGGCCCAAGTCGACGAGCGCTCCAGAGCTTCCCCGAGGCGCCGCCAAGCACTGCGTGACCGGCCCAGCCCCATACCGGGGCACCCAGACGTGTCCTCGCCGGCCAGAGCCGCACATGAGCGCCCAAGGCGGTGCCAGGCACAGGTCCGTTGAAATGAGAAGGGTTGGTGCCGTAGGTTGCCAGGTGACCCCACGATCCGGAGGCTGCTGATGAGCCGCTACCCGCACCTCTTCTCACCGCTTGAGATCGGCAACGTCACCGTGCGCAACCGCATCATGCAGACGGCCCATGTCAAGCTGTTCACGCACAACGGCGTCGACTCGGCCCGCAACGTCGCCTATCAGGTGGAGCGCGCCAAGGGAGGCGCGGGGCTCTTGATCACCGGAAACAGGCTCGTCCACCCCACCTCGACGACGGGCATGCCGCGCTTCTCCTTCGCCTACCTGAAGGGCGCCCTCGAAGCCGACCGCGAGATGACCACGCGGGTTCATGAGCACGGCGCGAAGATCTTCGCGCAGCTCAACCACTTCGGGCTGAACGCCACGAGTGACTCGGCGGATGACCTCCGTGTGCTATGGGGCCCCTCGGGGGTGAAATCACCCGCGTATGGCGAGATCCCGAAGGCGATGGAGCATGAGGACATCGACGAGGTCGTCGAGTGGTGGGCGCGCTCGGCAGAGCTGACCCGTGAGGGCGGCTTCGACGGCACCGAGGTGCACATCGCTCACAGCTACCTCCTGCACACGTTCCTCTCGCCCGTCTACAATAAGCGCACCGACGAGTACGGCGGCTCATTCGAGAACAGATTGCGGTTCTCCCGTGAGGTCATCGCAGCGATCCGTCAGCGCGTCGGCAGGGACTGGGTCGTCGGCGTCCGGCTGACCCTCTCCGACTTCATTCCGGGCGGGCTGACGATCGGCGACGCGATCAGAACGGCGCGGATGCTCGAGGAGGACGGCCTCATCGACTGCATCAACGTCAGCGCGGCGGGCTATCACAACGTGCACCTCATCATTCCGCCCTCGGACACGCCGGACGGACACCTCGTCGAGCTCACAGCCGAGCTCAAGAGCGCCGTCAGCAGCCTGCCGGTCTTCACGGTTGGCGGCATCAAGGATGCCGCGTTTGCCGAGGCGATCGTCGCGACAGGCAAGGCCGACATGGTCGCCATGACTCGCGCGCAGATCGCCGACCCTGACTTCGCGAACAAGGCGCGCGATGGCCGGGACGACGAGATCACGCACTGCATCCGCGGGAATCAGGGGTGCATCGGGCGTGTGTTCAAGGGCCTCTCGATCAACTGCACGGTCAACCCGGCAGCGGGTCGCGAAGCACGGTTTGGATCGGGCACGCTCATACCGGCGGCCTCCCCGAAGGACTGGCTCGTCGTTGGCGGTGGACCAGCCGGGATGAAGGCAGCCGCGACACTCGCCGCCCGCGGTCACCACGTCACGCTGCTCGAGAAGAGCGATCGACTCGGCGGCCAGGTCAACCTCATCCTGAAGACCCCGGGCCGCGAGACCTTCGAGTGGGTCACCAAGGACCTGGAGCGAGACATGCGCCAGGCGGGAGTGGACGTCCAGCTTGGCGTTGAGGCGACCGCAGACCACGTGCGAGGCACAGAGCCCGACGGCGTCGTCGTCGCCACCGGCGCGGTCGCCTCGAACACGGGGTTCTCGATCGTCAACCCGCTCGTCGAGCGGCTTCCCGGCGTCGAGCATGAGAACGTGCTCACGGTCTGGGACGTCCTCGAGGGCACGAAAGAAGCCGGCGAGAGGGTCGTGGTCCTGGATGACGATGGATCCCGCTACGCATCCGGTGTCTGCGAGGTGCTGCTCGACGCCGGGAAGCAGGTCGAGATCGTCAGCCGGTTCAATGCGCTGGTCCCTTACACGCTCTACAACCTCGAGCTGGCTCACGTCTACGCCCGGGTGATGGAGAAGGGCATCACCGACCGGCTGAACTGCTGGGCATCGGGGTTCGATGGGCGGTCGCTGACGGTGTTCAACCTCTACACGGGCGCCGAGTCGGTGGTTGAAGGTGTCGACACGCTCGTGCTCGCGACAGGCCCGAAGGCTGACGAGGCCCTCTACTTCGAGCTGAAGGGGCAGATCCGGGAGCTCCACCGGATCGGCGACTGTGTCGCGCCGCGCAAGCTCGACCACGCAATCTACGAGGGCTACCTCGCAGGCCGTGAGCTGTGGGACTCCGAGGAGCGCTACATCTATGAGGGAGAGCTCGAGCGCTGGGAGGAGGCACCGGTCGCCAGCTGATTTCCCCCCCTCCCCCCAGAGGAGCCGCAGGGGGCTCAGGCGCTGTGCCGGCGGGCGGCCGGCCAAGAACGACCTGTGCCTATGAAGGACATGCCCCGCTCCGTGAACAGGCCACCCCGGACCACCACCCGCTTTCGCGCTTAGCGCGGAAACCTTGCCGCATGGCACGCAGCCTGTTTCAGGCTCGAAACGGAAGCGTCAAGAGAGTACGCCGAGGAGCGAGAGCCGTCTCGCCACACCCCAACGTCATCAACACGCGGCCGCAGCAAGAGAGTGCGCGGACGAGCGAGGGCGCCCGCCGCAACCTCCCCTGGTTGTCAGGCCTCCCTGGCCACCCACAGCACCGCACGAGAAGACACCGCAGAGGACGCCGCCTGCCGCCCGGCCCAGACTCCTGCAAACCACGACGGTCATCCGTCCGCAGCCACCAACCACCCGAGAGCGGCCGGCCCCTCCAGAGGGCCGCGCAGCTCCCCTACAGAGCCTACAGTGCGTTACAGCGCGGCGAGCACCGCGTCGCCGAACTCGGCAGTCGTCGCTGCACCGCCCACATCCGGCGTGCGCACGCTCGCAAGCGCAGCGGCGACGGCGCCGTCGACGCGCTTGGCCGCATCGTTCTTGCCGAGGCCGTACACCAAGAGCAGCGAGACCGTGCGCAGCATCGCGGCTGGGTTCGCGATGCCCTGCCCAGCGATGTCGGGCGCCGATCCGTGCACCGGCTCGAAGATGCCGGGCCCGTCGTCTGCGAGGCTTGCCGAGGCGGCCAGCCCAAGGCCGCCGGTCATCGCCGCGGCCTCGTCCGAGAGGATGTCGCCGAACATGTTGTCGGTCACGATCACATCGAATCGCTCCGGCATCTGAACGAGCTGCATCGCGGCGTTGTCGACCAGCATGTGCTCGAGTTCCACGTCGGCGTAGTCGGCCGCGACGGCGTCAACGACACGCCTCCACATGCGTGACGTCTCGAGGACGTTCGCCTTGTCGACTGAGACCAGCCGGCGGGTGCGTGCCCGCGCGATCTCGAACGCCCGCCGGGCAATGCGCTCGACCTCCCGGGGGTGGTACTCGCAGGTGTCGTAGACCGTACCGTCCTCGCGGGTGCCGCTCGCGCCGAAGTAGATGCCGCTGACGAGCTCCCGCACGATCAGCAGGTCGATGCCGCCCTCGGCGGCAGGCCGGAGGTTCGCATAGACGTCGAGCTCGGCCCTCAGCCTCATCAGGCCCTGCTCAGGCCTGACCGCAGCGCCATCGAAGTCGGGATGGCCGATCGGGGCCTTCAGGACCGCGTCGGCGCTGCGGCAGGCCTCGAGGGTCTGCTCGGGCAGCGCCTCCCCAAGTTCGCGGAGCGCCTGAGCTCCGAAGGGCTGCTCGTCGAGCTCGATCCCCAGATCGAGGGCCTCGAGCACCCGCCTGGCTTCCCGCGTGATCTCGGGCCCGATGCAGTCGCCGGGGAGCAGAACGACTCGAGTTCCCATGGGTCCGCTAGGCGCCGAGGCGATCGGTGGTCACGCCGAGGCCGGTACTCGTCCCAGGACGCTCGCGAGGTACTCGAGCGCGTCCCCGAGCGACACGACATCGCCGTACTTCGCCTGGATATCGAAGAGGTTCGCCTCGTGCGGCGCCTGAGCGCGATCGCCGACGCACTCGCGCGGCACGATCGCCGGCCAGCCGTACTGCAGCAGGTCGATCGCGGTGGCGCGAATGCAGCCGCTGGTGGTCGCACCGCAGAGGATCACCGTATCCACGCGCTGTGCCGTGAGCACCGAGGCGAGGTTCGTCCCGAAGAACCCGGAAGCCCCCTTCTTCATGATGATCACCTCGTCGGGCTGCGGGTCGAGACGGGGGTCGATCTCGACCCACTCGCCGCCGAGCTCAAGGTCGAGCAGGGCTGGTGCCTTCTCGATCCAGAGCGCGCCGTCCTTCCCGTGCGGCTCGAAGCCGATCGTCGTGAAGACAACCGGCAGCCCCCTCCCCCGGGCCGCGTCCAGCACCTTGCGGGTCGCCTCGATCTCTGACGTCATATCGGCGCCCAGCGAGCACCCAGGATCGGTGAAGCCGCAGGAGAAGTCGATCACAAGCACACCGGGGTGCTGCCCGCGCGTTAAGCTCTGCCCGAGCTTCGCCTCTGCGTAGACCTGTCTCGCTTGCTCGTCGCTCATCGTCTCGGCACCTCCTGGCTCGAGAGTACGCGCCTATGCCTCGATTGTCTGGCCGGCCGTCAGCGTCTCGCCGAACGCAGCACGCCTGACGAACTCGCCTGCACCGGGCTCCGCAACGAGCTCGCCGTACTCGACGATCGTCTGGCCACGTACGAGAACAACCTCCGGCGCACCGACGACCTCGGTGCCCTCGAAGAGGGTGTAGTCGCTGTTGGAGTGGTGCGTTTGCGCTGAGATCGTGAACGGCTTCTCGGGATCCCAGACGACGATGTCGGCGTCTGCGCCCACCGCGATCGTGCCCTTCTTCGGGTAGAGGCCGAAGAACTTGGCGGGGGCCGTCGACACGAGCTCGACCATCCGGTTGAGGCTGATACGCCCTTCGCGAACACCGAAGTGGTGCAGCATGTGCAGGCGGTTCTCGATGCCCACGCCGCCGTTCGGGATCTTCGAGAAGTCGTCCTGGCCGAGCGTCTTCTGGCCCTGCCACCGGAACGGGCAGTGGTCGGTCGACACGACCGAGAGCATGTCCGACCGAAGCGCCTGCCAGAGGTGATCCTGATGCTCCTTCGGCCGCGGCGGCGGCGTATAGACGTACTTCCCGCCCTCGAAATTGGGCTGCTCGAGCGCGGTCTCGTCGATGAAGAGGTACTGTGGACAGGTCTCGCCCCACGCGTCCCAGTCGGCCTCCCGAGCGCGCGCGACAGGGTCAATCGCCTCCTTGCAGGAAACGTGCACGACGTAGAGCGGAGCGCCGGCGACCCTCGCCAGCTGAATTGCCCGGTTCGTCGCCTCCCCCTCGGTGATAGGCGGCCGCGTGCGAGCGTGCCAGATGGGCTCGGTGTGCCCGGCGGCAAGCGCGTCCTTGACAAGGATGTCGATGGCGTCCCCGTTCTCGGCGTGCACCATCACGAGCGCGCCCGTCTCGGCGGCTGTGCGCATGACCTGGAAGAGCGTCTCGTCATCGACCATGACGGCGCCCTTGTAGGCCATGAAGACCTTGTAGCTCGTCACGCCTTCCGCCGGGACCTTCGCGAGGTCCTCGAGGGTGCCGCCCTTGTTGAGGTCGGTGATGGCGATGTGGAACCCAACGTCGATGACCGGCTTGCAGCGGTCGATCTTCTCGTGCCAGTTCTCGAGCGCCTGCGCGAAGCTCTCGCCAGGGATCTGCAGGCAAAAGTCGACGAGCGTCGTCGTCCCGCCGAACGCCGCGGAGACCGTGCCCGACGTGAAGTCGTCGCAGGTCACGGTGCCGCCAAACGGCATCTCGAGGTGCGTGTGCGGATCGACGGCGCCGGGCATGACGTACTTGCCCGCGGCGTCCACAACCTTGTCGGCCGCAGTGTCGAGCGATGCGCCAATCAGCGAGATCGTGCCGCTCTCGACGAGAATGTCGCCAATGTAGTCATCCGAGGCGGTGACGACGCGGCCGCCCTTGATTAGTGTCGACATGGAGATACGCCTCCTTCTGGGGTCGTAGGGTCGAGCCTAGACGATTGCCCGCTCGTCCGGGCACGCCGCGCGGGGGTGCTGCCGGCGCCGCGCGGCTCGGCGCTACCGTCCGTGGAGGTCGACACCCACACGGTCCTCTGTGCCCGTCACCTCGCCCAGCTCCTCCTTGGCCTGGGTCTCAAGCGCGACCGCCGCGCCGCGCCGGCGGATGCGAATCGCGGCGAAGACGATGCCCAGGAGCACCACGAGCAGGGTAACAGCGGTCGTCGCGGTCCCTAGCGCATAGAGGTCGGGTTGGATCACCGAGCCGACGGTGAAGGCGAAGATCTGGGTCGGGAGCGTGGCCTCACCGGAGGCGATCACGAGCGCCGTGCGGTCGTACTCGTTCCACGACAGCGTGAAGCCGAACAGGAAGCAGGCGAAGAGGCCGGTCCAGATCAGGGGTAAGGTGACCTCCCGGAACGTCTTGCGGGCGTTGGCGCCGAGGCCGCGCGCGGCCTCCTCGACCGCGTCCTCATACCGGTTCCAGACGGCGATCATGACGAGGAACCCGAATGGGAGCGCCCAGACGACGTTCGTCCCGAGCGCGGTCTTCCACATGCTGGGCAGGGTGCCGAGCGTGTCCCAGAAGAACGAGTTGCCGAGCGAGAGCAGGAAGCCGGGCGTCATCAGCGCCAAGAGCACGAGGAAGAAGAGCAGGCCGTCGAGACGGAACCGCCGCCGGAAGGCCAGCGACAGCGTGAGCGCGAGGATGCCGGTCACGGCGCCGGTGACGAGCCCGAGGTAGATGGAGCGCAGCCCTGCCGGGGCAATCTGCGCCGCTTTCGACAGCGGAACAGTCTCATCCCAGAGCGCACGCCACCACTGGAAGCTCGCGCCCATGAGCGGGAAGCTGATGCCGCCCTGCGGCCCGTTGAACGACAGCACGCCCATGACGATCATCGACCCGTAGAGGAAGATGACGAACAGAGCGAAGTAGATCGTGAGCGCCCACTTCGACCACCGCGCTTCCTTCACCGTGCTGCCCCCGATCCGGCCACGCTAGAGATCCTCGCGCAGGTTGGCGAACCGTAGGAGGATGACAACGCCGAGCATCATCACGATGACGAGGACGACTGCCGAGGACGCAGCCGCCGAGAAGAGCGCCTTGTCGTTCTGGATCTTGAGGATCGTCCCGACGGAGGCGACCGTGCTGCCGACGAGACGGACAGTGGCAAACTCGCCCATCGAGAGCACGAAGACGAAGATCGACCCGATCACGACACCTGGCATGGTCTGCGGGAGGATCACCTCGCGAAAGCTCTAGAACCAGCTCGCCCCGAGGTCCCGGGCGGCCTCGACCGCGCTGCGATCGGCCTGCGCAAGCATGAAGAACAGCGGGGCGATCATGAACAGCACGTAGAGCTGGATCATCGCGAGGACGACCGAGAAGTTCGAGAAGCTCAGGCTGGAGATCGGCTCGTCGGCGAGCCCGATCTGCTGGAGAATCGAGTTGACGGCGCCGCCGCGACCCATGAGCGGGTCGCGCCAGGCGACCGCCCGGATGAGGGCGCTCGTCCAGAAGGGGGCAAGCGCGACGATGAACAGCGCGATCTGGTTGCGCAGGTTGGTGATCTTGAACGAGAGGAAGTACGCGATCGGATACCCGAGCACAAGCGATGTTCCGACGATGATCAGCGAGTTGAACACCGTCTGCTTGAGCACACCCCAGTAGACACTGCTGTTGATGAGGGCCTTGTAGTTACTGAGCGTCCAGTCGTGGAGAATCTGCCCGTTCTTCGTCGTCCAGAAGCTCGTGAGCACGATGAAGACGACTGGCACGACGAGGAAGAACAGCAGCCACAGCGAGCCGGGGGCGGCCAGCTCCGCGGTCAGGAGGCCGTGGCGCGGTGCGGCCTTGGACTTCGTGCCGAGCGCCGCCTCGACGGTCCGAATCTCTGACCGGTCGAGCTCCTCGAGCTCATCGCTCTGGAGGTGCGGTGCGGCGAGTCGGCCGCTCTCGTCGGGCGACTCAGCCCGTGAGGAGCTGAACATCCGCTTCCTTCCACGCCACCTGCAAGGCGCTCCCCTCCTTGCCGCGGAGCTCCGCGTAGAGATCCCCTGGCACCTTGGCGATCATTCGCTCACCGGCGGCGCTCAGGTGCAGCTTGATCAGATCGCCCAGGTACTCGACGAAGACGACCTCACACTGGGCGCGGTTGACCTCGTCGTCACCGTCCGCCGTGTCAAGCAGGCTCACCGCGGCAGCCCGAACCGAGACCGACGCGGCCTCGCCGGCCTGGCGCTCGTCGCGAGAAGCAACGCAGCTTGCCTTCACGTGGCCGTTGTCAACGACCATGCGTGCGCCGTCCCGCTCGACGATCTTCCCGCGGATGAGGTTGTTGTCGCCCATGAACGTCGCGACAAGCTCGTTCGCCGGCCGAGTCGAGATCGTCAGCGGGTCGCCGATCTGCTGAATCCGAGCGTCGTTCATCACGACGATCCGATCGGCGATCGACAGGGACTCCTCCTGGTTATGGGTCACGTGGATGAACATGAGGCCCAGCTGGCGCTGGAGGTTCCGCAGCTCGACGCGCATGCGAAGCTGCAAGAGCCGGTCGAGGTCGCCGAGCGGCTCGTCGAGCAACAGCGCCTTCGGCTTCGTCACGAGGACGCGCGCGAGCGCGACGCGTTGCTGCTGGCCACCCGAGAGCGCCCTGGGCTTGCGGTCGGAAAGCTCCTTCAGCCCGACCATCTCGAGGGTCTCCACCGCCTGCTCGCGCCGGGTGTCCCTGTCGATTCCGTGCATCTTCAGCCCGAACTCCACGTTGTCGAGCACCGACTTATGGGGGAAGAGCGCGAAGTGCTGGAAGACCGTGGTCGTCGGGCGCTTGTCAGGTGAGAGGCCGAGCAGACTCTCGCCGTCGAGCAGGATCTCGCCGGGGTCGGAACCTCGTGGCCGCCGATCATGCGAAGCGTCGTCGTCTTGCCGCAACCCGAGGGGCCAAGCAGGACGACGTACTCCCCGTGCTCGACCGTCAGGTCGACGTCCTCGACGGCGATGACACCGCCGTCGAAGATCTTCGTCAGCTCACGAAGCTCAAGCCCTGACGCAGCCGTGCTCTCAGTCTGCGCTCCGGCCGCGCCGGCTCGCGGGTCAGCCGGACTCCGCCTGCTCGGACGCGCGTGCTCCCTCGCTCATCGTGCCTCCGGAACGCCTCTCCTCGCGATGCAGGGCAACGGCTCGAAGTACCTTAGAGCATCGGTTTGCCCGGCATAAGCGCCGGCTGGATCGTGCCCAGGGACGGCGCCCAGGTCCTGTCCCCGCAGCGGCAGCCCGCCTACCGAGGTCGCCTCGAAACCCTCGGGCCCTGCAGAGATCCGGACGAGAAGACGTGCTGAAGCTGCAACGACGACGCATCGAGAACGCCGGAGGGGCGGCGAGCGCCGCCCCTCCTGTCCACGTTGAGCCCCCCGGGGAGCCCGAGCCTCGTCTAGGCGCTGAGGAACTCCGACCAGCGGGCGACCTGGTGCTCGGTCTCGGTGAAGAACGAGTTCCACGAGCTGTAGCGGCAGCTGCGATCACTGAACGAGCCGCCGTCACGAATCGTTCCGGCCTTGATGTCGCCGACATTGCCGGTGATGCCTGGCAGGTCCTTCGCCGCGGGCTGGCCCTCGATCCAGAAGTCCCACTCCTCGGGCTCGACGAACGCCCTGCTGGGCTCCTGTACGGCGTTGTAGTAGCCCTGCCGCATCATGATCGCGCCGGGCTCGCCGCTGTGCCACCAGTTCAGGTAGTCGTACACCGCCTGGAGCTTCATGGGATCCGTCACGTGAGCCGGAATCCCCTGCTGGGAGGCCCAGCCGCGGAAGCCCTCGATCGGTGCCGCGTAGCGCACGTTGATGCCCAGCGTCACAAGCAGCGCGACCGCCGGCGACCACATCGACTCGATCACGACCTCGCCCGAGGACATGAGGCTCACGGACTCGTCGAAGGTCGACCAGAACGCCCGAAAGTGGCCATCCTTCTTGAACTCGATCATGATCTGCGTCAGACCGTCGATCTCCTGCTTCGTCATGTTCCCGAGCGTTCCGAACTCCATGAGGCCGAGCGCCTGGGCGGCGTTGCCGGCGTCCTGCATGTCGACGCCGGGCTCGTTGACGAGCGCGACCTTGCCGCGCCACTGCTCGTTGAACAGCTCGCCCCACGAGATCTCGGTGGGTTCGAGCTGGATGACATCGCCGTTGTAGCCGACCGAGTCCATGTTGAAGTTCTGGGGGACGCCCTTCGTCAGGGGCGGCTCCTCGCCGACCGTCGCGAGCGCGTCCTCGCCGACCCACTGGATGAACTCGCCCTGGAGCTCCGGAGGCGCCTCCTTCGAGCTCGGCCACGCGCCGGAGCGGTCGGGGTCGACGTAGAGCGTGCGGAATGGTGCGTCGCCGTCGCCGAAGATGCAGACGGTGCTCGCGAGGTCGAGCTTGCCCTGCCGATGGATATTGCTGACCTGGTTCCACCGCGTGATGCGCGACCTGTCGACTGGCTGGAAATTGTCGGACGCCCACAGCTTGTCGTACTGGTGCTGATAGCCCGACCAGACGTCGAAGCTCTCGGGCTGCGTCAGCACCTTCTGCTCGAGCGTCACGGTGTCGGTCACGTCGAAGACCAGGCCGAACCCGAGGTCGCGCTCGCCGAGCTGCCGGATGGGCTCGATCAGGTCGACACCCAGGCCGATGACGCGCAGCTCGCCGGTGAACTGCTCTGCGGGCGGGGGCGGCGGTGGAGGCGTCGCAGCAGGGGATGGCTCATCGGTACCGCCGCACGCGGCAAACAGCGCGCCGACACCCAGCGCGCTGGCCATCGCCATGCCGCCCTTCATCAGATCACGACGCGTGATCCCCCGCTTGCGACACTCGAGGTCGAGGTTCGAGGTGTTTCTCGAGGTGATCGAGGTCAGCCTCTCGGTTGCGCCAATCGTCTCTGCTCATTGGCCCGCTACTCCTCTCAGCTCGCCGGACCGCAAACCACAAATCACTCTCTTCCAGCGTGCAGCATCGAGGGCGCATGCCAGCCGGCGGGACGCCACCAGGGGACCTGACCGGTACCTCACTACGTGCTTGGACGTCGCCGCGGGGGCGCTGTTAGCCCTCCGCGCCTCAGCCGGCGCTCGCGGAACACCCGCTCGCCGTCTCGCACGCCTCCAATCACCCAGCGGCCGCCCTGCTGCTGCGCTGGATGAAGTCGAGCACCGCGCTGCCGTATTCCTCGGTTGAGTCGAAGATCGTCGAGTGCCCCGCGCCCGCGATCACGTACTTCTCGGCGCCCGCGATGCCCTCGTAGATCCCCTCTTGACCGACGCCGTTCGGCCCCTGGTCCCACGGCGTCATGATGTCGGCGTCACCGCCGATCACGAGCGCCGGCGCTCTCACCTTCGCCAGCCAGGGGCTCAGATCCATGTCGATCATCGCCTGGCAGGCGGCGCAGTAGACCTCGAGGTCGTTGGAGTCGCGCAGGATCTGCTGGACGTGGTCGACGACATCGGGGTTTTGCTCGAGGAAGTCGATATTCACCGCCTGCCACGAGATCAGCTCGGCGAGGATTCGGCTGCCGGGGCCATCGGGATCCATCCGGGACAGATCGATCCAGTTCTTGAAGATCAGCTTGCCGGCAAGGCCGAGCTTGGCGGCGGCGCAGTTGATCGTGACCGAGATGGTCTTCTCCGGGTACTTCCCGGCGAAGACGAACGCGATCATGCCGCCCATCGACGTGCCGTGAATGTGCGCCTCGGGAAGCTCGAGCACGTCCATCAGCGCCGCGAGGTCGTCGGCCCAGACCTCCATGTCGTAGTCCTGGTGGGGCTTGTCGGACGCGCCGTAGCCGCGCTGGTCGTAGTCGACGACCATGAAGTGCTCGGCGAGGATCGGCGTCACCGGGTCGAGGTTGAAATGCCCGAAACCGGCCCCGTGAATCTGCATGACCGGCTCGCCCTCGCCCGAGATCCGGTGCCAGAGGTTGACGCCGTTGACCTCGATCATGCTGTCTTCCATCCGACCGCCTCCCGCGTCGCTCTCGTCGTGCCGGGGATTATCGCATGCCTGGTGCGACCGTTACCCTGCCGCGAGCATCTCCGCGACGCGGCTGGCCGCCGAGGCGAGCTGCGAGACCTCCTCAGCGCTCCACGTGCGCACACTCCGAACCTCGTGGACGGAGATCCAGCCGACAAGCGCTCCTTCTCTGATCACCGGCGCGAGCATCTGCGCCTTGACCCTGTACACCTCGAGCAGCGCGGGCGGCGCGGGCGGC
Organism: Actinomycetes bacterium; assembly: GCA_026708005.1. Classification (GTDB taxonomy): domain Bacteria; phylum Actinomycetota; class Thermoleophilia; order Gaiellales; family Gaiellaceae; genus JAPOVR01. The sequence continues at coordinate 62,977 of JAPOVR010000102.1, forward strand.
TCATCGACCGCGCAGTCGTCCTGAACGAGCACCTCGTGCGTACGCATGAGCCACTGCGCGGTCGGCGCGTTTCGCTGGTCGAGCGACGTGTCTTGCGCGATCGGCTTGACGCCGGGCGCAGTCGACTCGGCCACGGCCGGGAAGTTCTGGCCGGGCGTGTCGAGCCGCAGCGTCGTGCGGCTCGCGTCGACGGTGCGACGCAGCTCCTCGATCAGCGGTTGGCAGGCGTGCTCGCTCAGCGCTCGACGGTGATCTGCGTCACCTCGGTCTCGGTATCGAAGAGGTCAGCCCGGAACTCAGCATCGCTTTCCCACGACGTCTTCGGAAGCACGCGGCGCTCGAGCGTGAACGTCGCCGGGCTCTCGGCGAACGGGTACGGATCCAGCCTCACGTGCCACGATCCCCGCGGCTCCATCTGGACCGTGACCTCGTTCCCGTCGTAGTCGACGGGGATCGGCGCGAGCTCGCCGGCCTCGCCGGCATCGAGGTCCTTCATGCAGAAGTACAGCGAGAGCCGGTCGAAGACCTGGAGGAACTTGTAGTTGACCCATCGCTCCTCGTCGCTGATACCAAGCGCAGTGATTCGCCCGGGGAACGATGCCTCCTGCTCGGCCACAAACGCATCGACGCGCGCCTGCACGTCCTCCTGGAACCGCAACTCCAGGCCGGGCTGTGCCCCGTAACGCTCGCGGTAGATGCCCGCGCCGTGCATCGAGGCCAGGAGACCCGCGTAGGGGTCCTCGTCGGTGATCGCCGAGATGCACGCACGGTAGAAGTCGAGGTGCAGCAGCACCTGGACGTTGAGGAAGTCGCGGGGAGCGTCGGTCTCGGGATCGAGGCTCGGAGCGCGCTCCCAGACGGCCCAGCCATCGTCATGGCGGACGGAGACGACTGCCAGGGGGCCCTCCGGACGGGGTGCGACGAGGCCGTTCGAGCCCCACGCCCGACACAGCTGACCCGAGAGGTCGGCATGGTGCGTCTGCATGACGATCTGCCACCCGTTGCCGGTGTCGCGAACGATCATCGACCTGACCTCCCTCCTCCCGAGCGCGAGCGCCCCGCAGCAACCTGACAGAACGTCCCGATCTTACTCCACCCCCGGCTTTGACAGGCCCCGCGCATGGTGGCGCAGGCGTGGGTTGAGACCACGCTGCCCGCGGCTGCGACCGCGCCCGCCGCGTTAACGTTGCTGCCGACGTGCGCAGACGCGCTCAGGAGCTGCATGACCCGATTGGCCAGCTGCGCGGTCCCGCGACGCTCACCGGACGGGCCAGCGCCCGCCTGCGCCGGGAGGTCCGCCAGCGCACGGGCGGTCTGCGCCTGCTCCCGAGCGTCCTCGTCCTCGGCGCCGCGCGGGCCGGGTCGACCTCGCTCTACACCTACCTGCTCGACCATCCCCGCCTGGCCGCGCCGAGCCACAAGGAGATCCACTACTTCGACCTGAACTTCGGCCGCGGACTCGCCTGGTACCAGCGCCATTTTCCCCTTAGGATCAGCGGCAGGATCACCGGCGAGGCGAGCCCGTACTACGTGTTCCACCCGCACGCTCCGGAGCGCGTGCGCAGGACTGTCCCCGACGCCAGGCTGATCGTGCTCGTGCGCAATCCGATCGACCGCGCGTACTCCCACCACCAGCTCGCCTGCCGGCGGGGCCGTGAGCAGCTGTCCTTCGAGGAGGCGATCGACGCCGAGCCTCTGCGCGTCGACCCGGAGACAGAGCGAATCCTCGCCGACCCTACCTACCGCAGCCTCGCGCACCGGCACCACTCCTACCTGGCGCGCGGGCGCTACGCCGAGCAGCTCGAGCGCTGGCTCTCGTTCTTCCCGAGGGAGCAGCTGCTCGTGGTGCGAAGCGAGGACCTCTTCGCCGATCCGGCCGAGACGATGAGCAACGTCCACTCATTCCTCGGGCTGCGCGCGCACGAGAAGAGCCCCTACGAGCCGTACAACCAGCATCCCTACACCGACCTGGCCTCGGCAACGCGCCGACGTCTGTCCGACTACTTCGCGCCGCACAACAGGCGGCTGGCGGAGCTGCTCGGCCGCGATCTCGGCTGGGACTGAGGCCGAGCGTGCGGGTCGCAAAGGCGCACCCGCATCGCATACTCTCTGCGCACTCCCGGGCAAGGGTCCCGGCATTGGAGGCTACTCGTGGCCACGCGAATCGGAGTCGAGGTCGGCGGAACGTTCACTGATCTCGTCTTCTACGACCACGAGCACAGACACGTCCGCGTCGGCAAGAGCCTGACCACCCCCGCGGTTCCCGACGTCGGAGTCGAGACGGTCGTCGCGGAGACGGTTGGTCGAGAGCCGCTTGCCTGGGCGAGCCTCTTCCCCCACGGGACCACCGTGGGCATTAACTCGTTGCTCGAGCGACGCGGGGCCGTCGTCGGCGTCCTGGCGACGCGCGGATTCCGCGATGTGCTCGAGCTACGACGTGCCCAGCGGGCCGCCTTCTACGACATGCTCTGGGAGGCACCACCACCACTCGTCCCCCCGGCGGCTGCTGCTCGAGGTGACCGAGCGTGTGCTCGCCGATGGAACGGTCGAAACGCCGTTCGTCGAAGACGACGTCCGCGCTGCCCTCGAGACCTTCGCCCAGGAGGGCGTCGAGTGCGTGGCCGCCGTGTTCATGAACTCCCATGTGAACCCCGCCCACGAGCTAGCAGCGGCGGAGGCCCCCCGACGCTTCGGCTTCGACGGTGACATCTCGCTCTCGCACCAGGTGACCGGCGAGTTCCGCGAGTACGAGCGCACCTCGACGACCGTCGTCGACGCCTACGTCCGGCCGAAGGTCGCGTGGTATCTCGAAGATCTCGACCAGGCGCTGCGCGACCAGGGCTTCGCCGGCGAGGCGCTCATCACGAGGTCTGGAGGCGGCGCGCTTACCTTCTCCGAGGCCGAGAAGCGACCCGTCGAAACGGTCATCTCAGGACCTTCGGCCGGAGGGATGGGCTGCGCTGGGCTCTGCCGCGAACTCGGACTCGAGCAGGGAATCGGCGCCGACGTCGGCGGAACGAGCTTCGACACCTGTCTGATCGTTGACGGATACCTGCGCGTGAGGTAGGAAGGTGAGGTCGCAGGCATGCCGCTCCAGATACCGTGGGTGAACGTCCGCTCGATCGGGGCCGGGGCGGATCGATCGCGCATGGCCGAGGGCGGTCTGCTGAACGTCGGCCCGCGCAGTGCAGGGGCCGACCCGGGACCCGTCTGCTACGGACGCGGAGGTACCGAGCCAACCGTCACCGATGCCGCCACGGCGCTCGGGATGCTCGCGCTCGGCGAGGTTGCGAGCGGGGTTAGACTCGATCTCGAGGCCGCGCGAGCATCGGTTGCGGCCCTGGGTGAGACAGTGGGGCTCGACGGAGAGTCCGTCGCGCAAGGCGTTCTCACGATCGCCAATGCGCAGATGGCCAACGCCATCCGCTCGATCACGGTCGAGGTCGGCGAGGATCCCCGCCAGGCGGCGCTGGTCGCATTCGGTGGCGCCGGGCCGCTGTTTGGCACCTTGCTGGCCCGGGAGCTCGAGATCGCCCGAATCGTCGTACCAGCTACGCAGGTAACTTCTCGGCCTGGAGCCTTCTCTCACAGGACTCCACCCGCGCGGCGGCGCGGACGATGGTGACCGGCCTTGGGGAAGAGGGCCTCACGAGCGCGAACGCGCGCCTGGCTGACCTCTTCAGGCTCCTCCGTGAGCGGACCGCCACCGTCGCTGGCCTCGGCAAGGCCGTCTACGAGGCGGGAATCGACCTGCGCTACGAAGGGCAGGAGTATTCGCTGACCGTCCAGCCGCCACTGGCCGATGAGCAAATCGCCGCCTCGGTCACCGAGTCACGGAGATCTTCGTCCGTAGCTACGAGCGCACGTACGGCCATACGATGGATGCGCCCAGGCAGATCGTCGCCGTTCGCGCAACGTCCCGAACCGAGCTGCCTCGCAAGGACGTCAGCGCTGTGAGCTCGAACGGGGATGCCCGTTCGTCGGCCCCGACAGCGGTGGAGGCGTTCTCGTTCACCAAGGAACGCCGTCTGAGCTTTGACGTCGTGGGTCGTTCGACGCTGCCGATCGGCACGACGGTCACGGGCCCGGCCATTGCGACCGAGGAAACCGCGACAACCTACCTCGACGCCGGCTTCAGGATCGAGGTCGATCCGTCGGGAGCACTGCTCGTGAACGACGAGGAGGCTTGACGTGATAGCTGCCGACGTTGTCACCCATCGCGCCGTGGCCGGATCTGCGACTCGGATGGCCGACGAGGACCCGATCTCAACCCAGGTCGTGCGCCACGGGCTCGATGCGACAGCCGACCAGTTGCTCGTGGCACTGCGGCGCACGGCGCTCTCGCCGGTCATCTACGACGCGCGCGACTTCGCCGGCGCGTTCTACGACACGCAGTTCCGACGACTCGCGCAGATGCAGAGCCTGCCGGTCTTCCTCGGCGCTCTTGGCTACTGTGCCGAGGCTGCGGTGGCGCAGGCTGGCGGAGCGGACGTCCTCAAGCCGGGCGAAGTGCTCCTCTCGAACTACGCCTACAACACCGGCTCTCACCAGAGCGATGTCGCGGTGATCGTCCCCGGGTTCTTCGAGGGGGAGCTGATCTGCTACGCGGTGATCAAGGCCCACTACATGGACGTCGGCGGCGCCTGGCTGTTTGCCACCCACACCGACAACATCTGGCAGGAGGGCACGATCTACCCGGGCGTTCGCATCTACCGCCGCGGCGAGTTGAACGAGAACCTCTGGCGCACCACGCTCGTGAACACCCGTACGCCCAAGAACTTCGCCGGAGACACGATCGCGCGGGTCGGCGCTTGTCGGATCGCGCTCGAGGCCTTCAACCGCGTCATCGATCGTTAAGGCCTCAAGCGCTTCAGGCAGACCGCCGAGTTCATGTTCGACCATTCCGAGGAGGTAACTCGGGGCGTCATCGAGTCGATCCCCGACGGGCGCTATGCGGTCGAGGCCGCCGCCCACAACGATGGTATCTCGGACGAACTCGTCCCCTTCGAGATCGTCCCCTTCGAGATCGTCGGGGAGGTTGCGGACTCCGACATCATCGTGGACGTCTCGAACGCTCCTCCGCAGACCGAGGGGCCGATCAACTGCACGCCGCCGACGATCGTGTCGCGCACCCGTTGCGCGATTATGGCGCTCGCGGCAGGAGGCGAAACCGCCAACGAAGGGCACTTTCGGCCGATTGAGGTGCGCACGCGGCCGGGAACGTTGCTCCACTGTCTCCCGCCGGCCCCAATGGCGATGTACTCATGGCCATCGATCCACGCCATCGACCACATCCACCGTGCGCTTGCTGGCGTCGTCCCGGAGCGAGTGCCGGCCCAGCCTGGCTCGGACGTCGGCGCGTTCAACGCCTAGGGCATCAGGGAGGACGGCGTGTTCTGGGCTGACGGATCGATTCACGCGGGAGGACAGGGCGCCTCGCTGGCGCTTGGGGACGGCGGAAGCCCGCTCGCCCACATCTCCTGCTAGGGGACGCGAGGAACGAGCTGGGAGGTGTGGGAGTCACGCACCCCGCTCCTCATCGAGAAGTTCGAGCTGGCGGCCGACTCGGGCGGTGCTGGACGACTCCGTGGAGGGACTGGTATCGACACCCACTACCGAGCCCTGCGCGAAGTCTACGCGACCGTCCTGTGGGAGCGAACGCGAAGCCGCCCCTTCGGTCTCTTCGGCGGTGAGTCGGCACGGCCCAACCAGGTCTCGGTCGTTCTGCCGGATGGCTCTGTGACCGAGTATTCGAAGGCGAGCGCGGTGCGGTTTCCGCCCGGGACGGTTATCCGGCTCGAGACGGGCGGCGGCGGCCTCGGTTCCAAAGGCGAGCGGGCGCCCGAGGCGGTGCTCGCCGACATCCCCGAGGGATAGGTCAGCGAGGAGGGGCACGACGAGACTACCCGCACGCCTTCGTCCCCGAGCCATCGGCGGCTAGGAACCCAGAGCCGCTTGAGCGCTGAGATGAGCATGCCGAGCCAGCCGCTCAGCATCGACCGCATGGTGAACTGGGGCCGCTTCTGCGGTGACGAAATCCCGGTCGGCGATGTTCGACGCGCGCCGGAGCTCGAGGCTCCGAGCGAGTGGCTGAGCTTCTGGACGCAAACAGGCGATGCCTACGAAGAGCGTGCCGAAGCAGCTGCCGAAGCAGGTCACCACCTGCCAGCCGGCAGGTGGCTCTGGCTCGCGTCGATGAGCTACCACCAATGCCAGTACATGTGGTACCACGAGCCGTAGCGCAAAGAGGCCGCGCAGCGTCGCAAGCAGGACCTGTACAACGGGGCAGCCCCCCACCTACAGCCGCCCGCGGAGAGGGTGGAGATCTCATTCGAAGGCCACCCGATTCCGGGGTTTCTCAGGCTGCCGCTTGGCGACAGACCCGACGCGGGCTGGCCGTGCGTCGTGCTCCTCGGCGGACTTGAGAGCACCAAGGAGGAAAGCCACGAGTTCGAGAACCTCTGCCTCGAACGAGGCTTGGCCACGTTCGCCTTCGACGGGCCGGGCCAAGGCGAGTTCTCCTTTCGTTCGGCTCCAACCCCATTTCGAGCGATGCGCCTCAGCCGTTGTGGACTTCCTCGTGACCCGCGAGGCAGTCGGTACGGATCGCCTCGGCGTGCTCGGTCGCAGCCTGGGCGGTCACTACGCCATCCGGTGCGCAGCTCATGACCACCGTTTGCGTGCCTGTGTCAGCTAGGGCGGATCGTGGAGCGAAGACCCTGGGACGAGCTTCCCGAAACCGAGCTGCGGGCGTGGCTCTATGCGGCCGGCTTCACCGAGAATCCACGCGACGGACTCGAGTATCTGCGATCGTCGCTCGACCTCAGCGACATCGTGCACAGACTGCGGGCACCGACCCTTGCGGTCCTGGGCGGCTCACAGGTCGGGCGCGACGAGGGTGGCGACTGGCTCGACGCCGGCATGGACTACAACCTCGATCGCCACCTGGACGAGTTCCCTGGGGACACGATCCAGCTGGACATCGTCCCGGGCGGCGACCACTGCTGCCACAACCGCGGCCAGCTCGTCCGCCCACAGATGGCGGACTGGCTGACGTAGCGACGGCCGACCCATCAGCCAGCCGGCAGCTCAGCCTCCTCCCAGCGCTCCAGCTCGCCCTCGACGATGTAGCGCTCGGCCGGACCACCCCACAGCTCTCGCCCAGCGAGATAGCCCTCGTAGATCGCATGGTCGAGCCGGCGAGGTGCGAGACAGTCTCCGATGCGATGGAGGTGCTCGACCCTGCCCTTCAGCAAGAAGTAGAGGTCCTCGCTCGCCTCCAGACCGGTGAGCAGCACGAGCGTCTCGACGCCTTCGAGCAGCGTCTCTGCGCCTGTGTAGAGGTTGACCATCGTGAGCGCATCGCCGCTCAGCTCCCTCGCCCATGAGTTGACGTGGTAGCTGAGGCCTTTCTCGAAGAGACGGCCATAGATGATGGGGTGCTCGAGTGTCGGGAGCGTGAACGGGAACAGCGACGTCCAGGGCGTGATCAGCGCGACGTGCTTGCCCCGGTCGAGCAGCACCTCGGCGACCCCTGCCGCGTATCGCGTGCCATCGTCCTCCAGCACGACGACCCGATCGCCGACCTCCCGCGTCTGCTGAAGCACCTCCCAGGCTGTGACGACGTTGTCCTGGTCAGCCTCTGGCAGCCGATCGACAAAGGGAGCAAACGTCGAGAATCCGCTGCACGAGGGCGTCGCGCCGGTCGCGACGATGACGCCGTCCGGGGCCAGCTCGAGTACGACGTCGGCCGTCGCTCTTCCCCGAGACGCCCGCCGACGCCGTGTTTGCCCATCTGGACCTCTAGATCCCTGGTAACCCAGCCGAACGTCTCCCGGCCCGGCGTCGCGAGGATGAGGTTCACCTGCCCACCGAGACGCTCTTCGCGCTCGAAGAGCGTCTCCTGGTGCCCGCGCTTGGCCAGGGTTTCCGCCGCCTTCATCCCGGCGGGACCACCGCCCGCCACAAGCCAATTAGCTGGTGATTCGGCCGGCGTCAACGTCCCGAACTTGCTCTCGCGTCCAGCCACGGGTTGATCGTGCACCCTGCGGGCGTCACCTTGAACAGGCGACCGATGCAGGCCTGATTGCACCGGATGCAGTGGTAGATCTCGTCCTCCCGACCCTGCATCGCCTTGGTGGCGAACTCGGGGTCGGCGATCTGCGCACGTGTCATCGCGACCATGTCGGCCTTCCCCGAGGCGATGATGCCCTCGGCTGACCCGGCATCCTTGATACCGCCGACTGCAAACACCGGCACGGCTGCTACCGCCGACTTGACCGTGCTGACCATGTCGATGAGCCAGCCATCCGGAATGTCCGAGGGGGCGGGCGCCCAGTAGAGGTTGTGGTATCCACCGGCGGTGACGTTCACGAAGTCGATCGGCCCGGAGTCTTCGAGCACGGCTGCCGCGCGCGCGACCTCCTCGACCTGGAGACCGCCATCCATGTAGTCGCTCAGGGCGACGCGAATGCCCACCACGTAGTCGAGCCCGACGCGGCGCCTGACTGCGGCGACCACCTCGCGGGCGAGCCGAAGGCGGTTCTCGAACGAGCCCCCGCACTCGTCCGAGCGCTTGTTCCAGATCGGCGACAGGAACTGGTGCAGGAGGTAGCTGTGTCCCATGTGGACCTCGACGCCGTCGAAGCCGGCCTCGCGCATGTTCTCGGCAGTGCGCCCCCAGGAGTCGACGATCTCCGCGATGTCCTCGCGCTCCATCACCTTGGGCAGCTCGCCGTTGGCCGGCGACGTGACGGCTGACGAGCCCCCGAGCACCCTGAGGTCATCGACGGCATCACTCGAGCCGTTCAGCCCGAAGTGGTTGACCTGCGCGATGATCGCCGCGCCCTCCGCATGGACAGCCTCCGTCACCCGGCGCTGACTCGGAATCAGTCCGGAAGGTAGCCCCACGGAAATCGCGGTGCGCCCTGGGTCGACGTCGGGTGAACGAGCCGGTTTCCGACGATGATGAGACCAACGCCGCCTCGCGCCTTGGCCGCCAGATAGTCGCGGTCGCGCCTGGAATCGGTGCCGTCCTGCGCGTAGTGCGTAATCTGGGCGGTCGCAACCATTCGATTCCTCACGGTCAGCCCACCGATTTCGAGCGGGCTAAACAGCTGCGGGTACGAGCTCATCGCTCCTCCTCCCGCCCGCCTCCACGAGCGAGCCGTTCATGCTTCTGACTTTTCGCCGGAGCGGTCACCGGCCTCGGCCATGGCCGGCGCGAGGACGTGTCGATCGGTCGCACACGGAGGGCCAAAGCCGCCAGCGGCATGCGAACTCGCGATCACCGTACGAGCAGAACCGGCTTCGGTACGAGCCCACGCTCGGAGACCGCGGCCGCCTCGTTGATCTCGGAGAAGGCGTAGTGGCGAATCAGGCGGTCAAACGGCAAGCGGCCAGCCGCATAGAGCTCGAGCAGCCGGGGGAATGAGCCGGTCAGGATCGACATCGCCTTCGGTCACCCCACGCACCGACCGCCCCCGCAAGATCGTGGTCATGTCCAGGCGGGCCTCGGCGCCATAGGGAGCCGCGCCGACGAGTCCGCACAGGCCGGTCTCGCGAAGAAAGTCAACCGCCTGTCGGAAGGCGGCGGGATCGCCAGTCGCATCGAGCGAGTACTGGGCGCCTCCGGGGCACATCCGCCGCACCGCCTCGACGGGGTCGCTGTCCTGGGCGTGGATCGTTTCGTCGGCACCGAGCTCAGCCGCAAGCGCGAGCCGATCGGGCCGCCGATCGACAGCGATGATGGGCAGGCAGCCGACGATCGCAGCCGCCATCACCGCGCAGAGTCCAACGGCACCGGTACCAAAGATCGCGATGCTCGCTCCCGCTTCCGGGCAAAGCGCGTTCAACACCGCGCCGCCCCAGTCTGCACGCTGCACCCTAGCGGGCTGATCGTCTCCAGCGGGAGGTCCTTCGAGACCACGACGACCGCCCGTTCATCCACAATCCAGTGCGTGGCAAACGACGACTGTCCCATGAACTCGCCGTAGATCGTGAGGCCCCGGCACGAGAGCGGCGTTGATCCATCGAGGCGGGTGCCCCCGAAATTGGCCCTGAACATCAGGTCGCAGTACGGCGTGCGTCCTCGCAGGCAATTCTCGCAGCGCCCGCATGAGGCGAACGTCATGACCACATGGTCTCCGGGCCGAGCCTTCGTGACCCGCTCGCCGCCACCAACCCTCTGCCGAAGCCGACGGGCCGTCGCCCTGTCCGGCGCGGGGCCGACGCAATAGCCGCCGAGCAGCGCCTCGCCGACAAGGGGGGCGGCTTCTCGGTCAGGTGCACGAGAGCCGGCGGCGGCCCCACCCCGCGAGGCCGCCCGCCCTGATCATCTCGAGCATGAAGGCCGGCAGCGGTGTGGCCTGGAAGGAGGCCTCGCCCACGCAGACCTCGCCCGAGTCTGTGTCGATCCGGATGAGGTCGCCGGTCTGCGCGGCCGCAGCGGCCTCCGGAGCCGTCATGACGAGCAGACCGAAGTTCACGCAGCTGCGCTGGAAGATGCGCGCGAAGCTCGCTCCCAACACGCGACGGGTGCCAGAGGCCTTCATCGCGTGGGGCACGTGCTCCCGCGAGGAGCCCGTGCCGAATTTCTCGCCGGCGACGAGCACCGTCTCGCCGGTCAGCTCATCGCGCAGTGACGGGTCGAGCCCCTCAAAGAGGTGGTTCTTCATCTTCTCGACACCGAGGACGTTCAGGAACTGGCCCGAGTACAGCACGTCAGTGTCGATGCCGTTCCCCTCGACCACGACGGCCCGACCCTCGATGATCACATCCCGCCTCCTGCCGCGCTGGTCTCCTCGACACGTCTGCTCGCCTGCACGTCGTCCCCCCCCGCGGCGCCGACTGCCCTCATGCCGCTCACGCGAGCGCCCTCATCACGCACACCTCCGTGCGCCGGATCCCGTTTCGGCACACGCTCCATTCATGCCATCGGGCGGAAGCTGGCCGGTGACCAGCTGCCGGATTCCACTTGGCACGTGCTCCCTTTCGGCACACATTCGTTGCAGATCCATTGCAGCGCGTGACAGAAGCTCGCGCAGTCGCTTGGTAAAATCGGTTGCGGGTGGAGGGTGGAGTGTTCCCCACCCGGGCGGGCCGTCGCGCGCGTGTGCCGAAGGCGACATGGCCAAATGCGGCGGGGCCGAATTTGCCATGTCTCCACTCGCCTCCCGCGGCCGGGCCGAAGTCGCCATGCTCCCCACAAAGCTTCCCGCAGCCCGGACGACGTGCGCCGGGCCGCATCGCGGTCGCAGCGACTCACCTGCTCGCTCCCACCAGCCGGCCTCAACGCCGGCCGCACCGATACGTCCACTCGCTCCAACCAGCCTCCGCGGTGCCGGCCGCAACGCGGCCACCTCGATGTGTCCGCTCTCCCCGACCAGCCGGCCGCATCCTGGCCACCTCGATATGTCTGTTCCCTCCCACCTCGTCCCACCGGCTGGCAGCGCCTCCGGCCGCCGTCCGAGACGCGGCCACCCAGCCACGGCGTCCGTCATCGCCGAGCCCGGCCGCCACGTGATCAGCCTGGCTCGCAACCTAGCCACGCGGCTCCGTCATGTCCCCACGAGCTCCGCGGGGTCGACGATCTCGCCGGCAACCGCGGCGGCCGCGGCAACCCACGCGTTGGCGAGGTACACCTCGGCCTCAGGCGAGCCCATCCGCCCCCTGAAGTTGCGGTTCGTCGTCGCGACGGCGCGCTCCCCCCGAGGCGAGCACGCCCATCCCACCGCCGAAGCAGGCGCCGCAGGTGGGCGCCGAGACTACCGCGCCGGTCTCGACGAAGGTGTCGATCAGCCCCTCCGAGAGCGCCTCGCGGTAGATCGTCTGCGAGGCCGGAACGATGATCGCGCGGCAACGCGGGTGCACGCGTCGCCCGCGCAGCACCTCGGCGGCCTGGCGAAGGTCGGTCATCGTGCCGTTCGAGCAGTTTCCGATGTAGGCCTGGCCAACCTCAGCGCAACCGCATCGTCGAGCGAGGCGACCTTGCCGGGCGAGTGCGGCAGCGCGACGAGCGGCCCGAACGTGTCGAGGTCGATGCGCACCCGACGGGCGACATCGGAATCGGGGTCTGAGCGCTCGGGCCTCCACGCGCGGGAGGTACGGCCGCCGAGGTACTCTGGCGTCGTCTCGTCAGCGGGAAACAGCCCTGCCTCCGAGCCCGCCTCGACCGCGAGGTTCGCAGCGGCGAGCTGCTCGTCGACCGAGAGCGCCTCTGCGTCCGGCCCGACCAACTCGAGCGCATGGTTCGTGCTGCCGCCAACCCCGATCTCAGCGATCACGGCGAGGATGAGGTCCTTCCCGCTCACGAACGGTCGCTTCGTGCCGACGTACTCGACCTGGATGGTTCCGGGCACCGCCTGCCAGAACTCGCCGAAGGCCAGACACCCATAACGTCGGTCGACCCGAGCCCGGTTCCAAAGGCTCCGAGGGCCCCGTGGGTGCGGGCGTGCGAGTCGCCGCCCGCAACGACCGAGCCCGGAACAACCCAGCCATCCTCGACGAGCACGGCGTGCTCGATGCCACCGCGGCCCTGGTCGTAGAAGGTGACGCCCTGCTCCCGCGACCAGTCCTTGATCACCTTCTGGAGCTCAGCGGACTTCGTGTCCTTCGCCGGCATGAAGTGGTCAGCGACCATGATGACCTTGTCTGGATCGAACACGCGCAAGGCGCCCATCCGCGCGAGCTCCCGGATGGCGACCGCGCCGGAGATGTCGTTGGCCATCACGACATCGCATCGCACCATCACGATGCCCCCCCGCGCGAGCGTCTCGGCCTCCGTGTGCGCGAGGAGGATCTTCTCCGCGAGCGTGTGGGGCATCAGCCGCCCGCCTGCCCGTCGGCGGCGCTCCCGAGCGGCGCCGCCGGCGCGGTGCCCGTGGCGAGACCAGCGCTAGAGGCCACCGCTCGCACGTAGGCGAGCTACTCCTCGAGGGAGACGACGTCCCCGTACTTCGCGTCGATGTCGTAGAGGTTTGCCTCGTGCGCGTCAGGGTTGCGATCGCCGACAGCCTCCCGGGGCACGACCGGACGGAACGCATGCTGGATCGCATCGACGACCGTCGTCCGGACGGTCGAGGCGCCGGTCACGATCAGCGTGTCGACGCCGTGGGCCGTGAGCAACGCCTACAACGGCGTTCCGAAGAAGGCCGACGCGAAGAGCTTCCTGAGCACCGGCTCTCCCTCCTCGGAGGCGATGCGCGGATCGATTTCGACCCAGCGGCTCCCAGCCTCGAGCGTCGTCAGCGCGGGATCTTGTCGACGAACGCCTTGGCCGCAACCCGGTCGCCCTCGTCATAGGCGACCGTCGTGTAGACGACTGGCACACGCGCTCGCCGCGCCTCGGCGAGGAGCTCACCGATGGCTACAACCACCGACTCGAGGTCGCAGACGAGCGGGGACTCCGGGGCGGTGAAGCTGCGTTGACGTCGATGATGAGCAGCGCTGGGGACTCGCCAAACCCGGCGCTGCCGTGGAACACCTCGAACCTTATGCGCGACCGCCTTCCCGATGCCGTCGGCGCTGGCGGAGCGGGCTGCGGCCCGCCACACGAACCTCGCGACCGCGGCACTCGTTCCTGCTTTTGCCTCCTACTCGGGAGCCGGAATCCCGTCGCCAGCCCGAACGCGCTCGAGCGCCATATCGCCTGGCTCGAGCGGCGACCACCGCAGCGGCGTCGCCGGCACAGGCGGCTCAAGCCCGGTCTCCGAACGGCAGTTCGCGAGAACCTCCTCGAGCGGCGGACCGAAGTCGAACGGCTGCACAGGACCGCGCTTCTCCCGCTGCCGTTCACGCTCGCGCTCGGTTGCCTCAAGATCGGCTGTCCCGTCGTCGTTCAGCACGACCCCGTAGCCCTCCTTGGCAAACTCCCGGCTGACGAGCCCGAAGGACACGTCGCGCTCGACCACCTCGACCGGCCGATCCAGGCGGTCTTTCCAGCCGCCGCCGCCCGCGGTGCGGTGGATGAGCATGTCGCCGGGCTGGACCTCGACCTGGTCGATCTTCGAGGGCAGGATCTCCTCGGTGCCGTCGGCGCGCACAAGCAGCTTGGAGGAGCGACCGCCGGGCAGACCGCCGAGCGCCGCCCACGGCCTGGTCAGCCAGCGGTCGTCATGGACGGAGACCTGGCCCGGCTCGAGGTAGACGTAGCGCTTCTCCACCCCGTTGCCGCCGCGATGGAAGCCCGGCCCGCCCGAGTCGGTCACGGTCGTGTAGCCGTCGATGCGCAGCGGGTAGTACGACTCGAGGTACTCGGTCGGGATGTTCTCGAACAGCGGCCACCACGAATGACCGTCCATGCCGTCGCCCACAGGCCGCCCGGGGATGCCTCCATAGAGGATCTCCATCGAGTAGAAGAACTCGCCGTTCTCATCCCAGCCCGAGTAGAGCATGTACGGGCTCGTCCCATACCCGGACGCGGTGTTGAGCTCGGGCGCCTGCTTCGTGAGCGCGCCGCCGAGCACGTCGAAGAGCCGCGCGAGCGCGTGGGTGCGGCAGCCGAGCGCTGCCGGGAACCGAGGCCTGAGCATGCTGCCCTCGGGCATGACGACGTGCAGCAGCGGGTAGAAGCCGTCGTTGAAGAGGATCTGGGGGTCGTTGACCATGATCAGGTAGACCCCGATGAACATCTTGAACATGCCCTCGGAGAGGTAGAAGTTGATCGGCCCGAGGGACTGTGGGTCGGTGCCCGACCAGTCGAAGAAGGCGTGGTCGCCTTCCCGCCAGATCGTCAGCTTCATCTTGAAGGGCCCGTTGCCGAGCCCGTCGTCGTCGATGTAGTCCTCAAAGGTCTCCGGCTGCTCGGGGATCGCGGCGTGGATGAGCACCTTCATGGCCTCGTAGGTGCGGTCGAGGAGCTTCTGGAGCGTCGCGAGGTACACGTTCTTGCCGAAGCGGTCGCAGAGCTCCATCACGCGCTTCTCGCCCGCTCGACAGCCCGCGATGATCGCGAACAGGTCGGCCCGGTTCACCTCGGGCAGCCGCATGTTGTTGAGGATCAGGTCGAGGACCGGCTGCTGAACCTCGCCGCGCTCGACGATCTTGAGCGGCGGGATGATGATGCCCTCCTCGAAGATCGTCGTCGCAGCGGTCGGGAGCGAGCCCGGCAGCGGGCCACCGCAGTCCATCTGGTGGCCGAACTGCGACGACCAGCCGATCAGCTCGTCCTCGTAGAAGATCGGAACGAGCACGAGCCAGTCGTTCGTGTGCGAGATCGAGGCGGAGCACTTGAACGGGTCGGACGTGAGGATGACGTCGCCGGGGTAGATGCCGCTGTCCCACTCCTCCATCATCTCGTTGATATAGGCACCGAACTGCCCGACGACCATGCGGCCGTGCGGGTCGGTGATCATCGGGAACTCGTCGTGCTGCTCACGGATCACCGGGCTCATCGCCGAGCGGAACAGCACCGCATCCATCTCGTAGCGTGCGCTCTTGAGCGCGCCCTCGATGATGTCGACCGTAACCGGGTCGACGTCGGCGTCGGGGATCTCGGCAATCCGCGGCTTCTCGATCGTTGCCATCTCGCCTCCGCTACCTGGTCTCGTTGATGACGATGTTGTAGTTGACGTCGACCACTCCGTCGTAGCCAGGAAGGATGACCGTGGTCGAGTCGAACTCCGTGATGATCGCGGCGCCGGGAATCCTCCCACCGGGCTCAAGTCGGTTCCGGTCGTAGATCTTCGTCGGCACCCGGCTGCCCTCGAAGAGGATCTCGTGCTCCTCGACGACGGCGGCCGACGCGTCGCTCTCTCCCTCCTCGCCGGTCGGCAGCTCAAGGCTGGGAACCGTGCCGAAGCCGACCGACCGGAGGTTCACGATCTCCGAGGCCGTGTCGGGCATCCGGAACCCGTAGAGCTGCTCGTGCAGGACGTTGAAGCGCTCATCGAGCTCGTCAAGGCCGTGCTCCCTCACCTCGTCCGGGGTGATCGACACGGGGATCTCGTATCCCTGCCGATGGTAGCGCATGTCGGCGACGAACGAGATGCGGCGCTTATCCGCCTCGATGCCCTCGTTTGAGAGCCACCCGTCGGCCCGCTCTCCGAGGGTGTCGAGGATCGAGCCCACCTCGCCGGGATCTGCCTCGGCGAGAACCCGGATGTACGTCTGCGCAAACTCGTCGCGGAAGTCGGCGACGAGATCGCC
Organism: Actinomycetes bacterium; assembly: GCA_026708005.1. GTDB lineage: Bacteria > Actinomycetota > Thermoleophilia > Gaiellales > Gaiellaceae > JAPOVR01. Next base: position 79,123 of record JAPOVR010000102.1, read on the forward strand.
GATCGCACAGAGCAAGCCCGGCGCGGGCGGCACGATGACCGGGAACGAGCCCATCAGCTTGGCGAGCGCGTTGGCGTGCAGGGGCCCCGCGCCGCCATAGGCGACGAGCGCGAAGTCACGGGGATCGTGTCCGCGCTGCACCGAGACGACCCGCAGCGCTCCGGCCATGTTCTCGTTGACGATCGAGAGGATGCCCTCCGCAGCCTCCTCCACGCTCAACCCCATCGCGTCGCCGATCTTCGCGACGGCGGTATGCGCCGCCTCGACATCGAGCTCCATCTCCCCGCCGAGCAGCCGCGGCGGCAGGTGCCCGAGCACGACGTTCGCGTCGGTGACCGTCGGCTCCTCACCGCCTTGGCCGTAGGCGGCCGGGCCGGGTTCGGCGCCGGCCGACTGCGGCCCGACGCGCAGAGCGCGGGTCAACTCCGGGACGTGGGCGATCGAGCCGCCGCCCGCACCGACGGTGTGGACGCTGACTGAGGGCACCTTGATCCGAAACTGCCCGATCGTCGTCTCACGGCCGATCGTCGGCTCGCCGTTCTCGCACAGCGCGACATCCGTCGAGGTACCGCCCATGTCGAACGTGAGGATGTTGGGGAATCCTGCGTTTCGCGCGACGAACAGGCCGCCGGCGACACCGCCGGAAGGACCGGAGAGCACGCCGTAGATCGGGTTCCGCTCGGCCTCGCGCAGGGTCATGAGCCCCGCGTCAGAGCGCAGGATGTTGACGTCGGCGGTCGCGCCGACGTGTTTCAGCTCGCTCTGAAGCTGGGTGATGTAGTCGGCAACGCGCGGTCGCACGTAGGAGTTCATGCACGCGGTCAGCGTCCGCTCGTACTCGCGAAACTCCGGGAGAACGTGTGCCGAGAGCGTGACCGGAAAGCCCGGGTAGAGCCGCTCGACGATCTCGCCGATCGTCTCCTCGTGCTTGGGATTGACGTAGGAGTTGATCAGGCCTACGGTCAGCGACTCGACGCCGGACTCGACAAGATCGCGCACGACCCCTTCGACCTGCTGCTCGTCGACCTCGACGACCGTGTTGCCGCGGGCGTCCATGCGCTCCACGGCCTCGCGGGTGTCGGAGAGCAGCGCGGGTGGATCCGGTTTGATCATGATCACCCACCCCGCGAGCGGCCCCGGCGTCTGCGAGCGCGCGAGATGGAGGATCTGCTTGAACCCCTCCGTGGTGATGAGCCCGACGCGGGCGCCCTTCTCCTCGAGGACCGCGTTGGTCGCCACGGTCGTTCCGTGCAGGATGTTCTGGATGTCACCGACCCCGATCTCGGCACGCTCGCAGATCTGCTGCACGCCAGTCAAAACGCCCTGTGACGGATTAACCGGCGTCGACGGCGTCTTCACCCGCCACTGGCGTCCATCGATGTCGCTGACGAGAAAGAGGTCGGTGAACGTTCCTCCGACGTCGACTCCCAGCCTGTAGGCCATCAAACCCTCCTCGGACTCGCGCCGCGGCACGGCGAGCACTGTGCCACGTCGCGCGTGACTGTATGCGATTCGTTCGGCTCGGCGCACGACCGGGGCCACGCAGCGAGCTGCGTCATTCTACGCAGACGGCTGCGCGCAACCGAAACCGCTGCCACTCAGCGGGGCCGGCGGACGAGCACGAACGCGAGCGGCACCGCAGCGAGCAGCGCGATTCAGGAGGAGAGCGCGATGGCCTGCGGGTCTGTTCCAGACTCCACGACCGCCCCTCGCCGAGCCGCCGGCGCACGGAGGCGACGAGCGAGGCGTGCTCGTGCTCATCGACGATCGGCTCGCCCAGGTCGGTCCCGAGACGCGCGAGCAGCACCCCAGCCGACGGATCAGGCCGGTAGGGCTCCGGCGTCCCGTCGGGCTCCCAGACGCGCTCGTCCACGCTCCAGAAGCGAACGACGAACAGGCTGATCACCTCCTCGCGTAGCTCTGCCGCGAGCGCCTCGATCTCGAACGAGCGGCTCTCGCCGTCGGTCAGGACGATCGCCGCCCGTTTGCTCGACTGCGCGGTGAAGTAGTTGTCGGTCGCAAGCCGCCGCAGGCTGCCGAACGTCGTGGCGCGCACGAGGCCGGTCTCGGCAGGCGGAGGCTTCTCGATCCCGACCCCCCTCGGCCAACACGGCGGCGAAGATCTCGCGGTCGGCCGTCGGGACGAGGTGCGGCAGCGGTCGATCGGTCAGCGAGGCGACCCCGAGCGGGATTCGGCGAGCTCGGCACGGAGGCGGCCCGCTTAGTCGACGGCTCGATCGAACCGAACGCGCTCGGTCACGGTGAGAACCCCGAGTGGTGCTACTGCGTGCGGTTCGA